>DKKP01000236.1 GCA_002455335.1 Anaerolineales bacterium UBA6663 | reverse complement strand
CGATGGAACAAGACCGGGCGAGCATGGCTCGCCCGGTCTTGTTCCATCGACATGTCTGACAGAGGAGGGCTACAGGGCCCAGGCGATCTGCGAGGGCCTGACGCGCTCAACCGAGCGATCGATCAGCCGCTGGACGTAGGTCGAGAAATAACCGCGATAGCGCTCCTGCAGTTCAGGCAGGAGCCAGTCGTTGCCCGTGACCCGGCCCCGGCAGGTAGGCGCACCACATTCGCAGTCGAATTGATCGTACGGGCTTGCATCAGTCATGGCGTAGTCGAAGCAGACCTCTTCGCCTGGATCGATCGCACGCATGGCGACCACGGTCAGTTGGCCTTGCAGGCCTGCATTGGGCGCGCACGAGTGGTTGATGTAGTCGGCGGGCTCATCCTTGACTGGCGTGACGAGGTACAGACCATCATCGACCTGGACGCTGCGGCGCTGCAAGATTGCGGGCAGCTTCTTCAGCCTGTCATGATCGACGATAGCGCCGCCCCAGACCAGCAGACGTTCGCCTGCTTGGATGGGCTCACGCGCAATCAGGCCGTGGCCACCCTTTTCAGGGCTCTCCACGGGGTGCAGCTTGGGGCTCATGTACGCATAGCGCTCGAAGCTCGCAGCCATTTGATCAGGCACCTTTCCCGGAAAACGAATTTGCCACCCAGTCCGAGGTTCACGGACCGCCCGGCGGTTAACCGGCGCGGCGAGCTCGGATAGGCGGCAACGATGGAACGCGTGGCTGTCGGTCACGCGTCGAGAAAGAATTTACATCAAAACCGCTGAAATTCAAGGGTTCGGGCCGGCTCTGAGATTATTTTAAGGTCCGTGGCGATACAGTTGTCGGATGTCGCGTGTTCGCACGTTAGCGATGTCAATGGGAGCGTGTGTGTGACTGACCTCTTGCAAATGATCCTCGCGTGGGTGGAAGCCATGATCACCCAGGCGGGTTACCCAGGTCTGGTGTTGGCGATGGTGCTCGAAACGGTTTTCCCTCCAGTGCCTTCGGAGGCGATCTTGCCGTTCGCCGGGATCCTCGCGCGGCGCGGCGTGTTTGAGCTCTGGGGCGTGATTGTCGCCGCCACGTTCGGTTCGGTGTTGGGCGCGTTGATCTTGTATGGCGCGGGACGTTGGGCCGAGGAGCACATCCTCTTGAGCCTCGTCCAGCGTTACGGGCGTTGGATCGGGCTCTCCGAGCCATTGTTCTTGCGGGCATTGGCGGTATTCGACCGCCATGGCGCCCTCGCCGTTTTTGTCGGCCGTCTGCTTCCGGGGCTGCGAAGTTTCATCTCGATCCCGGCCGGCATGGCGCCGATGCGGCTTTCGACATTCCTCGCGGCGACGGCGTTGGGGAGCAGTCTGTGGAACTCTCTGTTCGCGTTGTTGGGTTGGTGGCTTGGCGACCATTGGGAAGATGCGATCGCCTGGGTGGCGGTCTACGAGGAGTCGATCTTGCTCGTAGCCGGTGCCGCCGTTGTAGCGTATGCAGTCTGGTCGTGGGTCAGGCGCATCGCGCCAAAGGCTCCGCCGTCGGCGCCGGCGTAGCGTGGGTACACGTCACTTGTCAGTGTCGGATGCCTGGATTTCGGTTGCCCGCACACAAGATTGATGCGCCGGGGGGCGTTGGGCTACAATCACCCCGCCGTGGCGCGGCCGCCACGCATCATAGCGGACGCCCCGGATATGCCCCGGGCGTCGGCCAGCATTGGATGGTTAACCGTGGTTCAGCCCATTGTGCCTGGGGTCTATCAGGTCCCAGGTGTCGTCGCCAATTGCTACCTGCTCGAATCGGGCCGAGATCTGGCCGTCATCGATGCTGGGTTGCCCTATAGCCATCGGGCGGTTCTGCGTCTGATGCGCGAACTGGGGCATCAGCCCGAGTCGCTGCAGGCCATATTCCTGACCCACGCCGACCGTGATCACATGGGTGGCGCGGCGGCGTTGCGCGCCGCCACAGGCGCTCGGGTCTTCGCCGGCGCGATCGAGGGTGAGGCGATGGCCGCGGCCAGTGAGACGCGCCGGGTCGGGCTGCCGGGGCCGATCCGCATGGCGTTCGAGGTCACGAGCCGATTCCTTTTTGCGCGCGTCAACCCCGTGATCCCGGATCGGATCCTCGCTGATGGCGAAGATCTTGAAGCGCCGCTCGGTCTGATGGCCCTGCATACCCCGGGCCACACGCCCGGGCACATGTCGTTTTTCGACGCCAAACGCCGGATCCTCTTCGCCGGCGACTCGATGCGGTCCTTTGCGGGTCGCATGCGACCTTCTTTCGGCGCAAACACCGACAACGAGCTTCAGGCTCAGGAGTCGGCGTGGCGCCAGCTGACACTCAACCCTGAGCTGATCCTGGTTGGGCATGGCACGCCCATCTGGGTCAAGTGACACTCGGAGCATGTGCGTTTCCACATGGAACTCTCCGCCACCATCCACCTGTTGGGCCGTTTGCTGGGTGAGGTTATTTGCGAGCTCGAGTCGCCGGGTCTGCTGGAGATCGAGGAGCGGATCCGCCAGGCGGCCAAGGATCGCCGCGCAGCGGAGCAGGATGCCAGCGCGCGGCTGACACGCCAGGTGCACGCCTTGGATGCGGGCTCGGCCCGGGCCGTGGCCGCCGCGTTCACGGCCTACTTCGATCTGGTGAATCTCGCCGAGGAGGCGAACCGGGTGCGCAGCCTGAGGGTGCGCGAACGCGTCGATCTCGCCCGACCTGAATCGCTTGACGACACGTTTGCGGAATTTCGGCGGAAGCGGATCCCGGCAACCAGCATCTCTGCGCTGCTCGAGCGTCTCAAGGTCGAACTCGTCTTGACCGCACATCCGACCGAGGCCAAACGGCGAACCGTGCTTTCCAAGCTGCAGCGCATCGCACGCAGCCTGCGCGCCCTGTACTACATCGATCTCCTGCCGCGCGAGCGCGAGGCACATCTGGCGGCCATCAAGGCCGAGATCACGGGCCTCTGGCTGACCAACCGCAACCGCACCTCGCGCCCGGCGGTGACCGACGAGGTCCGCACCAATCTGTACTTCATCGACGAGATCTTCTGGCGTGCTCTGCCGCGCGTCGAGCGCGAACTGGCCGATGCAATCGCGCGCCACTATCCGCAGCTGAGTGCGCCGCGCGGCTGGCTGACGCTGGCGTCCTGGGTGGGCGGCGATCGCGACGGCAACCCGAACGTCACGGCAGAGGTCACGGCCGAGACGCTGCGGCTTCACCGCGGCCTGGCCGTTGAGCGCCATCGCGAGACCCTGCAGGATCTCGCCCGTCGGCTGAGCTTCGACGAGCGTCGGGCGCCGGCGACGCCGGTTTTAGCTGATTGGGTCGCGGCGCGGCGCCCGTTGCCGCCGCATGCCGCCTTCCTCGAGGAGCGCTACGGCCACGAGATCTATCGCCTGGCGTTGAGCCTGCTTGCCGGAGACCTTGAAGAGGCGTCGCGCGACGATATGACCACGCGGCTGCTCAGCCAGACGCCGCATGTGGCGCGGGCGCGGGTCGAAGATGTGGCCACGCCCTTGGCCGAGATCGCGGCGGCCCTGCCTGGGCCTGCAACCGCGCACCCAGGGCTCTCGTTCAGCGATGCGCCCTCGATTGCCCAGGCTCAGCAGCAGCTGGACATCTTCGGCCTGCATGCGGCCCGGCTTGACCTTCGAGAGGACTCGGCCCGGCTGTCTGCGGCGTTGAGCGAGATCTTGCGGGCGTTGGGCTGGGCTCAAGACTTCGAGCGCTTGCCTCCCGGTGAACAGGTGGATCTGCTGGTCGACTGGTTGAGCGCCCCGCGCCCGGCCGGACTGGCTCACCGCGCTGGCGTGACTGTCGAAACGAGCGAGACCTGGGCGCTGTTCACCCTGATCGCACGCGTCCAGCGGGTCTACGGGCCGGAATTGCTGGGCCCATTCATCATCTCGATGACGCGTGGCCCGGCGGATGTGCTGGGCGCGATGTTGCTCGCGCGCTGGGCCGGCTGTGCGCCTGGCCTGCAGATCACGCCCCTGTTCGAGACCATCGGCGATCTTCAGTCGTCAGCCGGTATCCTCGAGCGCCTGTTTGGCCTGCCCGTGTATCAGGCCCATCTGACGGCCGGGGGCGGCGAACAGGTGGTGATGATCGGTTACTCCGACAGCAACAAAGACGGCGGCTACCTGGCCGCAAACTGGGCGCTGTACGAGGCGCAGGAGCGCATCACCGAGGTCTGCGCCCGCCACGGCGTCACGCTCACGCTCTTTCATGGCCGTGGGGGCACAGTGGCGCGCGGTGGCGGCCCGGCCAATCGCGCCATCCGCGCGCAGCCCCCGGGCACTGTCGAGGGCCGCTTCCGCGTGACGGAGCAGGGTGAGGTCATCGCCTCGCGCTACGCCGATCCAGATCTGGCCCATCGCCACCTTGAGCAAATCGTGAGCGCCGTTCTTCAAGCGAGCGTCGCACCGGGAGACGAGGCCCCTGAGCCCGCCGTTCACTGGCGATCAGCCATGTCGACGATGGCTGAAGCAGCCCGCCACGCATACCGTTCGCTGGTCTACGACACACCGGGCTTCATCGATTTCTGGCGCGCCGTGACCCCGATCGACGAGATCAGCACGCTGCACATCGGGTCTCGGCCGACAGCGCGGCGCGGCGGCGGGCTGCAACCGACGGCGATCCGGGCGATCCCGTGGGTGTTCTCTTGGATGCAGAGTCGCTTCAATCTCCCGGGCTGGTACGGGCTGGGCGCCGGTCTCGCTGCCGCGCCGCCGGATGTCCTGGGCGAGATGTATCATAGCTGGCCCTTCTTTCGGGCGCTTCTCGACAATGCCGAGATGTCGCTGCTCAAGGCCGACATGGATATTGCGGCGCTGTACGTGCAGCTTGCCGGTGATGTGCCCGAAGCGGCAGCGATCTTCGAACGCATCCGATTGGAGTTCGACCGCACCCGAGCGGCCATCCTGGCGATCTCGGGCCAGCGCGATTTGATGTCGGCCGACCCCGTGATCCAGCGCTCGGTCATCCTCCGTAACCCCTACGTCGATCCGTTGAACTTCATCCAGGT
>DKKP01000349.1 GCA_002455335.1 Anaerolineales bacterium UBA6663 | reverse complement strand
CGGCGCTTGCGCCCCGGCCGCCTTCATGGCCACGCCGCGCCGGCGGATCAGCCGCAGCCCGTCCGCGTAGTCGATCGCGCCAGCGGCGACCAGCGCCGTGACCTCGCCGACCGAATGCCCGGCCATGAACGCCGGGGTGAAATCGCCCAGGTGCTCACGCACCGCGCGCAGAGCCGCGATCGACGCAGCTAAAAGGGCGGGTTGCGTGTTGATCGTGTCGTTGAGCTCGGCCTCCTGGCCCTCCCAGCACAGGCTGGAGAGCTTGAAGCCCAGCGCTTCATCCGCCTCGTCGAAGGCCAGACGTGCGCCGCTGAAGGCCTCGGCCAGATCGCGGGCCATGCCCAGGGCCTGCGAGCCCTGGCCCGGGAATACGAACGCAGTTGTTGCGGGGATGAGCAGGGTCATGACCCGATTGTAGCCAAAACCAGACCGATTTGGAAAAGAAAAAGGGCTGCCGGGGCAGCCCTCTCTCAGGTCCGTGTGCGAGAAACCAGGCTCAAGCCTTCTTCTCGACGACCTGCTTGCCGTTGTAGAAGCCGCACTCTGGGCAGACCCGGTGCGCGGGCACCATCTTGCCACAGTTGGCGCAGGCCGCCAGGTTGATGGCGGTCAGTGCGTCTTGGGCGCGGCGACGATCACGGCGGCCCTTGGAGTGTTTGCGTTTTGGATGCGGAGGCATGATCGAACGTCCTTACAGGCTGTGCCCATCACAGGCAAAATAAGGCCTGCACTCGGCAGGCTGCAAGAAGTTCATTATAACGTGTCGGTCGGGGCTGTCAAGGCTCCAGGAGGTTGACAAAACCGACGAAAAACGAAGGACGGCTGCCGCAGAATGCGCATCCTGCGGCAGCCGTCCTTCGTTTTGTTTTGCGTTACTGCCCGTCGCCATCCATCGGCGGCATGCCTTTGTCGAGGCGCAGCTTATTGATGCCGTTGCGGATCTGAGTCAACGAGCGCACCATCTCGCCCTCGAGCCGCATCAGCACGTCGAGCGCGTATTCGTCGGCGTCGGCGCGCGCGGCCTCGGCCTCGGCCTGGGCGGCGCGCACGATCTCGCTCGCGCGCAGTTTCGCGTTTTCGGTCAGCACGTCGCGCTCGATCAGCTGGTCGCCCTTCTCCTTGGCGAGCTGGACCGTGCGCTCCGATTCCTCGGTCGCCTGGGCCATGATCTTGTCGCGCTGATTGATGACCTGCTGCGCCTTCTTGACCTCTTCGGGAATCGATACCCGCATCTGATCGATCAACTCCAGGACACGGTCTTCATCCACCAACAGCTTGCGTGTCAGCGGCAGCGGGCGTCCCTCATTGAAGACCTCTTCGAGGCGGTCGACGAGATGCAGAATGTCCATTCAGATCCTCCGCGAGAAGCGGAAATGCTTAAGAATGCGCCAAAAATACTACGGAATCCCGCGAAATGCAATTCAGACGGCAGGCGGCGCAGGGCGGGCCATGCTCTGCCCGCCTTCTGAGATCAATCCCGCAGCTGCGACAGCGGCACGCTGCCCTCGCCGCCGAGCTCGCGGAAGCGGCGCCGAAGCGCGTTCTCGACGTGCAGGGGCACCATCGTGCTGACATCGCCGCCGAGCGACGCGATTTCGCGCACCGTGGTGCTGCTGAGGAAGGTATGCTGTTCCTTTGAGATCAGCGTGACGGTCTGGACCTCGGGCGCCAGACGCTGATTGGCCAGCGTCATGCGAAACTCGAACTCGAAATCCGAGAACACACGCAACCCGCGCACGATCACCTGCGCGCCGACCTTGCGGCAGAAATCGACGGTCAGGCCGTTATAGCCCGTGACGCGCACGTGCGAGTACCCGAGTTGGCGGACCGCCTCGTTGACCAGCGCGATCCGCTCCTCGAAAGGGAAGACAAGCGATTTGAGCGGCCGATCGTACACGCCGACCACCACTGTGCCGAACAGTTCGGCGCTGCGCTGGATGATGTCGATGTGGCCGAAGTGCACGGGGTCGAAGGTGCCCGGGTAGATGGCCCCGATCTGGCGAACGCCTTCAGCTGACATCGCCGGATCCTGTCTGCCAGAACGCGTCGACTAACTTACGGATGCCGGCGTGTTCGGGCGTCATCAACTCGGGGTCGACCTCGAAGATGAGGCGCGCCTCGCGTCGGGCCTTCTCGATCGTGGCCACGTCGCCCAGGCCGGCGGCCTGCAGCGCCGCGAAGCCAGCCTGGCGCGTGCCCAGAAAGTCGCCGGGGCCGCGCAGTTCGAGGTCCTTCTCGGCCAGCACGAAGCCGTCTTGCGTCTGCTCCATGGCCTGCAGTCGCGCATCGGGCGTCGGGTCGGGCGAGTCGGAAGTGAGCAGGCAGTACGACGCGTGCTCGCCGCGGCCGACACGCCCGCGGAACTGATGCAGCTGCGAGAGGCCAAAGCGATTGGCGCCGTCGATCAGGATCACTGTCGCGTTCGGGACGTCGACGCCGACCTCGACCACCGAGGTCGAGACAAGGATCTGGGTCTCATTGGCCTTGAAGGCGGCCATCACAGCGTCTTTATCGTCGGGCTTCATGCGCCCGTGCAGCAGGCCGAGCTGGAACTCGGGGAAGATATCCTTCTGCAGCCTGGCATGCTCCTCGACGGCCGCGCGGGCTTCGATCTTCTCCGACTCCTCGACAAGCGGGAAGATCAGATACGCCTGGCGCCCCTTGGCGACCTCGCGCCGCACGAAGGCGTAACCGCGCTCACGCTCGTTGGCGTGGAGCAGGTAGGTCGTGATCGGCTGGCGGCCCGGAGGCATCTCGTCCAGGATCGATAGATCCAAATCGCCGAACACGGTCAGGGCCAGCGTGCGCGGGATCGGCGTGGCGGTCATCACGAGCAGGTGTGGGCTGACCGCGGTTCCGTCGGAGCCGTTGCCCTTGGCGCGCAGCGCAGCGCGCTGCGCGACGCCGAAACGGTGCTGTTCGTCGATCACGGCCAGGCCGAGTGCCGCAAACTCCACCGGGTCCTCGAGCAGGGCATGCGTGCCGACCACGATCCTGATCGTGCCGTCACGCAGCCCGGCCAGGATCTCGGCCTTCTCGGCCGCCGGGGTGCTGCCCTGGAGGAGGCGCACCGTGGCCGCTGCCGGCTCATCGGGCGCAAACAGGCGCAACAAGGTGCGATAGTGCTGCTCGGCCAGGATGCTGGTCGGCGCCATCAGGGCGGCCTGGGCGCCGGCGGCCAGCGCGATCGCCATCGCGGCGGCTGCCACGATCGTCTTGCCCGAGCCGACGTCGCCTTGCAGCAGGCGATTCATGGGCGTCGCGCGCGCCACGTCCTCGCGGATCTCGGCCACCACGCGTTGTTGCGCGCCGGTGAGCGGGTAAGGCAGCGACTTGAGAAAGCTGTCGAAGCCGGCGTCTGGGATCGCCAGCGGCCGGGCCGGCGTGGCCTGCCAGTCGCGGCGCTGGCGGAGCACGCCGATCTGCAGGGCGAAGAGCTCGTCGAAGGCCAGGCGATGTTGCGCATCGGCCAGGGCCGTCTCGTTATCGGGGAAGTGGATCTGGGCAAGCGCATCGCCGTAGGCCATCAAGCCCGCGCGCGACACGATCTCGGCCGGCAGCGGGTCGGCCTGGCGCCTGGCCCAGTAGTTGGTCACCTGCGCCGTCAGGTTGCGCAGGCTGCGTTGATACAGGCCCTCGGTGAGGCCGTAGACCGGCACGATGCGGCCGGTGTTGAGCAATTCAACGTCGAGCTTCTCCCACTCGCGGGGCTTGATCGTCAGTCGGCCGAGGTACTGGTCGACCTTGCCCGAGACCACGACCTGTCGGCCGGGGGTGAGCAGTTGCTTGCGATACGGGTTGAACTCGGTCACCTCGATCGTGCCTGTGCCGTCGGAGAGCGTCACCTGGAGCATCGTCCGGTTACCCCGGAACCTGCGCTCGTGCATGTTGGTGACCGTGGCGATCAGCGTGCACTCCTCGCCATACTGCAGGCGGTTGATCGTCTTCATCCGCGCGTAATTGTCGTAGCGGCGCGGATAGTAATGCAGCAGATCGTTGAGCGTCGTCAGCCCGACGCGCTCGAAATCCTTCGCGGTCTCCGGCCCGACGCCGCGGAGCACGGTCAGCGGCGCCTCGAGCGCGGCGTTGGCGTCGACCGGGTCGGCCGCGCGCAGCGG
>DKKP01000333.1 GCA_002455335.1 Anaerolineales bacterium UBA6663 | reverse complement strand
CTGCCGCCGGGGTTTTGCCCCGGCGGCAGGGCATCGGTTCCGGGTTAGCTTCCTTCAGGAAGTGAGGGAGCATGGAACAAAACGAACTGCGCGCCCTCGAGGAGCAGTGCATTCAGGATTGCGCGCCACCGTGCACGGCGACCTGCCCGATCCACGTCGACGTGCGCGGCGTGCTGCTCGAGTTCGGCAAAGGCGACGCCGACGCCGCCCTGAAAACGCTGCGCAAGACCCTGCCCTTCCCCGGCATCATCGGCCGCATCTGCGAACAACCCTGCCGACCTGTCTGCAAGCGCGGAGATGTGTCGACCACTGATGGCGGCAAGGACGCCGCCATCGAGATCGCGGCCCTCGAGCGCGCCTGCGTGGATTTCGGGGCGCTCAAGGCCGAGAAGGCCCGGCCGGTGCCGAAGCGCAACAAACATGTGGCGATTGTCGGCGGCGGCTTGAGCGGCCTGACCGCCGCGCATGACCTCGCCCGCAAAGGCTATATCGTCGCCATCTACGAGGCCATTGATCCACTCGGCGGCCGGCTGTGGAGCTATCCCGAAGAGCGCCTGCCTCACAGCCTGATCACGACCGAGGTCGGCGCGATCGAGGCGCTCGGCATCGAGATCCATCTCAACTCGCCGGTCGGCGCGGCGCTGACGCTCGACGAGTTGCGCGATCACAACGAGGCCGTCTATCTCGCGGTCGGCGCCGAATCCGGCGCGACGTTCGGGCTGACCCGCGACGCGGGCGGCCGGATCGCGGTCGATCCCATGACTTTCGCAACGAGCCGCGACGGCGTGTTCGCGGGCGGCAGTTTGCTGCGCGGGCACGCGGCCCGCGCCATCGACTCGATCGCCGACGGTCGGCGCGCCGCGATCTCGATCGACCGCTATCTGCAGGGCGTGTCGCTCACGGCCGCGCGCGTCGGCGAGGGCTCGATCGAGTCCTGTCTGTACACGCGCACCGACGACAGGGCCTCAGCGACGATCATCCAACTCGATGAGGTGCGCGGCTACACCAAGGCCAACGCCCAGCGCGAAGCCCAGCGCTGTCTGCAGTGCGAGTGCATGGAATGCGTCAAGGTCTGCGAGTATCTCGCGCACTACAAACGCTACCCGCGCAAGCTCGTGCGCGAGGTCTACAACAACCTCGCCATCGTCAAGGGCACGCGCTACAGCAACCAGCTGATCAACTCGTGCAGCCTGTGCGGGCTGTGTGCCGAGGTCTGCCCGACGGACCTGGACACGGGCACCGTCAACCAGCGTGCCCGCGAACTGATGGTCGAACAGAAGCGCATGCCGCCGTCGGCCCACGACTTCGCGCTGCGCGACATGGCCTTCAGCCGCAGCGACGCGTTCTCGGTTGCCCGCAACGCGCCCGGCACGACGGCCAGCGACGTGGTCTTCTTCCCGGGCTGCCAGCTCAGCTCGGCCTCGCCTGAACAGGTCGAGCAGGTGTACGCTTACCTCGGCGGCGCGTTGCCAGAAGGCACGAAGCTCGGGCTGCTGCTCGGCTGCTGCGGTGCCCCGGCCGATTGGGCCGGCCGCAAGGATCTGTTCGCCGAGAACCTGAGCGGCCTGCGCGAACAACTGCAGAGCATGGGCAATCCAAAGGTGGTGCTGGCCTGTTCGAGCTGCATGCGCTCGTTCAAGGCGCATCTGCCGGAAGCGCAGGTGCTGTCGTTGTGGGACCTGATGGTCGAGCGCGGCCTGCCCGAGGGCGCGAAACCCGGCGGCGGCCGAGCAATCAGCGTGCACGACGCCTGCGCCACACGGCATGAAGCCGGGCTGCAGAACAGCGTTCGCACGGTGCTCGACTGGCTCGGCTACACGGTCGACGAACTGCCGCGCAGCCGGGCGCGCACGACGTGCTGCGGCTACGGCGGCGTGCAGTGGCTGGCCAACCCCGAAGTCGCCGACAAGGTCGTGGCGAAGCGTGTCGAGGAAGGGCCGGCGGACTACGTCGCCTACTGCGCCATGTGCCGCGACTTCCTGGCGCGCGGCGGCAAACCGACGGTACATCTGCTCGACCTGATCTTCGGCACCGAAGGCGGCGAGTTTGAAGCCAAAGCCCAGCGGCCGGCGCTGGGCTGGTCGGAGCGGCACGAGAACCGCGCCCGGCTCAAGCGTCAGATTCTGAAGAACGTCTGGGGAGAAGACATGGACGGACCCGATCCCATCGACACCATCCAGCTGATCGTCTCCGACACGGTGCGCGCGCGCCTCGAGAAGCGCCTGATCCTCGACGAAGACATGCGCCGCGTGATCGCGCATGCCGAGCGCACCGGACGACGCCTCGTGCATCCCGACACCGGCCACTTCCTGGCCACTCACAAACCCGTGGCCGTGACCTACTGGGTCGAGTACGCGCCGGTCGGCGAGGCGTACGAGATCTTCAACGCCTACAGCCACCGGATGGAGATCGTCGAGGATCCGCCGAAGCAGGGGCAAAACCCATGAGCACGCCAGACAAGCCGATCGTGATGTGCGCGCTGTGCAACCGCGAGCTCGAACCGGCCCAGGTCAACGTCGCCTATCTCGGCAATGCCTTCCCGGTCGAGTTGCTCAAGTGCCCGACCTGCGGCCAGGTCTTCATCCCTGAAGATCTGGCGCTCGGCAAGATGATCGACGTCGAGAAGCAGTTGGAGGATAAGTGATCGAGGAGCGAGGAGCGAGAAGCGAGGAGCGAGGAGCGAACGCTACCGCGCGGCAGCGTTCGCCCCTCGCCCCTCGCCCCTCGCTCTTCGCTCCTCGCTGCTCGCCCCTCGCTCTTCGTCCCGGCGGCCTCGAACTGACTGACCGCGCGCTGGCTCACTGCGCGTTGCCCGAAGGCGCGCGCGTGTGGGACGTCGGCTGCGGGTACGGCGAGACGGTGGCGCATCTGTCGCAACGCGGCTTTCGAGCCGGCGGCGTTGATCTGTCATTGGCCCGGTTGGTGGAAGCGCGAACGCGAGCGGGCGAGGCGTGCTTCGCTCAGGCGTCGGCCATGGCCCTGCCCTGCGCCAGCGCCAGCCTTGATGCCGTGTTCGCCGAGTGCGTGTGGTCGGTCTGCGCGGGGGGCCGCGCGCTGGCTGAGTGGCATCGAGCGCTGCGGCCCGGCGGCTGGCTGGCGCTGACCGACGTCTATGCCCGCCATGCGATGGCCTTGCCCTTGGAGTGCGCGACGTCGTGTTGGGGCGGACTGCCCATCGAGCGCGATGTACGCGATGCGCTCAAGGACGCAGGCTTCGAGACGATGGCCTGGGAGGATCACGTGGCCGCGCTGAATGCGTACGCGGCTCAGATGATCTGGAGGCAGGGTTCACTGGCGCCGCTGCTGGGCGTCGGCGCCGATCAGCCCGACGCTCAGGCCGCGCTCAAGGCCGCGCGGCCCAGCTACTTCCTGCTCGTGGCGCGGAAGAGGTGACTCATGTCTGATCAGGATCGCATGATCGAATTGAAGCGTCAGGGGTTCTTCTGCAGCCAGATCCTGATGCTCATGGCGCTCGACCTGCAGGGCCGGGAGAATGCACCGCTCGTGCGCGCCACTCACGCGCTGGCCGGCGGCCTCGGCTTCACCGGCGAGACCTGCGGCGCCCTGACCGGCGGTGCTGTCGTGCTCGGGATGTACGCGGGCAAGGGCAAGGAAAGCGACGAGGACGATCCGCGGTTGAATTTCATGGTCGAAGACCTCGTGAAGTGGTTCAAGGAAGGCTACGGCAAGGACTTCGGCGGCATCCGCTGCGACGACATCCTCACCGGCGTCTCGAACGGCACCACCACGCGCTGCCCGTTGATGGTGGCCGGCACGCTCCAGAAGGTCAAAGAACTCCTGGTCGAGAACGGCTACGACCTGGCGGGACGCGACGATGATGATGCTTGAGCTCGACACCATCCTGAGCGAGACCGAGAGCGTCTGCCCCGAGTGTCTGGCACGCGTCCCGGCGGTGCGCGTCGCGCGCGGCGAGAATGTCTACCTCAAGAAGGCCTGCCCGACCCACGGCATCACTCAGACGATCATCTGGCGCGGCAAGCCGGCCTTCTCGAGCTGGGTGCGCGCGAAGCGGCCGTCGCCGCCGACGCGGCCCGCCACCGAGGTCTCGCGCGGCTGCCCGTACGACTGCGGGCTGTGCCCGGACCATCGCATCTCGTCGTGCTGCGTCCTCCTCGAAGTCACGCGGCGCTGCGACCTGAGTTGCTCGTTCTGTTTCGCAAGCGCGGGCGGCGCGGCCAGCGTCGCCTTCGAGCTCGACAGGACCACCATCGAGGCCCGGCTGCGCGCGCTGATGGATCGCACAGGTGGCGCCAACCTGCAGCTCTCGGGCGGCGAGCCCTGCGTCCGCGACGATCTGCCCGAGATCGCGGCGCTGGCCCGCGACATCGGCTTCACGTTCATCCAGGTCAACTCCAACGGTTTGCGCCTCGGTTGCGACATCGACTTCGCGCGGCGGCTCAAGGCCTCGGGCGTCTCGACCGTGTTCCTGCAGTTCGACGGCACGCGCGACGACATCCACGAGCGGATGCGCGGTCGTGCCCTGCAGATCCACAAAGAGCGCGCCATCGCCAACTGCGGCGAAGCCGGCCTGGGTGTCGTGCTCGTGCCCGTGGTGGTGCCGGGCGTCAACGCCGACCACCTCGGCGAGATCGTTCGCTTCGGCCTGGCTCACCAGCCGATTGTGCGCGGCGTGCACTTCCAGCCCGTCAGCTACTTCGGCCGCTATCCGCAGGCTCCGACCGACGCCGATCGCATCACGCTGCCCGAGATCATCGCCGGGCTCGAGGCCCAGACGAACGGCCTGGTCAGGATCGCGCACTTCCAGCCGGCCGGCGCCGAGAACGCGCTGTGCTCGTTCAACGGCAACTTCGTCTCGATGCCCGACGGCACGCTGCGTCAACTCTCGCAGCCCAAAAACGCCTCGGCCTGCTGCACGCCCACGGGCGCGCCGGTCAGCGCTCCACTTGAGCTCGACCTCGAGCCCGCCGGCCTGGCCATGGCCCGGGCGCGCGACTTCGTCGCCAAAGCCTGGTCCGCGCCGCACGAGGCGACAGCAACGTCGAACGGCCCAAGCTTTGGCGAGTGGGACGTGTTCCTCGATCGCATGCGCACGCATCAATTCTGCATCTCGGGCATGGCCTTCCAGGACGCCTGGACGCTCGACCTCGATCGCCTGCGCGACTGCCACATCCACATCGCCGAGGACGACGGCGCCTGCTACCCCTTCTGCGCCTACAACCTCACCGATCGACATGGCCGGTCGCTCTATCGCCAGCAACCGGTGGCCGTCGCATGAGCCTGACTCCGCTTGAGCCGTGGATTGCCCAGAAGACTGCGGACCGCGGACCTCGGACCGTGGACGATGAGTCTTCGCCGCTGACGAACGACGAAGAACAAAGGACGATGGTTGAACGGCCATCCGACCTTCGTCGCTCCGCCCTTGAGTCCTACCAGATCGCGCGTCTCAAAGCCACAGTCGAGCTCGCGCGCACAAAAAGTCGTTTCTACCGCGAACCACTGGCGGGGGTACCCGAGATCACGTCGCTCGACGATCTTGAAAGGTTGCCGTTCACCACGGCCGAGGATGTGCGCGCAGATCCTCTGGCGTTCGTGTGCGTGTCGCAGGACGAGATCGCGCGCGTGGTGACGCTCGACAGCTCGGGCACGACGGGCACACCAAAGCGCCTGTACTTCACGAAGACCGATCAAGAACTCACGATCGATTTCTTCGGCGTCGGTATGTCGACGTTCACGGGTCCGGGCGATCGTGTGCTGATATTGCTGCCTGGAGAGACGCCGGGCAGTGTGGGAGATCTACTGGCGAAGGGCCTGGAGCGGATCGGCGCTGTGCCGATCAAACACGGCCCGGTGCGCGACCCGGTGGCCACCCGTGCCGTCGCAGTTCGCGAGGCCGCGACAGTGATGGTCGGCGTGCCCACGCATCTTGTGCGCTTGGTGCGCACGATGGCGCCGGGCGAGCCCGTGCCACCCGTGCACAGCGTGCTGCTCAGCACCGATCATGTGCCGCAGGCGATCGTGCACGCCATCGAGGGCGCCTGGGGCTGCACGGTCTACAACCACTATGGCATGACGGAGACTGGTCTGGGCGGGGGCGTCGACTGCGAGGCCCGACGCGGCTATCACCTGCGTGAAGCCGACCTGCTCTATGAGGTGATTGATCCGGCCACCGGCCTGCCGGCTGCTCCCGGCGAACCGGGCGAGGTCGTCTTCACCACACTGACGCGCGAAGGCATGCCCCTGATCCGCTATCGCACCGGGGACTATGGCCACTGGATCGAGACGCCCTGCCCCTGTGGCACCAGCCTGCGGACGCTGTCACACATCACCACCCGGCTGAGCGGCCCGGTCGATCTGGGTGGCGGTTTGTGGCTGACCCAGCCTGATCTCGACGAAGTGCTCTTTGCCGTGGACGGGATCCTCAACTTCGCCACAGTAGTCGCGCGCGCCGAAGCAGGCCCACGCGTGTCGGTGGCGATCCAGATCACGCCGACGGCGAACCCGGACACCGTTCGAGCCGAAGCACTGAACGCGCTGCGCGCTCTGCCGCCCCTCACCGCCGCGCCCCGCCTCAGCCTCGACCTTCATCTCACGACCGAGCCCGTCGCGCCGCCCACGCTTGCCAAGCGATCGATCAAGCTGGCGTAGGAAGGCGAGGACTCGGCGCTCTTCGCCCCTCGCTACCCTCCCTCGCCGCCGCTCCACGTGCTCTTGCCGACCATCACCTCGGAGAAGACGCAGCGGAAGGCCCTGCCGATCGGGCTGCAGGCGTACACGCCCCCGAGGACCACATTGGCATTCTTGTGCAGGTGCGCGACGCGCAGTTGCAGCCAGCGCGCGCCGTCGAACGAGGCCTCGATGAGGTAATCGGGCCCGCGCCGGCTGATGCGATACCACATCTCGGTGTGGCTCGAGAGCACGTCCTGGGTGGCCCAATCCGAGTAGCCGCGATTGGTCACGACCGATCCCAGCCGGCTGTGCGACTCGTTCTCGAACTCGGTCGAAGCCTTGATCCAGTAGTTCGCGTCGATCCGGATCATCAGCCCGCATTGGTCGTACTGGGTCTGCGGCTGATAGCGCACGTGGGTCGTCAGCGCGAAGTCGCCGCGCAGACGGGTGAGCAACGCGTGGCCGTCGTCGCGCTGAAAACCGTAGTGCGTGCGCTGCCAGAAATCGGTCCGGGCATCGGTGACGATCTCCAGACCCGCGCCAAAGCGGCTGACGGAGGGTTCGTTGAGCCAGACGAATCGTTCGGGCCGTGTGAGTTCGGTGAATTGTTCGACAAAAGACATCGTTACCCCCTGAGCGTTTAGATGTAGACGGACTCACGCCGGCGCATCCGGCGGTAGAGCCCTGAAGCGGTCGTCGGAGCGCGTGTCGGTCAGGCGCCCGATGTTGCTCGCGAACCACCCGATCCGCTCGACGACGCGGTGGTCGAACTCCGGGACATACGGCTTGATGTCGAGGAGTGGCGTTCCATCGAGGACGTCGACCTCCTCAATGTGCAGGATCGAGCCGTCGACGGCGAGCAGACGGACCGCAGAGAGCCCGATCGCGTTAGGGCGTCGGGGTGAGCGGGTCGCGAAGATGCCATGCGGCCGGTCGTCGAGGAACGGCGTGACCGTCAGTGGCCCAGGGGTCATGCAGTGCAGGTGATAGATCAGCCAGAGATGTGAGAAACCGGCGATATCGTGCAACCCATCGGCATACGCTGAGTCGAGCTCGATCCGGCCGGTCACACCCCGGGCGGCCGCGCTCTGGATCGGCATACCCTTGGGCTGCGTATAGGGCGAGCGGATGACGCCGATCGGGTGATAGCAGATGCCGTCCATAGACCTTTCAATCATCGTCAGAGGTGCGAGTAAGAGCTGTGCTCTCAGCCGCGCGCAGTCGCTAGGCGCTGACCGCAGCCACATGGTACACGCATTACATGTGGACCACAGACAGAACGTCAAGGGCATGTACATGCGAGTGGCCAGCGCCGTATTACTGCCGCGGCTTGCGCAGATTGGCTCCACTGAGGCATCGTCCTGCCCAAACGTACCCATTGGCCAGACTGCAGGCCATCCACATCATCCGTGCGATCCGCTGCCCGAGTTTCCGGCTGACGATTCATGCTCGCACGCCTTGAAGGCGCCCAGCGGGAGGGATCCGATATTTGACGAAACAGGCCCGGACGTTTAGACTCATACTCAATCAATGAGTATACATTGCATGAATACGTGGAGACATCCATGAGCCCGATGATCCGCCTGCCGCTAACTGTAGAACTGGCGCTCCTCGGCTTCTTGCGCGAGGGGCCGCTTCATGGCTATGAGATCCATCGGCGGCTCTCCGACCCGGCCGGGTTGGGCGAAGTCTGGCGCTTGAAGCAAAGCCACCTCTACGCCCTGCTCACCCGGTTGGCAGAGGAAGGGTATCTCACCTCGACCCTCGAGCCCCAGGAGACACGGCCCAACCGGCGACGTTACCGCCTGACCCGGGTCGGCCGCTCGACCTTTCGCGCGTGGGTACGCGCGCCGGTGTCGCGCGGCCGCGATATCCGGCTCGACTTCCTGACCCGGTATTTTTTCGCCGAGCGCGAAGGCCGGGCCGTTGCCGAGAAGCTCATCCAGGCACAGCGCACGATCTGCCAGGATTGGTTGAGCCAGCAGCAGCGCCAGGCCGAGTCGGCGCGCGATGCGCGGCCCTTCGAGTGGAAGGTCTGTCAGTTCCGCATCGGTCAGATCGAGTCGATGTTGACCTGGCTCGATCTCATGGAAGAGACGGCCCGGCTGCCGATCGATCACTTGCCCGGCCGGTAACGACGCCCGGCCTCACCCTTACTCTGCAGGAGAAGAATATGAAACGCGATTTGGCTTCGATCCTGGCGGCGGCAGCGCTCCTCCTGGCGGCCTGCGCCCCGGCGGCCACCCCCGCGCTCACCGCGGTGCCGCCCTCCGCGGCTGCCCAGCCTGTCGATCTGACGGTCTTCGCGGCCGCGTCGCTGACCGATGCCTATGCCGAAATCAAAACGAACTTCGAGGCGGCGCATCCAGGCGTCACAGTGATTTACAATTTCGGCGGCTCGAATGCGCTCGCCCAGCAACTCGGCGAGGGCGCTCCCGCCGATGTGTTCGCCAGCGCCAACTCCAGGCAGATGGAGGTAGCTGTGGAATCCGGCCGCGTTGCGCCCGAGAGCGCTCAGGTCTTCGTCCGCAACCGCCTGGTCGTGATCACGCCAGCAGACAGCACGGCCGACGTCGCAACCCTACGAGATCTGGCGAATCCCGGCCTCAAGCTCATCTTGGCCGCCAGGGACGTGCCGGTCGGGCAGTATTCGCTGGACTTCCTCGACAAGGCTGCAGCCGATGCCAGCTTTGGGGCCGTGTTCAAAGACGCCGTCCTGGCCAACGTCGTTTCGTACGAGGATAACGTCCGTTCGGTGCTGACCAAGGTTGCGCTGGGCGAGGGAGACGCAGGCATCGTCTATACGAGCGACATCGTCGGCGACCCGGCCAAAGACGTCGTCAGCCTGGAGATCCCGGATGCGCTCAACACCATCGCGACTTACCCGATCGCGCCGGTGGTCGATAGTGCCAGGGCCGAACTGGCCCGGGCGTTTATCGATTACGTGCTGAGTGCCGAGGGCCAGGCGATCCTCGAGAACTACGGCTTCCTCCCGGCCGGCGGTGGCTCGCAGGTGAGCCACCCGGCGGCCTCGCTCAGCGAGAGCGGCTGGCGCTAAGCAACACCCACATGGTCACGCGAGAGGGTGAAACCACAAAAACGCCAAGGGCGCCAGCTGATGCTTGGAACGCGTTGCGTCTTGGCGGTTACCGCCCCTCTTCGCGGCCGCGCCGGTTCGACGGGTTATGGCTGGTCAACGCGCCTTTTCTGCTTTTCCTGATCCTGCCGCTCGGAGCGCTACTGTCGCGGGTATCGGTCGATCAACTGGCCGCAACGCTCGTACGCGAAGAGGTCTATCGCGCGATCAGCCTCAGCCTGACCACGGCCAGCATGTCGGTCCTGATCACCATCGTCTTCGGCACGCCGCTCGCCTATCTCATGGCCCGACGCACGTTCCGGCTGAAGCGCGTGCTCGACACGTTGATCGATCTGCCGACCGTCCTTCCGCCGGCTGTGGCGGGCGTCGCCCTGCTGTTGGCCTTCGGCCGACGCGGGATCGTCGGCAGCTTGCTCGAGGACTGGGGGCTGAGCATCGCCTTCACTCAGACCGCAGTCGTCATCGCCCAGACCTTCATCGCCGCGCCGCTCTACATCAAGTCCGCGCTCGTCGGCTTCACTGCCGTCGAGCGTGAGTTCGAGCAGTCGGCCACGCTCGACGGCGCCGGGAGCTGGGCTGTGTTTCGACTGATCACGGTGCCTCTGGCCTGGCCGGCACTGCTCAGCGGCGCCGTGCTGACCTGGGCGCGCGCGCTCGGCGAATTTGGCGCCACGATTATCTTCGCGGGCAACTACCCGGGTCGTACCCAGACGATGCCGCTCGCGATCTACATCGGCTTCGAGCTCGATCTCGACGTGGCCCTGACGCTCTCGGTGATCCTGATCGCCAGTTCCTGCCTCGTGTTGATCGTGGCCAAGGGTTTGCTGCAACGCCAGCCCGTCGAGAACGGCCCAGGGGATTAGGCCGCCCGGTCGGCCGCGAAGACCTCGGAGGAGTGCCTGGCACTCATCTCGTCCTGGCGGTAACCGATCCGCCTGAGCCCGCAGCCACCATTACCTGGTGCATAATGGCGCCATGCAGCCCAACCTGCCGTGGAGCCTTGATGAACTGCACGCCGCGCACGACCACTTCGTGCGCACCGGGCGCCTGCCCCGGCTGCTCGACCCGCTGGTCATCGCCTCATGGCAGCGCTGCAGCCCACGGCTCAACCCGTTCGCCCCGCCCCGCTGGACCTCGCTCAATGCCGAGGTCTTTCGGCTCAACCTCAACCAGCACAAAGACCTGATCCGCCAGGCTCAGCCCCTGCTCGAAGATCTCCAGCAGACCCTCGAAGGCACAGGGGCGGCGCTGTTGCTGGTCGACAGCACCAACTGCGTGCTCCTCGTGGTCGGAGAGAGCCAGGCGCTCGCGCCGGCCGGTCTGCGCCCGGGCGTCTTCCTCGACGAAAGCCACATCGGCACCAACGCCTTTGGGATCACGCAACTCCAGGCCTGTCCGGCCTGTGTGGTCGGCGGCGAACACTTCCTGACGGTCTGGCACGAGATCGCCACGGCCGCGGCCCCGATCTTCGGGCTCGATGGCCATGCCGAAGGCGCCATCGGCGTGATCGGCAAGGCAGGCTCGAGCGCCGGCCAGATGCTCAGCCTGGTTGTGGCCACCGCCAAGTCGATCGAGAACCAGCTGACCGCCGATCAGCTGCTGCTCGAAACACATCTGCAATCCACCGAGCTCAACGCCACGATCGACGCGATTTCCGAGGGCGTGTTGGCCTGGAACGCGACCACGGGCCGGGTGACGCATCTCAACCGACAGGCCGGACAGATGCTCGGGGTGATGCCCTCGGAGTTGCTTGGGCGCGCCCTGGCCGACTTCGTCACGCTGCCCGAGGGCGTGGCGCGGGCGCTGTCACGCGGCCAGGAGCTCAGCGACGTGCTGGTCAACCTGAACGTGGCCGGCGAGTCGCGCGAGTGTCTGCTCAGCTTGCGGATCGTACACGGGCCGGCCCAACAGCCGGCCACCTACATCGCCACGCTGCGGCAGGCCGAGACCGTGCGTCAGCTGGTGACCCAGATGGTCGGCGCGCAGGCGCACCTGACGATCGACGACCTCGGCGGCGATGGGCCGGCGGCCCAACGCGTCCGGCGGCAGGCGCTGGCCATCGCCGACGCCAAGGCCAGCGTGTTGCTCCTTGGCGAGAGCGGCACAGGCAAGAACATCCTGGCCCGAGCCATCCACAACAGCAGTCGCCGGGCCGCCCGGCCCTTCCTGGCGATCAACTGCCGCGCCGTCCCGCGTGAGTTGGCCCTCCAGGAGTTCCTGGGCTACGAAGCCGGTGTTTTTGGAACAAGCGGCGTGGGAGACCAACCGAGCAAGTTCGAACTCGCCGACGGAGGCACGCTCTTCCTCGAGGAGGTCGACGCCCTGCCGCTTGATATGCAGGCCGCGCTCTTGCGCGTCATCGAGGCCGGCGACGTCATCCGGCTGGGCGGCAAACGGGTCTGGCCGGTCGACACACGCATCATCGCTTCGAGCCACCACGACCTGGAGGCCATGGTCGACGACGGTGGCTTCCGCCGCGACTTGTTCTTCCGGCTCAGCGCCGTGATCATCACCATCCCGCCGCTCCGCGATCGGCCCGAGGATATCGGCCCGCTGATCGACCGGGTGCTGACGCGCCTGCGCACCCAGCTTGGCCGGCCACTCATCATCACCTCGGCGGCGCGGGCGACGTTGCTGGCCTACCCCTGGCCCGGTAACGTTCGCGAGCTCCAAAGCCTGCTCGAACGCCTGGCGTTGACGGTCGAGGCGCCCGAGATCGATCAGACGCATCTGCCTCAAAGCGTGCGCCAGCCGCGCGGACCAGTCGCGCCTCCGCCCGGGATCGCTGCAGCCGACGAGCCCGTGGTCGCACTGGATGAGGTCGAACGGCGCGCGATCCGCCACGCCCTGACCGCGACCGGGCACAACGCCAGCCAGGCTGCCAAATTGCTCGGTATCGGCCGTAGCACGCTGTGGCGAAAGATGAAGGCGTTCGGTCTGGATGTCTGATCCATCGGCCTAGATGACCGTCTGCGGCACGCCAATCGCTTCCTCGACCGTCTCGGCCACGGGCTGCCGAACCGGGATCGCGGCGACCAGGACGGTGACGACGAACGGCCCGCCACAGAAAGTCAGGAGCGGCGGCAGCCCGATCACGAGCGTCAGAAGCAGGCCAAACAGCGTCGCCATAAGCGCCGCCAGCGAGACCCAGCCCGAGCGCGGCCCACGCTCACCGCGCGCCGCATAGCCCAGGCGGTACCCGATCTGGCTACCGATCAATGCCAGCACGCCGCAGGCCAACCCCCAGATCACGGCCCCCTGCAGACGCGTGGCAAGCGAGCCGTCGCCAAACGTCATGAACAGCGACAAGAACGCGCCGCCGGCCGCCCCACTTGCGAACGGCCCGGCCGCCACGAGCAAGCTTGAGCGCCAGGCCGGACCGCCTGCCTGGC
>DKKP01000119.1 GCA_002455335.1 Anaerolineales bacterium UBA6663 | reverse complement strand
GTCGACGACGTCGACGTCCTTGCCGCGCAGCGCCGCATCGACGCTGGCCGTCGACTCGCGACCCTGGTGGCATTCCAGACACAGGTTCGAGCCGGTCGGCTCCAGCTTGCCGTCGGCGTCGGGCACGCTGAAGGTCAGCGAAGCACCCGACGGGAACGGCACTGTGGTCACCGCGTAGGTCGCGGGCCACTCGGCGCCGTTGTGGCAGGTCGAGCAGGCGAAGCCGTTGCTCGACGGCATCGCGCCGACGCCCGCGGTCAGGGTGTTGCCGCGTGAGTCGAACACCACGGTCCCGCCGTTGGCCAGGAAGGTCGGTAGGCCATCGGCAGTGTGGCACTTGACGCAGCGGTAAGGCACCACGCCGGTGTCGTCCCAGTCGCGGAAGGCCATCGTGTTGCCGGCGAAGTGCCCGGCATCGTCGCGGACAAGCCCCGACACGTCGGCGCCCAGGTCTTCGATCGAGTCGACAAGCAGCTGGACGATGTACTTGTTGCCGTGCGCGTAGGCGCCCGTGTCCTTGACCGAGAGCTGGTAGTTGTAGGCGGCCTTGAGCAGGCGTCCTGTCCAGTTCGGATAGGCCTTGTCGTCGGCGCCGACGAAGTACGGGTAGGTCGTGGCGCTGTACTTGATCTCGGCCCCGGCTGTCTCGAGCGCGTACGACTGGATCGCGGCCAGCAGTTGTTCCTGCAGGCCCTGGACCTCGTAGTACATGCCCTCTTCGACGTCGCCGTCGCCGTCGTAGTCGGCGAAGGAAGCCTGGTGCTCGCGGATGGTCTTCAGACCGTCCTCAGCCAGGACGCCCTCGCCATGGCACTCGGCGCAGTTCTCGACGCGCACCTTGAGGGTGTGCGGGTCGTGACAATCGCTGCAGCTGGCGAACCCCTCGACGTGGTCGTTCTTGGAGTCGTACAGCTTGTCGGCGTACTCGTAACCGCCCTTGACGACGCCGCCGTACAGCGTGGCTGCGGCCGAGTAGTAGTGGACGTTGATGAAGCCGAAGAAGACGTCCTTGCCGGCGTCATCCTTGATCGGCGCCACCACGGCGTCGAGATCGGTCACCGCGAACTTCTCGATCTGGCCGTCGACCGACGCCTTCGAGGCGCGGCCTTGATGGCAGACCATGCAGCGCGCGTCGTCGCCAGCGACGTTCACGACGATCGGCTCGCCTTCTTCGTCTTTGCCCGGGAAGGCCACGCTGGTGAGGTTCGTGGCGACATCGTTGTGGCAGGCCGTGCACTGGACGCCCTGCGCATCGGCGGCGGGCACAGCCGCATCGACCTTGCCGGCCTCGCTGCCGTCGACGCCCAGGAAGTCCTGGTAGCCGGCGCTGGCGTGGCACTTGGCGCACGCGGCGGGCACCTCGGCCGGGTCCTCGGCATCCCAGTGGCGGAACGCCTCGGTGTCGACGGCGTTGTGCGCCGATCCGGCCCAAAGCTCTTCGTAGGGCACGCCGCCGATCGGGGTCACCTCGACCACGCGCGTGACCTCGACCTGCACGGTGACCTCGCGGGTCACCTCAACTGCTTCGGGAGTC
This sequence comes from Anaerolineales bacterium UBA6663, assembly GCA_002455335.1. GTDB lineage: Bacteria > Chloroflexota > Anaerolineae > Anaerolineales > UBA6663 > UBA6663. The sequence goes on along the minus strand of DKKP01000119.1, from coordinate 2,899 downwards.
GGCTGAGCGCATGAGGCCAGCACCAGCAGGCCAAACACGCCGAGCAGAGCGCCCAGCACAAACGTTTTTCTTGATGGCATATTCACCCCTCCGTCGTGCTGAAAAGGCCAGCACGCAACCTATGCGCGTCGTGTGGTGTCTCAAGCGTGGTTGGTATCGTTCCCCTCCTTGGCGTTGATGACGCCGCTGATCACTTCGATCACATCGCTCAATTGACATGCCGGGCGCTGCTCGCTCGTGACGACCGTGACCCGATCCTTTTGCGGATTGAGTCGAAACACAGCCACGGCGGGCAGCCTTTCGATCAAGGCCTGCAGCGGGCAATGCCGGATGATCTCGGCATCGGTCGCGTCCACGATCACGCTCGCGGGCTGCGCGGCCAGCACCCGCTCAAGCGAGTCGGCCTGACGCACATCGACGACCAGCACCGAATCAGCGCCGAAACGCTGGCGCAGACCGACGATCACGCCTTCGGTGAAGATCGACCGACTCGACAAGATGGCGACACGCGACATGCCACCTTCTCCCACAGAGATTTCTTAGATTAGAGGAAGATAAGCCGCAGGGGTACCCTCAAGGGGACAATTCTTATGAGCTTGACCGGGTAGTGTTTTCCCCTACCCGAAAGGGTGGGGATTTCGGGTCCAGAGTGAGGGATTAGCCGGGCGTTGCGCCGGTGCGCACCAGGCCGACCCGGATCGCGTGGGTGGCGGCTTCGGTGCGGTTTTGCACGGCCAGTTTCTGCAGGATGTTCTTGATGTGGTACTTGACCGTGTTCTCGCTGACCTGGAGCACCTGGGCGATGTGCCGGTTGCTGCAGCCCTCGACGATCAGGCGCAGGAGTTCGACTTCGCGCTCGGTAAGGTGGCCCGTCGTGCGGCGCTGGGTGTGCGAAAGCGCGTTGAGCAGACGCCCTGTGGTCTGGCGGGTCATCGCCGCTTCGCCGCGCTCGAGGCCATGGAGCATGCGGATGAACTCCTCGGCATTGAGGTTCTTCGAGAGGTAACCGCGCCCGCCCGCGTCGACCACGTCGAGCAGCTCGGTGTCGTCCTCGGCATCGGTCAACACCACGACCTGGGCCTCGGGCCACGCGGCTCGGATCCGGCGCAGCGCTTCCAGACCGGAGAGGTCGGGCATCGACATATCGACCAGAATGACATCGGGGCGCAATGCCAGCGCGGCCGTCACAGCGGCCTCACCCAGGCCAACCTGGCCGATGACCTGGAGCCCTGCGGCCTCGAGCAACGTCGCCAACCCATCCCGAAACAGGGTATGGTCGTCGGCCACGAGCAATTTCACGATGGTTGCTCCAAGTTAGCCATAATCGGGTTCGGATATCTTGCCGTGCATCCAGGGCCAGACAAAGTGGGTGTCATCACCTCTGATCATGACAATCGTAACCAAGACGCTCAAAATTGTCGATGTGTCTTCCCTGACAGGATAAATATCACACGACTTGGCGATGAAGACCACTGCTGAGGGACAGTTTCCATCCCTAGAATACGCGGATCGCCAAATCCGCCGGATTTGGTGTATTCTGCATGAAACCCGCAAGCCTACTCCGGGGGAATAAGGTTATGAAGCGTCGGCATGACTGGGTTCTGACTGGGATGATCGTCATTGGCACGGCCATGACGCTTGCCGCCTGCACGACCACGCCCGTGGTGGGCCCTGAGGGCCCTCTGGGCCCGGTCGGTCCGGTCGGCCCGCAGGGCCCGATCGGGCCTCAAGGTGAGCCCGGCCCGACCGGCCCGAGTGAGGCCACGTACGTCGGCTCGGCCGAGTGCGCTGGTTGTCATGCCGGGATCGTCGAGGCCCATGCCGGCACCGGCCATGCCTGGAGCCTGGCTCCCGTCGACGGCGCTGCCCCCGACTACCCACATTCGTCCGTAAGCGCGCCGCCCGCGGGCTACACGTGGGACCAGATCGCGTATGTGATCGGCGGCTACGCCTGGAAGGCGATCTTCGTCGACCAGGACGGCTATATCGTCACAGCCGCTCCGGATGCGACCGAGGGTGATGCCGCTTACCTGAGCCAGTTCAACCTGGCGAACCCCGATCTGCGTCTGCCGGCGGCCTGGGCCTCCTACAAGGCCGGTGAGACCCAGGTGCCGTACGACTGCGGCAGTTGCCACAACACAGGCTATCGCCCGAACGGTCAGCAGGATGGCAAGACCGGCGTGATCGGCACGTGGGCTGAAGCCGGCGTGCAATGCGAGGCCTGCCACGGCCCCGCCAGTCTGCACATCGAGAGCCCGGATGGTGCCGCCCTACAGGTCGAGCGCGACTCCGAGGCCTGCATCGCCTGCCATCAGAGCGGCGATGGCGTGGCTGTCGCGGCGACCAACGGGCTGATCGCGCATGGCGAGAGCTATGAAGATCTGACCCAGAGCCAGCATCGCACGCTCGACTGCGTGGCCTGTCACGATCCGCATACCGGCGTGGTTCAGATGCGCGCGGCCAACGAGCCCGCAGTGACCACCGAGTGCGCGGCCTGCCATTTCAAAGAAGCCAAGTACGCCAAGGTGGACCGACACGCGTCCTTCAACTTCACCTGCGAGAGCTGCCACATGCCGCAGATGATCTCGTCGGCCACCGGCGACCCGGCGCTCTTCACCGGCGATCTGCGCACTCACGTCATGGCCATCGACGTGACCCAGATCGGCCAGTTCGAAGCGGATGGCNNATGCCATACCCCGGGCACCGACGTCGCCCTGGACGACGCGCTGCTGGTCGAGATGGCGACAGGCTATCACGCCGCGCCGTAACCCGGTGAGAACACACCAGAGCATGAGACACAGGCCGATGGACATCCAACGAAGGGGACGGCTGCTGCTAGCCCTCGCGGGCGCGGCGCTGCTGGCGGTGCTCGTCTGGGCCGTCGGCTCGGCCGGGCAGC
>DKKP01000147.1 GCA_002455335.1 Anaerolineales bacterium UBA6663 | reverse complement strand
CCGCGCTCGATGCCGGCCGGCGAGTCGACAAGGATGTAATCCATGTCCTGCCGCAGTTCTTCGGCGAGCTTGATCATGTCGGCCGGGCTGACGGCGGCCTTGTCGCGCGTCTGTGCCGCCGGGATGAGGTACATCTCGGGCAGGCGCTTGTCCTTGATCATGGCCTGCCGCACGCGGGCGCGACCCTCGACGATGTCGACGATGTCGNNCCCGCCATAGATGTGCTCCGCGTCCTTCACAAAAAACCATTGCGCCCGGTCTTCGGCCGGGCTGCGACTACCGCGCGCGCGTGCCGCTCCAGCGCTCGGCGACGATCCGATCGTCGCGCACACGCGCGATCTCTGGCTGTGGCTGCCCGGCCGGGCCGGGCGCCGTCGCGATCTTGCCCGCGATCCGCAACTGGGTGGGCTGCAGGTCGAGCGCGCAGACCACGGCCCGCTCGTCCCCGTCTGCCCCGGCGTGGGCCACGCCACGCAGACGGCCCCAGACCACGATGTTGCCGGTCGCCACGATCTCGGCGCCCGGGTTGACATCGCCCATGACCACCACATGCCCGGCGTAGCGCACACTGCGGCCCGACCGCAACGTGTGCGAGACGAGCAGGGCGGCCTCGCCGACTTCCTCATGGATGAACTCGACGTCTTCGTCGGTTTTGGGCGCGTCGGGGCTCGTGGCCGGGATCGCGACGTTCAGGCCGGCGGCCTGCGTGGCTGTGGTGATCGCGTCTGTGCCGAGCACGGTCCACAGCGTCACCCGGCGTTCAGCGAGCACCTGGCGCAGCCCGGCCAGCGCCTCGGCCTCCGGCTCGAGGTCGCCCACATCCAGCGCCACCCGGGCGCCCCGGAAGAAATCCGCGGTTTGATCGATCCGGTTGAGGACGGCAACCGCCGCCTCATCCCAGCTCGCCGCGCCGCGCACGGTCAGGAGCAGGCCGTCGCGGATCCCTTTGATGCTGACTGTCGTGGCCGGGGACGCTGCCCCGATAACCTTTTCGCCCATATGTTGGCGGGGATTATATGCGGCCCCCGTATAAATGCGAATCGGGTGCGCATAACCAAACGGCAGGTGGGCCGGAAGCCGGCCCTCACTGTCAGGGTTCGACAAGGGGGCCGGGCGGGGCCGGGGTGGCGTCCGGGTCGACAGGCGCGTCCTCGTCAGGCAGCGTCTCGCCCTCGAGGGTCATATCCTCGCCCTTGACGATCTCGTAGTAGAGCTTGAGCGCCTGGTTGGCCAGCGGACCGGCGACGACCGAGCCCTCGGTGCCGTTGTAGATAAAGGCAATCACAGCCACTTCGGGCTCCTGCGACGGTGCGTAGAGCGTGGTCCACGCATGCGCCGGCCAGCTGCCCGGGATGCACAACCCGTTCTCCCAGGCGGTCCGGTCGCAATACTCGGCTGTCCCGGTTTTGCCCGAGACCTCGTACTGCGTGATATCCACGATCGGCCCCTGGCTGGCCTTGCCGAGTTTGTCAGGGACAGAGAGCGTGCCATCGACCACGGTCCGGCGCAGGCCTTCGCGCACGATTTGCAGGTTGGTCGGGTCGATCGGCAGCTCCCGAAGGACGATCGGCTGCGTGTCGGTGATCACGTTGCCCTCGCCGTCCAGGAACTTATCCACGATCTGGGGTTGATAGAGCGTCCCGCCGTTCGCGATCACGTTGTAGGCGTTGAGCATCTGCAGCGGGGTCACTGTGACATAGCCCTGCCCGATGACGGCGTTGTAGGTGTCGCCAGTCGCCCAGTTTTCGCCGATGTTGATCCGCTTCCAGGCGCGGTCGGGGACGATGCCGGTCTGTTCCGCCGGGAGTTCGATCCCGGTCGGCTCGCCAAAGCCGAAGAGTTGCATCCATCTGCCGAGGTCATCCAGGCCCAACCCGCCCTCACGGATCTGGTCGTCCTCGACAAAGCCGCCGCCGATCTTGTAGAAGTACACGTTGCACGACTGGGCGATGCCGGTGCGGAAGTCGACCAGCCCGTGGCCCTCGCGGTTCCAACAGACGAAGTCTTTGTTGAAGCCCGGGTCGTTGGGGTAGTACGCGTTCTTAATCGTGATCTTGCCCGGGTCGTCGACCTGGGCCTCGGGGTCGATGACATCTTCCTCGAGCGCCCCGACCGCCGTGACGATCTTGAAGACCGATCCCGGGGGATACAGGATCTGCGTCGCGTGGTTGAGCATCGGGTAGTCAGGGTTGATCGGCGTGACGATGCCGCCGCCATCGCAGGCCGTCAGTGTGCAGTAGTAGGGGTAGTCGATGCCGCTGGCAAAGCGCTCGTTGTCGTAGGTCGGCCACGACACCATCGCCAGCACTTCGCCGTTCCGTGGATCCATTACGATCACGACCCCGCTGGTGAAGTCGTAAGCGCCGTTTGTGGTCGCCCACATGCTGCGCAGCCATTGCGCGAGCGACTCCTGAACCGCCTGCTGTAGCCGCACGTCGATGGTCAGTTGGACGTTCAGCCCGGGTTGCGTGTCGGTCAGCACCTCGGTGATGCGCAGCGCCTGGCGCGAGGCGTCTTCCTCGATCAGCAGGCCGCCGTTCTGGCCGGCGAGCTCCTCCTGAAGCGAGGCCTCGATGCCCTGGACGCCGACGCGGTCACGATCCGGATCGAGCCCGCGGGCGACGTACTGGTTGTACAGATCGCGGAAGTACGGCCCGTCTTCGGGCGACGGGATGCGCGCCATGTAGCCGACGATGTTGGCTGTGACGGCGCCGGTCGGGTAGTTGCGCACCGGAGCCGCCTCGACGTCGACGCCGGGCATGTCAGCCTTGAGTTGTTCGATGATGAAGGCCGTCTCCTGATCGACCGCGCACTTGATCGGCACAGGGCTGAAGGGCTTGATGCCGAATTGCTCGTCGACCCAGTCTTTGATGCCGCGGCCCTCACGACAGCGCTCGATCGGCGTGCTCCCCGGCACTTCGATCGGCATGTCGAGCAACACGGCCAGGCGGCGGTAGATCGCGTCTGTGGCCGCGGCATCGTCGGGCAGGTAGGCCGGGGTGATGACGATGTTGAATGAGGGTTCGTTGGCCGCCAGTAGCACGAGGTTGCGATCATAGATCACGCCGCGCGGCGCCGGCTCGCTGATCAGACGGGTGCGGTTTTCGACGGCTTGTTCTTGATAGCCCGAAAACTCGCTCACCTGTACGCGGTAGAGCTGTGTGATCAACCAGCCGACGGCCAGCACGAGCGCGGCATAGAACGTCCATTCCCGGGGGATGCTCGGAAGGATGGGTCCGCGGCGTTGACGTCCGTTTCGCATGGTCGATGTCGCGCTCAGGCGACGGCCTCCGGATAGATCAGGCCGCGCAGCCAGCGTGTCATAGCGTAGATGGGCAGGATAAGGATCGCATTAAGCAGGGCTGAGGGCAACAAGATCTGGCGCGCCAGGATCTCCCAATCCACGGCTTCGCCGCCCAGCGCCAGCCCCGCGGCCAGGATCAGGTGGTACGCCGCGCTCCCGAGCAGCGCGCTGGCCAGGGGCAACAACACGTGCGAACGCCAGACACGACCCTCCGATTGGCTGGCCAGATACGCGATCAGCACAAGCGCGAACGAGGCCAGGCCAAGCGGGCCGCCCGAGAGCAGGCCGAGCCACAACCCCCCGACAAAACCCCAAAAGGCGCCGCCCTGTCCGTCCCCCGCAAGCGTCCAGCTCAGGGTCAGCAGCAGCACAAGATCGACCCGCCCGCGCAGCAGCGCCAGGTCGGGCAGCACAGTGCTCTCGAGGATCGCGGCCAGCGCCAGAATAGGGAGCCCGAGCAATACGGCGCGCATGGTTCAGGGTGCCCCATGGGCTAGGGGTTGGGCACGGGCGGCGACACGGGAGTCGCCGTCGGCGCCGCGAAAAAGGGCGAGAGATCCACAGGCTGGAAGTCGGTGATGATCAGCACGATCTCGAGCGCGCCGAAGTTCACGGTCGGGTTGAGCGTCGCGGCCTGGAGCACTTCGTAATCGAGCTGGCGCACGTTGGCGACTGTGCCGATCACCAGGTCGGCCGGGTAGTCGCCGCCGAGGCCCGAGGTCAGCACGCGCTCACCCTCGGTGATGCGCACGCCCTGGGCGATGAAGTTCATGGTCAGCACGCCACCCTGACTGCCCCCAACGACGCCCGGGCTGCGCGACTCCTGCAGGCGGGACGTGACGCGCGAGGCCGGGTCGGTCACCGGGCGCACCTTGCAGGCGTTGCGCGTCACCTCGACCACGCTCCCCACAAGACCCTCGGCCGTCACGACGGGCATGCCGCGCGCGATGCCGTCGTCGGAGCCGCGATCGAGGATGATGTAGCTCAGCAGCGGCGAGCTGTCGCGGCCGATGACGTTGGCGGCCAGGTAATCGCTTGCAGGCTGGGTCTCGGCGTAATCCAACAAGTTGGTGAGGATGCGCATATCGGCCTCGCTCTCGCTCAGCCGGACGTTGTCGGCGCTCAACCGCGCGATCTCGGCCTCGAGCTCGGCATTGCGCGCACGCAGTTCATCGACCTCGGCATTGGGCTGAAACACGGCCGTCAGGCGCGACCAGATCGTCGCCAGCGGGCTCTGCACGAAGCTCAGGGGGTAGCTCAACGCCTCGCGCACCGGCTGAAACAGCGGCAGCGGCGTGAGCGCGATCAAACCCAGGCTCAGCACCGCCAGCACGATCACTACGATGGTGCGCTGTTGTAGACGAGACATGACATTGGTGATTTGCGATTGGTGATTTGCGATTGATACCTCAATCGCAAATCACCAATCGCAAATCGCAAATCCGTAATGTCAGCGGTTGGTTGACCCTCGCTCGACGCCCACCAGCAATTCCTTGAGGTTGTCGTAGTCCTCGAGGATGCGGCCGGCGCCGCGGGCGACGCAGGTGAGTGGATCTTCGGCCAGCCAGACGCGGATCTTGAGTTCGTCTTGCAGACGCTCGGCCAACCCTTGCAGCTGCGAGCCGCCGCCGGCCATGCACACGCCCGATTCCATCAGGTCGGCGATGATCTCGGGCGGGGTCTCGTCGATCGCGTCCTTGATCGACGCGATGATGGTGTTCGTGGAGTTGGCCAGCGCCTCGCGGGTCTCGATCGACGATACCTCGATGCTCTCGGGCAGGCCCGTCACAAGGTTGCGGCCGCGCAGGGTGAAGGTCTTCTCCTCCCAGAGCGGGTACGCCGATCCGATCGCGATCTTGGCCTTCTCGGCCATACGCTCGCCGATCAGCAGGTTGTACTTGTTGCGCGCGTACTGGATGATGTCTTGATCCATCTCGTCGCCGGCCACACGCAGCGAGCGGCTCAGCACGATGCCGCCCATCGAGAAGACGGCGACCTCGGTGGTGCCGCCGCCGATGTCGACGACCATCGAGCCGCGTGGCTCGGCCACTGGCAACCCCGCACCAAGCGCGGCCGCCATCGGTTCTTCGATGAGATGGGCCTCGCGCGCGCCAGCCGCCAGCGTGGCGTCGTAGACCGCGCGCTTCTCGACCTCGGTCACGCCCGAGGGGATGCCGACGACCACCCGCGGGGCGGGGGGCAGCAGGCTGTTCTCGTGGGCGCGTCCGATGAAGTACTCGAGCATGGCCTCGGTGATCTCGAACTCCGAGATCACGCCGTCGCGCAACGGCCGGATGGCCACGATGTTCGACGGGGTTCGGCCCGCGATCTCCTTGGCGCCCGCGCCGATGGCCTTGGGCTCCTTGGTCTTCTTGTCGATCGCCACCCACGAGGGCTCGTTGATGACGATGCCCTTGCCGCGCACGCTCACCAGGGTGTTGGCCGTGCCCAGGTCGATGCCGATGTCCAGCGAAAACAACCCAAGCAACCAATCGACCGGCCGCTTGAGCTGACGTTTCCAATCAAATGACAAAGCGATCTCCTTCGGCGACAGCAGAGGATTATAGCATCGGGGGTTTGTCGGCCGATAGCCGACATAATGCGGTGCGCACGGGTGAGTGGTCAGCCTTCCGCCTTCGTCCCTCATCCTTCCCCGTTTCGCGGATAATGCAGGCCATGAACGCCCTCCTCGCCGCTGTGGCACGGCTGACGCCCAGAGACCTTTCGATCCTTGTGGCGGTCTCGGGCGGGCCCGACAGCCTGTGTTTGCTGGATGCGCTCACACGTCAGGCGGCCAAAAGGGGCTGGCGGCTGGGCGTGGCCTGCCTTGATCACGGCCTGCGCCCCGAATCGCGCGCCGAGGCCGCCCGGGTGCGTTTGGAGGCCGAAAATCGCGGTTTGCCCTTTTTTGCGACCCGGATCGATGTGCGCGCCAGGGCGCGTCGCAACAGGCGCTCGATTGAGACAACCGCGCGTGAGGCCCGTTACGCCTGGCTCGCCCGAGTGGCCTTGAAGAACGGCTTCACAGCGGTTGCGACTGGCCACACCGCAGACGATCAGGCCGAGACTGTGCTGCTGCGCCTGCTACGCGGCTCAGGGACGGCCGGGCTGGCCGCGATGCGGCCGGATGGGCTCATCGCCGGTGCACGGCCGCCCATGCGGCTCCTGCGGCCCTTGCTGACGACCACGCGCGCGCAGGTCGAGGCGTATTGCCGGGCCCGGGGCCTTCAGCCTATCCACGACGCAAGCAACAACGATCTCGCGTTCACACGCAATCGGATCCGGCTGGACTTGCTTCCGCAGCTCGAGACCTTCAACCCCAGCGTCCGTCAGACATTGGCCCGACTGGCCGAGGTCGCCGCGGGCGAGGCCGAGATGCTGCGGGCTTATGGCGATTTGCTTTGGGCGAGCCTCGACCCCGAACCCCTGGCGAACGGCTGGTCGTTCGATCGGAAAACCTGGGGCGCGCTCCAGCGGCCCGCCCAACGCGCGCTGTTGCGGCGCGCCGCCGTGGCCGCCTTGCCTGCCGAAGCCGAGATCGGTTTCGAGGCGCTCGAGGCCGCGCTGGAGCTTGTCGGTCGGGGTGGCGCTGGGTCGATCGCCGAGCTTGGCGGCGGGGTCTCACTCAAGCTGACGCGCGTGTCTCTCGACGTGGTCAACACCGATGCGCCGACGACCGCGCCGGCCCGCCGGCTCCCACGCGTGTCCCTCCGTCGATCGAAAGTCAGCGTCGACGGGATCCGGGCCAACCCGGATCGCGACGTGGCCTTCATCGACCTGGGCGTGGTTGCCGCGCGCCTCAGCCTCGACCCGCAACGGCCGTCGGTGCGCGCCATTGCACGCGCGCTGACGGTGCGCTGGCCGCAGCCCGGCGACCGCTTTCAGCCGCTCGGACTGAATGGCCGCACGCAACGGCTCTCCGATTTCTTCATCAACACGGGTGTGCCCAGGGCTCAGCGAGCCACCACGCCGCTCGTGTGCTGCGGCGCCGAACTGCTCTGGGTCTCGGGCCACCGCCTCGCGCATTGGGCGCGGGTCACGGAGAAGACAACGGCGATTGGGGATCTGCGGCTCTTGATTGCTGATTGATGATTGCTGATGGGGTCTTCAATCAGCAATCAGCAATCATCAATCAGCAATCTCAAGGTCCAGCGGGGTGGGGTTCTGGGCCGAAAGTGCGGGCTCGAGTTCGTCGTCGGTATCCGGTTCGGCCTCGCCGTAGGCGTCGGTCAGACGCTTGAGCTTCATGCCGATCTCACGCCACTGGATGCGCGAAAGGCCGAGATAGCGGCGGGTCAGGTCGTCGTCGGTGCCCTCTTGCGCGTGGCGGAAGGCGAAGGTCCAGCGGCACATCTCGAACGAGATGTGTTTGCTCAGCCCGGCGGCGATGGTGATATCTTCGAGCAGATACTCCAGCCGGCGCGGCGAGTATGGGAAGACGTGCTTCTCGGGCTGCTCGAAGGCCAGGTAAGCGCGATAGATGTCGGCCCACTCAGGCGTCAGCGGGAGTTTGCGCTCCTTGAGGCGATGGCGGGCTTCCTTGTAGCGCACCCAGAGCGCCGGCCCGGCTGCATCGTCGAGGTCGATGTGCGTGAGTTCGAGGCTGAGGCACTCGCTCTTCTTGATCCCGGTTTGCAGCAGCAGTGTGAAGAGCACATACGGCCGCATGTCGGGCTTCTCGGCCAGTCGCCACAGGCGGTGCGCGGCCGAGAGCGCCTGTTCGACCTCGTCATCGTTCAGCACAACGGGCAACGGGCTGAGCACCGACTGCTGGATGATCGACTCCGAGGGGTCATGCGGCAGCACGCGCCCGGTCTCGAGCCATCTGAAGAACGACTTGAGCGACGTGACGCGGCGCATATAGGTCTTGGGGCTGCGTCCGCTGCTCCGCTGATCGTCGAGCCAGGTCTGTAGATCCTGCGTGGCGATGGCGTTGATCGGGCGATCGAGGCCGAGGAATCGGCCAAACAGGCGCAGATCGCCGCCAAACGACTTGACTGTGTTGTCGAGCGCGCCGTCGCGGCGCAGGTGTTCTTCCCAGGCCATGATCGCGGCGTTGAGCGTGGTGCTCGGGCGCAGACCGATCCCGCGGCGCTGGGCGGTGGTGTTCGTCTCGACCGGGCGTACGCCCGTATTCGAAAAAAGAGGAAGCTGTTCAGGCACGCCGCGCGATCATAGCCCAGTTTTCTTTACGCGCAACTTACGGCGTGGAGCGCGGGAGCGGAGCGCGTGGAGCGAATCTCGTACCACGCACCACGCCACGCGCTTACGGCATCCAATCGAGCCGCGGGCAGGGATTGTAGTCCTGGCCCAGCGTGAGGCGAAGCGGGGTGGATGAGGCGAGCGTCTCGTCGAGCAATGCACCGTCGACATGCGCGAGCCGGATCGCGGCCTGCACGCCGGCGGCGTCATAGGCGGCCGTGTGCAGCACGGTCTCGGCCATGATCGAGTCGTGAGCCCGGATCTCGACCGCGAATCCCTCGTTGGCGAAGGCCTCGCGCGCGAGGTCGTCGTAGAGGGCGTCGCCCGTCGCATTGAGGATCTCGATCCGCAGCGCCGGCGCCGGGGTCGTTGTTGCGGCGGCCGTCGGCGTTGGGCCGGCCGCCGGCTCCTCGCCGAGTTGGGCGAGCGCCAGCCGGATCGCGTCGGCGCGTGGCAGGAGCACCTGATCGCCCTTGGGCGTGGTCCAGGGCGTGGTCTGGTTTGGGCCGATCACGATCGTGTTCAGCGCATCCGGGTCGAAGCCTGCCGCCAACGGCGCCAGCCCCATCACGTCCCACAGACCGAGGTCGGTCTGGACGATCTCGTGGTAGGCCGCGTACAGCTCCGGGATCCGCCCGACGGCACCGACCGAGAGCGCCGAATCCGCGATCGCGCGCAGCACCTGGCGTTGGCGAAAGTTGCGGAAGTAATCGCCCCCGACCGGCCGCACCCGTGCGTACCAGAGCGCGCGCGCGCCGTCCATCTCGGCCAGGCCGATGGGCTGCTCGATCAGCACGCGCTCCTCGCCCAGCCGCTCGGGCGGCATCTGGTCGGCGAGCTCGAGATCCTGCACCGGGCAGAGCACGGGCACCTCGATGCCGCCAAGCGCGTCCACGATCTGTTTGAAGCCATCGAAATCGACGCTGGCGTGGAAGTGCACGGGCAGGCCGAGGTTGTACAGCAGCGTCTGATCGAGCAGGGCCAGCCCGCCGCCTGGGAAGCCGATGCGCTCGCCGGCCTCGTAGGCGACGTTGATCCGCTCCATGCCGTAGAGCGGGATCATCACGTACAGGTCGCGTGGGATCGAGACAAGCGTGACGGCGCCTGTGCTGCGTCGGATCGAGGCGACGATCAACGTGTCGGTGCGATAGCGTTTTTCGCCGTCGCGGCCGTCTGTGCCGATCAGCAGGATATTGACGACGTCGTCGGGCAGGCTGATGCCGGCCACGGCCGTGGGGACTGCCGTGAGTTGATCAGTCAGGCCATCGACGATGAAGGCTCCGAGGGTGGGGTGCACCACAGCCTGCGCGGTCGGGGTGGCCGTCGCGAGCGGGGCGGCTGCGGGGCGAGCCGTGTGGGTGGCTGCCGCCAGCTGGACGGCGACC
>DKKP01000098.1 GCA_002455335.1 Anaerolineales bacterium UBA6663 | reverse complement strand
GCGGCCGTCTGCGCCTCGGCCCCGATCGCAAGCGCCAGGCCCAGGTCGTCGAGGGGCTCGGCGCGCAACGCCTGCAAAGCGCCACGGACGTCGATCAGCCCGGCGCGGGTCGTGGCCAGCGCGCCATCCAGCATGGCGTGCGCGGTCGTCGGATCAGTTGCCCGCAACGTCCGGGCGGCCTCGAGCTGAACGGCGACGCCGCTCAGTGCATGTGCGACGGTATCGTGCATTTCGCGCGCCAACCGATTGCGCTCGCGGCTTGTGGCGAGCTGATCGACGACGGATGCGTAATGGGCCAACTGGCGGTTGGCCTCGGCGAGCGCCGCACGCTGCGCTCTCTGGCGGCGCATCAACATCACCACGAGCAAGCCAACGACGCCGAACGCCAGCGTGCGCACCACGAGGATGGCGAACAGTGGCCCGCGTGCGGCCTCGTGCTGACCGACCGCCGTGGCAAGCAGGGCGAGATCCAGAGCGGCCGTGGCCGCACAATATGCGACGACGCTTCGGATCTGGTATTGCGCGGCGACTGCTACAAGAGGCACCAACAACAGCGGGATCAGATGCCAGCCCTGGGCCAACGGCGTTGGCGCAGCCGGCCAATCGGGCGAGGCCAGCGCCGCGCGCTGAGCGATGAGCGGGCCAAGCGTCGCCAGGAAGATCAGCACTGGCAGATAAGCGCGGCCGAGTCGGCGTTCCAAAGTCGGCCCGAAGGCAACGACGGCCAGCAGCGCCACGCCGACGGCGTCCGTCCGCACCATCGTCGACAGGGCCTGGTTCCCGACTGGCTGCAGTGCGATACGCGGAAGCAATAGCACGGCGGCCAGGCCCAGGCGCGCGGCGACAAACGCGCGCAAGACGGTCAAGAGCCCGGGCTCCCAGATCGACGCCATGGGCCAACCGTAACACAAACATCAGCGCTCACGCAGGTGACGCCGATCATGATCGGGGTTGACCCGGGTCAGGGCTCGACTGCGCTCCACAAAAAAGGCCGGCCCCTGATGGGGCCGGCCGATCGATCGCGGTTGGGCGTGGGGAAGACCGCCCGCCAGGCACTTACTTGAGAGTCGCCAGGAACGCCACCAGGTCGGCGATCTCCTGCTCGGTCAGCTCGGTGCCATAGTTCTGATACATCACGCCCGCAGCAAAGCCTTCCTCGAGGAAGACGTCGGGGTTGGTGATCGATTCCTTGATGTATTCCTCGACCGTCGTGGCCGTGCCCGCGTACTCGGCCGAAGCGATCGCGGCCTCGGCGCGGCCGACCAGGCCCTGTTGCGACGGGCCGACAAGCGCGCTGCCGTCGAGCGTGTGGCAGGTGCTGCAGCCGGGAGCGCTGGCCGTGCCGATCGTGCTCTGCTTGAAGAGCGCCTCGCCGCGAGCCACATCACCGGCGCCGTCGCCGCCACCGCCGCCACCGCAGGCCGCGAGGGCCAGAGCCGCCGTCGCCAGACCAATCAAAACAGACTTATGCATAGTGTCTTTCTCCTCCTAGAGAGTCAGCCCCATGGGCTACCAAACCTTGAAGCCCGGCGACGTCAACTGCAAACGGGTCAACAACATGTAGATCACGGGCCCGTAAGCCACCAACACCAGGGCCACGGCCCCCACCAGCCAGGGCCTCCAGGTATCGAGCCAGGCCGGGGCGGGATGTCCTTCCGCGTTCTCGGCCACCGGCATCTCGATCTCACGGGTCAGCTTCTTGCCCGCGAACACCGTCATGCCGTAGTTGACGTACAACAGGACCACGCTGATAAGCAGTATGGTACCACCAAGCGCGGACTCGATCAGGAAGGGCGTCCACTCGGCCGAGCCGTAGGGCGCCACGCCCAGAGCCGAGCGCCGGGGCACGCTGTAGCGCAAACCCAGGATGTGCAACCCGTTGGACATGAGGATCATGCCCAGGAAGTACGTCCAGGCCTGCCACAGAGCGACCTTCTTGCTCCACAGCTCCTTGCCCGCCAGTTTGGGGATCAGCCAGTAGCCGATGCCCATGAACGAGAAGGCGACGCCTGTGCCGACCGTCAGGTGGAAGTGGCCGGGCTGCCAGGCCGTGTTGTGCAGCACGAGGTTGAGGTCGTACGAGGCGTTGGCGATGCCGCTGATGCCGCCAAAGGCGAACAGGATGCCGGCGAGCGCCTGGGCCGTGAACGAGGGTTCGCTCCACGGCAGCGCCATGATCCAGCCAAAGGTGCCCTTGCCGCCACGCGCGCGGCCGGCGATCTCGAGCGAGGCCACGACGTTGAAGAGCGTCAGCATGCTCGGGAAGAACACGCTGTAGGTCAGCACCGCGTGCAGGGCCTTCCAGCCGGCCGGGATGCCCGGGTCGACATACTGGTGGTGCAGGCCAAGCGGTGTCGACAGGATCAGGAAGAGCCAGAACGACAGACGCGCCAGCGGCTCGCTGAAGAGCTTGCCGCCCGCTTGCTTGGGCAGCATGCCGTACCAGGAGATATAGGCGGGAAGCAACCAGAAGTACACAAGCGGGTGGCCCGTGAACCAGAAGAGCGTGCGTGCCAGCTGCGGGTCAGTGCCGGGGAGCAGGCCAAGCGACCACGGGATGTTGAGCGCGAGCATCTCGACGGCCACACCGACGGTGCAGATCTGCCACATCACCATGGTGATGAGCGAGGCAAAGGCGATCAGCGGCGTTTGCTTGCCCGGGTTCTCCTTCTTCCAGGTGCTCCAGGTGAAGAGCAGGCCGTACCCCGTGATCCACGATCCGACCACGACCAGAGTCAGGCCGATGTAGAAGGCGGGATCCGCCTTCATCGGCGGGTAGAAGGTGTAGAGCACTGTCGCGCCGTTGAGCAACAGCGGCACGGCCGTGATCAGCAACCCGAGGGTCATCACGACAAGCGCCGTGGTGTGCAGCCACGGGTACTTGCTGGCGCGTTTGACGCTGTGTGTAAAGGCAAAGGTCAGGAAACCGGTGATGAAGAAGGTTGTGAAGACCAAGGCATTGAGGATGCCGTGGATCGTCAGGCCCTGATAATAGCTCTGGATCCCGATCGCGCGCAGCGCCGGATACAGGTTGAGGCCGGCGTGCTCCCACGTCTGGAATGGGCCAAGCAGGACGCCGATCATCAGCGCGCTGAATGCGATGCCGACGTGCCAGGCGGTGAGTCTGTTCTCGTGAGCGTACATGAGGGTATCTCCGGATCGCCTTACGGCGTAACGATGACCTGGCCGTACATGGTCTGATGGCCGACGCCGCAATACTCATGGCAGTAGAAGTTGTACGTGCCGGGCGTATTGAACGTCGTACTGAGCTTCGAGATCTGGCCGGGCAACACCATGAAGTTGATGTTCGAGCCTTCAAGGTGGAACCCGTGCTGGACGTCCTTCGTCGTCACAAAGAAGGTCACCTTGGTGCCCACCGGCACCGTGATCTCTTTGGGCGAGAACGACCAGGTCTGCGCCAGGATGCGGGCTTCCATGTTGCCAGGAGACAGTTCGCGCAAGCCTGGCTCGCCGAACGCCGTAGCGCCGGGCGTGGCGACCAGGTTCGGGTCGACCACACGATCTTCGGGAACAGGCAGCTGGAAGCCATACGCAAAGCCAGCCGTGAGCACGGCGATCGCGAAGACGCCGATCATCGCAAAGCTGATGATGATCCAGATGCGCTCGATCGGATGGATGTGGAGCTCGGTATGGTTGTTCATTGCGTCACACCTCGCGACAGCATCGTGAGGTATGCGCTGCCCCACAACGCGACGACCAGTACCACATAAATGATCAAGACAGTGATGGTCCCTTGTGGGGATTGTGGCTCTTTCAAGGCGTCCTCCTCGAATGAATGAGCATTACGGATAACACAGAAACAAGTGCGCCGCCTCGTACGCATAACGGGCGACACCCTCGCTGTTCTCGGCTTCTTCCATCAACAGGCGCACATCGCGCAGTACGGTCTCGAGCTTCGGCGTCGGCGTGCGATACTCCGCCCGCAAAATCCCCCAACCATCGACCAGCATCATGGCCGGGTCGTAGTCGAACCCGTCGGCGTCGTTTGGCCCGTAATACACCTCGAACCCGCCGCCGATCGCGTACTTCAGACGGTTCGCCTCACCCGTCGCAAAGGCCCACAGCGCCGGGTCGGCGCCCGCCGCCGCTGCCATCGTGCGCAACACAGGCGGGCCATCGTGAACCGTGTCGAACGAGATCGTCACCAGCTGCACCGGCACCGCCATGCCCTCGGCCTTGAGCTGACGCTGGACCTCCTGCAACACGGTCTGCGCCCCCCGACACGGGGCCTCGCAGCGGCTGTAGCCGAAGCTGTAGAGCACGATCTTGCCGCGCAGCGTGTCGCTGGTGAGCGAACCCCCGTCCTGATCGACCAGCACGATCCCCGGGCCTAAACCGATCCGCGGCAACACCTTGATCGGCTGCAGGATGGCAAAGCCCAGTGTGCCGATCACCATCACCGCCAGAGTGGCATACAGCCCGCGCAGCAACCAGCGGGTCATGCGCCACCCACGAGTTCCAGAGTCCAGCGGCCCTCAGCCTCGACCAGGTCCGCGAACGAGATTCGACCCAGACGCTGCCGCAGGTCAATGTTGAGGACATCCCAGATCGGATGTACGCGGCAGTTCTCTTCGAGCGGACACAGATCGGGCCCGCGCACGCACAGGTTCAAGGCGATCGGGCCATCGATCGCCTCGATGACCTCAAGCAGCGAGATCTCGTTCGCCGGCCGGCTCAACCTCACCCCCCCGGTGATGCCGCGCTGGGTCTGGACGATGCCCACCCGAGCCAGACGCGTGAGGATCTTGGCGACAAAGCTGCCAGGGATGCTTTGACGTTCTGCGATATCACGCGAAAACGCCGCCTGCTCGTCTGGACGCAACGCGAGATCCAGTACCGAGCGCACGGCGTAGTCAGCCTGCCGGGTTATCATAGGGCCGGGTCACTCACGACAAGTTGGGTACAGAGTATCCAAGTTCGGTAACCTTAGTAAATGCTTAGAGAAATAGCTAGTGACGTTTGTCACAGCCAATTGGCTTGCTTCCTCACGACAGGCCCCGAAATCGCGGTGCTAAACTCGCCCACAGTCTGTGTACCGAAATAGGCCCAAAGAGTCCGATTATTATGACATCTCCCACGCCCTCCATGCGGAAGGGCCAGCGCCCCGCCCCCCGATCTGTGGGATCCTCTACGGAGCCGCCGGTGGATCTTGAGGCGTTTCGACATCAGCGCTCGGCGCTCGAGCGCGGCCTGGAACGGCTGGCACTGCTCGTCGAGGGGCCGCTGGAGCGCTGGATCGCGGCGCCGCAACTCAACCCGCTTTACTACTCTGGGACGCTGAGCATCCTGCTGCTCGCGATCGTGGGCGTCACGGGGGTGTATCTCTTCTTCTTCTTTGGCTACGGCATCCAGGAGTCGTATCGCTCGGTCACGATCGTCGAAAGCCTGCTGACCGGCCGGACGATCCGGGCGATCCATCGCTACGCCTCCGGCGCCCTGCTGCTGACAAGCCTGATCCACGCCTATCGCCTGTTCTTCATGGGACGTTCCCGTGGGCCGCGCTGGCTCGCGTGGGTCTCGGGTGTGGCGTCGGCCTTCATTATCTTTCTGGCTGGCGTGACCGGATACTGGCTGGTGATGGACCAGCGCGCTCAATTGATCACTCAATCGGCGCTGGCCACGATCTCGGCCATCAGCGCCAGCTGGGGCGAGGCGGCCGCAGCCTGGCTGGTGCGTATCGAGCTCAGCGGCGAGAGTGTGGCCGTCTTGTTTGCGCTCTTCGCCGTTCACCTCGTGCTCTTCTTGATCCTGGTCGGTTTTTTATGGATCCATGTCCTGCGGCTACAGCGCCCCAAGATCCTGCCGGCCGTGTACTGGTTTGCGGCCGTGGTCGCGCTGATGATCGTGGGCGCCGTCCTTGTGCCGGCGGGTCTGCTGCCGCCGGCTGACCCCCAGGTCGTTCCGGGGCCGATCGACCTCGATCCGCTCTTTCTCTTCTGGCTCCCGGCATCGTTGGGCGGCCAGCCGCTGTGGATCTGGGGCGTCGTGGCGCTGCTCCTGGCGGCCGTCTCCGCCATCCCTTGGCTCACGCGCTCGTCGAAGCAGATCGACCCGCCGGTCGTGGTCACCCCGGCGAAGTGCACGGGCTGTACACTGTGCGCGGCCGACTGCCCGTACAAGGCGATCGTCATGGTGCCCCGCACCGACGGCCTGCACCATAAGTTCGTGGCCGAGGTGAAACCTGAGTTGTGCGTCTCGTGCGGGTTGTGTCTTGGCTCGTGCGAGTATGACGCGTTGACGCTCGGCCTGCAGACTGCCGAGACCCTGCCCCAGGTGATCGCGCACCGCATCGCGACGATCCGCCAGACCGCGGCCGAGCAGCCGATCAAGATCGTGTTTACGTGCGAGCGCCACGCCGCGCAGGCCGGGCGCGGTTTCATCGACCAGACCCGCGAGGTGAACGGCCAGTTGCTCAGCGTGATCGCCGTGCCCTGCGTCGGCAGTCTGCAGCCCAATGATCTGATGCAGGCGCTCGACCTCGGCGCGGCCGAGACGAAGTTGATCGGCTGCCCGCTCGAGGACTGTGCGCAGCGCGAGGGCAACCTGTGGGCGCACAATCGTCTGACGCGCGAGCGCCTGCCACGACTACGC
>DKKP01000209.1 GCA_002455335.1 Anaerolineales bacterium UBA6663 | reverse complement strand
CGGGCCGCAGCCGAGCGGCGCCCGATCGGCATCGCCGACCTGACCCGGGCCGTCCTCGCCGCGCTCGACGCCTGATCAGCTCAACTGACGCGCCGTCTGTGCCAACGGCACGACGACCTCAAAGACGCTCCCGCGTCCTGGCGTGGCCGAGCGCAGACGCAGCTCGCCGCCCATCAACAACATCAAACGGCGCGCGATCGCGAGCCCAAGCCCTGTGCCGCCATAGCGGCGCGTCGTCGAGCCGTCGCCCTGAACGAATGGCTCGAAGATGTCGACTGCTTGAGCCGGATCGATTCCGATGCCGGTGTCGGCGATCGAGACCACCACGGCGTTGTATTGCTCACTCACCGTGACGCTCACCCCGCCCTGCGTCGTGAACTTGACGGCGTTCGAGACGACGCCAAGCAACACCTGTCGCAGCTTGTAGGCGTCGGCTCGAACGACCGGTAGATCGGGCGGCAACACCATGTCGATCTCGAGCGCCTTCCGCTCGGCGTCGTTGCGGGCCACAAGATACACGTCGGCCAACAACGGACCGAGGTTGACGATCTGCAGGTCGACCTCCATCCGCCCGGCCTCGACTTTGGCAAAGTCCAACAAATCCGAGATCAGATAGAGCAGNNTGGCCAGGAACTCGCTCTTCAACCGGCTGGCTTCTTCGGCGTCGGCCCGTGCCTGCTGCAGATGCGTGACAAGCTGCGCGTGCGCCAGCGCGAGGCCGGCCTGTTCGGCAAAGAGCGAGATCATGCGCTGGGCACGCGCACTGAAGGCGTCGGCGCGCGGGCTCTGCAGATCCAGGATACCGATGACGGCGCCCGCGCCGCGCAGCGGGACAGCGAGCTCCGAACGGGTTCGCGGATCGCCCGAGCCGCTGTTGGGCTCGGCGTCGAAAACAACCAAGACCGTCTCAGCGGCGCGAAAGGCGCGTGCAATGGGCAGCGGCCCGACTGTCTCGGCCGTCACGCAGACCGCATCAAAGTCGCCGGCGTGCGCCTTGCAGCTCAGGGTCGATCCATCATCGTCGGGCATGTAAAGCGCGCAGGCCACGGGCGCGAGCTCGGCGGCCAGGGCCTGGGCGATCGCGCGCACGAGTTGCTCGGTGTCGCCCGTCGCCGAGAGCAGCACCGACGTGGCCCGGTACAAGGCGGTGACCTCGGCGGCGGTTGCGCTTAGCGCCTGCTCTGCCTGGTAGCGTTCGGTGACGTCTCGGGCAACAAGACAGACCGTCTTGACAAGGCTGTTGGCCGACGCCACGGGCGCGACGCGCGCCTGAAACCAGTGCTCGACTCCGCCAAGCGCCAGCGGGTACTCAAGGCTCTCGGGCTGCCCGGTCGTGAGCACGCGCCGGATCGTCGACATGAACTGCTGAGTCTGCGGCGCCGAAAAGAGATCGCCAAGCGAGCGGCCGATCAGTTCCGATCGAGGCCGCATCAACAAGGCCGCATCTTTCGCCCAGACATTGATCAACGCGCCGCCGCCGTCGATCTCGTACACGATCTCGTCGACCGACGACACAAGCGCCTGCAGCCGCAGCTCGTTGCTCCGCAGATTCTCGGCCAGGCGCCGCTGAGACGTGATATCGCGCACAAAGGCGAGCCGATCGCCGGCGCGCAACCGCACTGTGCTGACCTCGCACCACAACACTGCACCATCCTGGCGGCGGAAGCGCCGCTCACGGCGACACGCTGCGGCCGGGCTTGTCAGATCGACCTCAAACTGCTGAGCGCCCCGATCCTCGAGCGGTGCCAGCTCCTGACCATTCAAGCCGATCAGCTCAGCGCGCGCCCGGCCGACGAGTGAGCAGGCCATTCCGTTGACGTGTTTCAGCCGGCCCCGCGCATCGAGCAGGAAAACGGCATCCGGCGCCTGCTCCCAGAGCGCATCCTCGCCTCGCAAATGCTCGCCCAGCTCCTCGACCATTCGGAGAGCCTCGGCCCGCGCCGCTTCACCCGGTTTGGCCAGGATCTCGGCGAGGCGTTGCACATGGGCTGAAGGCAGCGGGTTCATCGGCAGATCAACACGGGCCGATCGACCCGACGCAACACGTCGTCGACGGCGCTGCCCACCACGACCTCGATCGCCGGATGGGCGCCATATCCGCCAAGAAGATAAAGATCCACATCGCGCTCACGCCCCAAGTTTAAGACCGCCTCGGCCAGCGCGCCATCTTGCACAATGTATTCGGAGTCGAGTTCGTGAAACTCGAGATAGTCGCGGGCATACTTCTGCTCGGCCTCGCCCGAGCCGCCCTCGCGCACCGTGACGACGGTCAAGGCCACTGACCATGCGCCGGCGATATACGCGGCAATGAACAGCGCCTCCTTCGATTTGGGGCTGCCATCGAAGGCGATCAAGGCACGGCTGAAGTCAGGGGCGCTGCCCGGCACCGCAAGGACCGGGCGCGGGCATTGCCGGATGACGGCGCTGAACCCTGAGGTCAGCCGATCGGCGACGCCGGAGCCGGGCGGATAGGCCAGGTTGAGGGTCACCAGGTCGCATAGCGCGGCGCGCTCACAGATCTTGGCGGTCACGTCGCCCGGCTCGATCGCCAGGCTGCCCGTGACCTCAGCCAAGGCACAGCGTCTGTGAAACTCGGCCTGCACGGCCAGGGCCTCAGGCGCGCTGCGAGCTGCCTCATTCGCGACCACATGCAGACCGTAGAGCGTCGCCTGCTCTCGCCGCGCCACGCTGAGCGCCTGGTCGAGCGCCAGCCAGCTCGTCTCCCAGCCGCTAATCGGCACAAGGATGTCGGGAAAGAGCCGGTCCAGATAGCGCCGTTCGATCCGGCTGCGGCGCCAGGAGCCCGGCGCCGGCCCGGTCTGCAAGCCGCGTGGCACGACCGCGCGCAGGATGCGCCCGCCCAGGCCGGCCCCGCGCTGGCTCGGCTCGAAACCGTCAGCCAACGCCCCGGCCAACGTCGAGGGCGTCAGGTTCCAGCCCAATTCGCGCCGCAGATCTTCGGTATGCTCAACGATCCAGATGTACAGATCGGTCTCGGTGCGATCGGGGTGATCACGGAGCAAACCATGCTGCCGGATCAGCGTCACGATCGGGAGATAGGCCTCATCCACCCAGGCCGCGGCCGCGGTCGGCAGATCGACCTCCTGACCCGAGCGCTGCATCATCACGTATCGTTGCAGCTCGATGAAGGCCAGGAGGCGCTCGTACTGCCCTGGGACGCTGACGCTCAGGTCGAGCCCCTGCCGGCTCGAGGCGAGGCCCGTGCAATCGAGGAAGTCGGCGTATTCGGCCTTGTGGAGCAGCTCATCGGGCTGCGTATCGGCCGAGAAGGGCACGTCGGTCAGCACCTCGGTGATGTAGGCCTGGATCGTCGGCTGCCCAAGCGAGCGCGCCACCGAAACCCGATGATGTCCGTCACGGACGAAGTAGGCCTCGCCGATCTTGTAGACCTCGATCGGCGGCATCCCGTTAAACGCCGGGTCAGTCGTAGCCGACATGACCCGCGACCAGCGATCGACGTCGGATTCTTGAAGCGGAAGGAAGTCACGCGTAAAATCGACGATCCGGTTGACGGTGCCGACGATGGCATCCAACGGGATGTCCTGCACGCCGCGCGCCGTAACCTCAGAGGCCCGAAGCTGGCGTCGGACCTCGTCAAACGAGAGCAGATCGACCGTGCGACCGCTCAACCGTGCCACGATCGACGCAAGCACCGCCTGTTGTCGGGCTCGATGAAAATCAGAACGCGCCGAATGCAGGTTCTCGTTCACGATGACTGCTCACTGAGATCCGTCCACAGCAGCGCCGCACGCCCTAGCCAAAGCCGGTTGGTGACCGGCTTTCCGTCGATTTTGCGCTAATTGACCAGTGTATCACACGGGCTCTGCCGTCAAATCGAGAAGCACTACGATGGTGCACGGGCGGGTTGTCACCCTCGTCCTGGCGCGGCTCCTTACAGACCGGATCGTCGCCATAACCTGCCCGAATTGATACGGATCTACACGATGGAGATTGAGGCAGTCAGCGCTCGCCACGCACTACATCAGCCCCCGTTCGCGCAACGAGACGTAGCCCTCACGCCCGATCACCACATGATCGAGCAAGGCGATATCCAGCAGCGCTCCGGCTTCGCGCAAAGCCCGGGTGACCGCGACATCGTCGGCGCTCGGCGAGGGATCGCCGCTCGGGTGATTGTGCGCGACGATGATCCCCNNGTTGTCTTTGATCGCCTGGCGAAAGACCTCGCCGACCCGGATCAGCGATGTGTTGAGTGAGCCGTGGTAGACCTCGATCGGCGGTCGGATCAGTCGGTTGCGTGTGTCGAGCACCAAAACCACAAGGTACTCCTGATCGCGGCCCATCAGTTCGTAACCGATCAGGGCGTGTACATCAGCGGCACTGCGGATCGCCGGGCGCTCGCCCTGCCCGGCTCGCGCGATCCGCCGCCCGAGCTCGACAGCCGCCAAAAGCTGGGCGGCCTTGGCCGAGCCGACGCCCTTCAACGCGCTCAGATCGGCGTGGCCGGCGCGGTGCAGACCGGGCAACCCGCCAACCTGGCCGAGCAGGCGCTCGGCGAGACGCACAGCGCTTTCGCCGCGGATGCCGACCCGCAACAAGATGGCGAGCAGTTCGGGATTTGAGAGCGCGCCAGCGCCCTCGG
Organism: Anaerolineales bacterium UBA6663; assembly: GCA_002455335.1. Taxonomy (GTDB): domain Bacteria; phylum Chloroflexota; class Anaerolineae; order Anaerolineales; family UBA6663; genus UBA6663. The sequence continues at coordinate 5,709 of DKKP01000209.1, read as the reverse complement.
CGATCAAACGTTCGCGTGGACGATCCGCCGGTGCGAGATCATGAATCCGAGTAGATCTGCTGGACATGCCCCCCCCTGGCTGTTCAGCACGTGACCGTCCCCCTGACGGTCGCGGTGTTCAGATCCTCATATTATAATCGGCGCCCATGCCCATCGACATCAGCGCGCTCTCCGAAGCCGTTCTCTGGGTGGTGACGTTTCTTGGCGCCTTCCTGGCCGCCTTGTGGTTCAGCCTCGTCCTGTGGACGTTTCGCGACATGCGCGCCCGCAGCCGCGACGCGCTGGCTCAGGTCATGGCCGCGCTCGTCGTGGCGGTGCTCACGCTACCCGGGCTGTTGATCTACCTCATCCTCCGGCCACCCAAGACGCTGGCCGAGCAATATGAACAGAGCCTCGAGGAAGAAGCGCTGCTTCAGGAGATCGAAGAGCGCCGGATCTGCCCGGGCTGCACCCGACAGGTCGAGGAGGCGTGGCAGATCTGCCCCAACTGCCTTACGCGATTGAAGAACCCGTGCATTGAATGCGGAAAGCTGATCGATCTCGCGTGGACGGTGTGCCCCTATTGCGCAACCGCCCAACCTCAGCCTGTCGAGGCCGCCCACGAGACGCCTGAGTTCATGCCCACCGAGACCCCAGGCGACTCCGACGCCGAACGCGAACCCGACCCCGTACAGACGTCGGCCGAACCGGCCACCGATGACGAGGAGCCGCCTAAGCCTGAGTAAGCGGCCCTATGCGTTTGTGAAGCTGTGCGGTGGGAACGACGCCGACGCTCCAGCACGGATCCGCGCGCGGATGTCGGCCTGCGCCGCCGGCGACCGCCACCACGCCTCCCCGCCGAGATCACGCAGCGCCCGCACCCAGGCCGCGACCCGGAGTTCAGCCAGCACATAGCCCGCCGGGTAGACGTTCAGCGTTTGAAGGAAGGAGTCGAGCCGGCCAAGACCGATCGGGAGCTCGACGCCCACAAGGTCCCGATAGTAGAGTCGGTAGCGCGCCTCGGATTGTGCCCAGTCGAGCCCTTCCTCCCAGGAATCCATGGCGGCAAGCGCGGTCGCCGATTGTCGGGTCATCGTCAACAGCCGTTTGAAACTGGCGAACGCCATCAACGCCTCGATCGCCGACGTGGGTAGCGCCAGTTCGTCGGCCAAGAACCGTGGCTCGCCAAGCAGCGACTCGAACAATGTCGAGAACGTCTCGTGGACGCCCGACTCGATCCAGTATCGATCCACAAACGGCAGCGTGGCGTCGATGCCCGCGAAGTGCGCGGCGTGGCCAAGCTCGTGATAAAGCATGTCGACGAGGTGGTGCCGCGACGTCATGCGCACCGAGACGCGCACGTCTTGCGGCGTGGCGATCGGAAAGCAAAACGCGCCAGGCGCTTTTCGAGGCCGGTCGACAAGGTCGAGCGGGATGGCTCCCAGATCGAACCCCAATGCGCCGAACTGCGCTTGCGCCCGCGCCGTCTCGATCGCGATGTCGCCAAAGAGCGCATCATTCGGCGTATACATCAGGTTCAGGTAGAGCGCATGAAACTCGGCAGCGCCCACGTCGCGCCCAAATACGACCTGGCCCAGCCCCTGCAACGCGACACCGAACGCCTCTCGCGATTCCACAGCCTGCTTCTGCAGACAGGCGCGCAGGTCGGCCACGCTCAGCCCTTCACGCCAGGCAAAGACCGCGACCGGGTCAAGGCCATGCGCCGCGTAATCCAGGCGCGTCTGATCGAGCCGCGCCTGGAGTGCGGGCACAAGTGCACCAGTCCGGCTGACAAGGGCCTGAAGCCCGGCGTCAAGGACCTTCGGCGTGGCCTCGCGTTCGAAGGTGCGCCAGTTGCGCCAGGTCAACGGACCGGCGCTGCTCGTGAGGTCACGCGCACGGACGTGCTCGTCGAGCAAGTCGATGATGCGTTCATCCCGTTTGCGAGCGCGCGATTCGACCCACAGCTGGACGCCGTAGCGCCGCCACGCCGGGTCCGGATCGTCAAGCAACGCCGCCGAGAGATCGGCGATCGCCTGGGTCGCGCGAAACACGGCGCTCTGGTTGACCGCCTGACCGGTGCTCTCGGACCATAGCTCGCGATTGAGCGCGATGAGGTGCATCTCGAGCTCGTGGCCGAAGGTCTCGCTGGGCATGTGGGCATCATACCCCACGCCGCTGACCACGATACAATCCCAGCATGTCCGGGATCTACCTCGATTACGCTGCCACCACACCCGTCGACCCGCGGGTGCTCGCGGCGATGCTGCCGTATTTCACGACCGAGTTCGGCAACCCTTCGTCGGTTCATCGGCATGGCCAACGCGCCGATCACGCACTCGAGACGGCTCGGGCGACGCTGGCAAGCGTGCTCGGCTGTGCACCGCGCGACGTGCTCTTTACGAGCGGCGGCTCGGAATCCGACAACCTGGCATTGCGCGGCCTGGCACTCGCCGCCCGCGAAGGTCGTGGGGCCAATCACATCGTTTCGACGCCAGTCGAACACGAGGCGATCCGCGCCACCTGCCATCAGCTGCGTGACCACTTCGGCTTCGAGTTGACCGAGGTGGCAGTCGATGCTCACGGGCAAGTCAGTGCCGCCGCCATCGCCGCAGCACTGCGCCCCGATACCGCTGTCGCCACAGTGATCTATGGCAACAACGAGATCGGGACGATCAACCCGATCGCCGAGATCGCGGCTGCCACCCGGGCGCGCGGCGTGCCGCTCCACACCGACGCGGTGCAGGCCGCCGGCCAGTTGCCGCTCGCCGTGGGCGAGCTGGGGGTCGCCAGCCTGGCGCTCGGCGCGCACAAGGCCTACGGGCCGAAGGGCATCGGGGCCCTGTACCTCGACTCGGGCTTCGGGCTGCTACCGACGCAGACCCTCGGCTCGCATGAACGCGGTTTGCGCGCCGGGACGCCGAACATCCCCTTGATCGTCGGCCTCGCCGAAGCGCTCCGGATCGCGGCGGCCGAACGCGACGAACACAACGCGCATCAGCGCCGATTGCGCGATCGCCTGATCGCGGGCGTGCTCGACACGATCCCCGACAGCCGTTTGACCGGGCACCCGGTGGATCGTCTTCCCAATCACGCGTCGTTTGCGCTGCGTGGCATCGACGGCAACGCGCTGCTTATGCACCTCGACCTCGCCGGGGTTGCGGCGTCGTCGGGCTCGGCCTGCAAGACAGGCGATCCGCGGCCGTCGGACGTGCTCCTGGCCTGCGGCCTGTCGCCCGAGTGGGCCTTGGGCTCCCTGCGGTTGACGGTCGGGCGCGCCACCACAGACGCCGATGTCGACGCCGTGCTCGCCCTGCTCCCGGCGCTTGTCGCCCGCCTGCGAGAGCGAGCACGACAGCCGGAACGGCGGCTCGCGAGCGGATCATGACCCGAGTCGTCATCGCGATGTCCGGCGGCGTCGACAGCAGCGTCGCCGCAGCGCTCCTCGTCCGTCAGGGCTACGACGTGATCGGCCTGATGCTGCGGCTGTGGGGCGAACCGACGGCCGACCAGCGTTTCAATCGCTGTTGCACGCCCGACGCTCTGGCTCAAGCCCGGCGCGTCGCCGCGCAACTCGGGATCCCGTTTTACGCTCTCGACGCCCAGGACCTCTTCAAGGCCCGGATCGTCGACTTTTTCATCGAGAGCTACGCGGCCGGGCTGACCCCGAACCCGTGTCTCGAATGCAATCGTCACATCCGCTGGACGTATCTCCTCGACCAGGCGCGTGACCTCGGGGCCGACTACCTGGCGACCGGCCACTACGCCCGCGTCGAAACGCCCGACGGACCCTCAGGGCGCGGGTACCGGCTGCTCAAAGCCGTCGATACGCACAAAGATCAATCGTATGTATTGAGTGTCCTGGGCCAGACCCAGCTCAGGCAGGCGCTGTTCCCGCTCGGTCACTTGAGCAAGCCCGAAGTCCGCACGCTCGCCCGAGAACTGGAGCTACCCGTAGCGGATCGGCCCGAGAGCCAGGACCTGTGCTTCTTGGCCGACGGTGATTATCGGCGCTTTCTGCGCGAGCACGCCCCGACGGTCTTGAAGCCGGGCCCGATCATGCGGCGCGACGGCACGATCGTCGGCGAACATCAGGGCCTGGCGCTGTACACGGTCGGCCAGCGCAAGGGGATCGGCCTAAGCACGCGCGAGCCACTCTACGTCCTCGAGTTGAGGCCCGTTGATAACGCGCTTGTCGTCGGGGGCGTGGATGAACTCGGGTGCGATCGACTCGTCGCGCAACGCGTGCACTGGGTCGCCGGCGAACCGCCCGTGGGGCCGATCCGGGTCGAGGTCAAGATCCGGTACAAAGCGGCGCCACAACCGGCGATCGTCAACGCCCTTCCGGCGGACCGGGCCGCTGTGTTGTTCGACGGTCGGCTCCGTGATATAACCGCGGGCCAGGCCGCCGTGTTCTATGCCGGTGACGACTGTCTGGGTGGCGGCATTATCAGCCGTGAGCCGTATCCAACGAAAACAACGGCAACGAGTGACTCATGACCCTACCGACATTTCTTCTGGCAGTCGCCCTGTCCACCTTGTTCGGCGCCGCCTTCCACGCCTGGCAAGGCGGCGACGGGCGCCGGCTCGCCATGCTCCTTATCGCAAGCTGGTTGGGCTTTGCGCTCGGTCACGTGACGGGTGACGTGATCGGCGTGCATGCCCTGCAGGTCGGCGCGCTCAACGTGTTGATGGCCACGCTGGGCAGCGCCCTGGCGTTGGGGCTGACCCGCTTGCTCATCCATGACGACGTGCGAGGCGAGAGCCGCCGCGCGCGCAACCGCACGACGCCGCCCGAGTAGGCGTATTCGTGGGTTTGCGTGAGTTATAATCTTGAGCTATGACCACTGCGCCAATCCCGCCCGTCGATGGGCCGGCACCCGAGCGGCCGATCCTGGCCGCAGAGCCGTCGCCGGCACCCCCATCCGACGGTTTGACCCCGCAGCAACGTACGACCCTGATCGTCACAGCCATCGTGGCACTTGTTCTGTTGGGGCTGTTGATCTGGGGCGCCGTGGTCTTGATCCAGAACCCGACCCAGGCCGCAGCCGTCCGGGATGTGTTCATCATCTTGATGTCGCTCATGATGGTGTTTATCGGGGTTGCCCTGGCCGTGGTCGCGGTCCAGATCGCGTTGTTGACCAACCTGCTCCGAAATGAGCTGAAACCGATCCTGGAGGCCACCCAGGAGACCGTGCGCACCGTCCGCGGCACGGCGGTGTTCTTAAGTGAGAATGTGGCCGAGCCGGTGATCAAGCTCAATGCGTATGTAGCCGGTCTGAGCCGGATCGTCGACACCCTCAATCAGCTGGGCGGGATCTTCCGGCGCTGAGCGCCCCGGCCGGCGTTTCACCAAGGAGAATCACCATGTCCGAGTCATCCGACGCTGAGATTGGCAATTTCCTGACCGGGTTCATCATCGGCGGGTTGGTCGGCGCCGCGGTCGCTTTGATCCTTGCCCCGCAGTCCGGCGAGGAGACGCGCGCCCAAATCCGCCAGCGCAGCATCGAGATCCGCGACCAGGCTTCCACCTACAGCGAAGATGCGCGCCGCCGCGCTGAAGAGACGGCAGCCGCCGCGCGCAGCCGGGCCGAGAAGCTCGCGGCTGAGGCCCGCGCGAAGGGCGAAGAGCTGGCCGAACGCGGCAAAGGCATCGTAACCGAACGCCGCAAGCAGATCGATGACCTGCTCGGCCGCAAGGGCGCGGCAACCGAAGCGGGTGCCGAGGGG
>DKKP01000328.1:211-2630 GCA_002455335.1 Anaerolineales bacterium UBA6663 | reverse complement strand
CCCGATGCCGTGCTGCAACTGGCGCGCGCGGCGGGCTATCCGGTGGTCGCCGAGGCGCTCTCCGGGGTGCGTTATCGGCCAGCCGAAGGTGTGGTGCGGCTGACGCACTACGACACCGTCAGGCTCGACCTGCGGCCCGACGTCGTGGTGCGCTTCGGCGACGTGCCGACCTCGGCCGCGCTCCTGGCCGCGCTCGACAGCTGGCGGCCGCGTGTCATGGTCCAGGTGCGCGAGAGCGGGCGCTGGGCCGACGACGCCCATCGGCTCACCGATCATCTCCAGGCCCACGAGGCCCTGACCTGTCAGGTCGTGGCTCAGCGATTGGGCTCATCGCTGGCCGAACGCGCCACAGGTGAATGGCTATGCGCAGCACGCGAGCGCGAGACGCGGGCGGCGGCGGCACTGGCGACCCACCTTGATGCGGCCGAGATCTTCGATGGCGCCGTGATCGCCGACGTCGTCGCCACGCTGCCCGCTGGCGCCGCGCTGTTCATCGGCAATAGCCTGACCGTGCGCCACGCCGATCAGTTCGGACAGGCGCCCGCCAAACGACTCTCGGTCTTCGGCAACCGCGGCGTCGCCGGCATCGACGGCCTCGTCTCGACAGCGCTCGGCGTCGCCGCCGCCCTGCCCGATCAACGACTCGCGCTCGTCCTCGGGGATCTGGCGCTCTATCACGACCTCAACGGCTTGCTGGCCGCACGCCGCTGCACCGTGCCGATCACGATCGTGGTCGTCAACAACGACGGCGGCGCGATCTTCCGCCGCCTGCCCATCAAGGATTTCGAGCCCGCCTTCACCGATCTGTTTCTGACGCCGCACGGCCTGTCGTTCGCGGCCGCCGCCCAGCTCTACGATCTCGCTTACCATGCGCCGACGACCCGCGCCGACTTTCGCGCCGCGTTCGCGCGCGCCCTGGCCTCCCGCGAACCGCACCTGATCGAGGTCAAGACCGACTCGGAGAAGGACCTCGAGGTGGCGAAACGCATCCGAAACAATGTTATTGGCGATTTGTGATTGGTGATTNNCAATCGCAAATCACCAATCACAAATCACAAATCGAGGGAGTTATGCCCGACTGGATCGAAGCCAAAGCCTACGAAGACATCACGTATCACAAAGCCGACGGGATGGCCCGCATCGCGTTCAACCGGCCCGAGGTGCGCAACGCCTTCCGACCAAAGACCATCGACGAGATGATCGACGCCTTCCGCAACGCCTGGGCCGATGAGCGCATCGGCGTGGTGCTGCTGACCGGCAACGGACCGGCCAAAGACGGCAAGTACGCGTTCTGCTCCGGCGGCGACCAGAAGGTCCGCGGCCACGCGGGCTACGTCGGCGACGACGGCCGCGCGCGGCTCAACGTGCTCGAACTGCAGCGGATCATTCGCACGATACCCAAGCCCGTCATCGCGTTGGTCGCGGGCTACGCCATCGGCGGCGGCCATGTCCTGCACGTCATCGCCGACCTGACCATCGCGGCCGACAATGCGCTCTTCGGCCAGACCGGCCCCAAGGTCGGCAGCTTCGATGGCGGCTTCGGGAGCAGCTATCTGGCGTCGATCGTCGGCCAGAAGAAGGCGCGCGAGATCTGGTACCTGTGCCGCCAGTACGACGCGGCCGAGGCGCAGGCGATGGGCCTGGTCAACAAGGTCGTGCCGGTCGAGCAACTCGAGGCCGAGGGCGTGCAATGGGCCCAGGAGATCCTGGAGAAGAGCCCGATCGCCATCCGCTTCCTCAAGGCCGGCTTCAACGCCGATCTCGACGGCCAGACCGGCATCCAGGTGCTCGCCGGCGACGCGACCATGCTGTACTACATGTCCGAAGAGGGCAGCGAGGGCAAGAACGCCTTCGTCGAGAAGCGAAAGCCCGACTTCAAGAAGTATCCGTGGAGACCGTGACATTTGCGATTGGTGATTGGTGATTGCTGATCGCTGATTGCCGACCGTGGACGAGCTGATGCCGACACCTGGCGCCCGACGCTTGACACCTGACGCCTTGGGCCTGACGCCTGACGCGTTGGGCCAAACGCCCAATTGGTTGGCCGACCAGGCCCGTCAACGTCCGCACGCGCCGGCCGTCATCGGGGCTGGGGCAACTCTGACCTATGCCGAGCTGGATGCCCGGGCGACGGAACTGGCGGCCGAACTGGCCGGGCACNNCGAGCCGGTGGGCGCCTGGCTGCCGCTGACGATCGACTCGGTCGTGGCCGTGCATGCCATCGCCCGGGCCGGCGTGGTGCTTGTACCGCTCAACACGCGACTGACGACCGACGAGCTCGCCTGGCAGATCACGCATGTCGGCGCCCGGTTCGTGGTCGTCGCGGGCGGTGAGGCCCCGGTGCTGCCAGAGGGCGTGACGGCGGTGCTGCGTGGAGCGTGGAGCGTAGAGCGAGAGGTGTCACTTCGCTCTACGCTCC
>DKKP01000328.1:0-165 GCA_002455335.1 Anaerolineales bacterium UBA6663 | reverse complement strand
CAGCGCCCTGTATGGCACGGCCATGATCGTGGCGACCTCATCGCGCGTCGAGGATCTGGCGCGCGACGTGCGCGAGCATGCGCCGACGCTGATCTCGCTCGTGCCGACGCAACTCCACCGCCTGCTCGACCTCGACGCCGACGCGCTCCGTGGCGTGCGCCTTGT
>DKKP01000374.1 GCA_002455335.1 Anaerolineales bacterium UBA6663 | reverse complement strand
GGCGTTGGGCCGACCCAACGCCACGGCGCACCGGTTCTCGTGGCGTGCTGCGCTTCAGTCGCGGTCGTCGCGGTCGCGGTTGCGGCGCTCGCGATCGTCGGGGACGAAGACGCTCAAGACAATGCTGACCACGCTGACCACCAGGGCGCCCAGGAAGGCCGCCCAGAATCCGTCGACCGTGAAGCCCACGCCGAACTGCTGGCCGATCAGGCCCGAGAGCCAGAAGAGCAACGTGTTGATCAGCAGCGTGCCAAGCCCAAGGGTGAGGATCAGGAGCGGGCACGTGAGCAGGGTCAACAACGGGCGAAGCAGCGCGTTGACCAGGCCGAAAATGAAGGCCAGCGCCACGATCGAGGTCACGTCCCGCGGGCCGGCGATGCCAGGGACGCCGTCGAAAACACCGGGTATGCCGTTAACGGCCACCCACAGGGCCACGGCGTTGATCGCCAGACGCAAGAGCAATTTGAACATGATGTCGCCTCCTCGGGTGCACCGTGGGTTGGGGTGTTGAGATCCTTCAGGTGCAGCGTGTGTTCCTTTTTCTTTACGCAGCAATCGGCTGACGGTTGCGTCTGTCGACGCGCCAGGGGGGCGCCCTGTAGACGATCAAACACAGCTCGACTTCAGCGATCTGAGTCGGGGCCGCCCAACTCGGCAGTGCCAAACTCGCTGCAGAGCGGTACGCGGGTGATGACGCGGCAGGTGAGCGTGTACCCGTCTTCGAAGGCCACAACGACCTCGATCGTCTCGGGGTCGGCGCGCACCGTGCGCGCCGTGACGGCGTAGGGCAGTTGTAGATGCGCGTAAGCCCCCGGGGCCTGATTGAATTCGGCCGGGCGCTGCAAGCCAGCGGGCTGCGTGGCGTACGTGGCGATCGCGCGTTGAACGTTACGAACCGCGTTCGCCTCGGGCTCCGACATCCGGCCCCATAGCCCGAGCGCGCCGCCCACAAGTCCGACGAAGACCAGGGCCAGGGGCCCGCGGCTGAACGGACCGTTGAGCGCCAGGCGCAGCGCTGCACAGGCGACAAGGCCAAGCGCCAGGGCCGGGAACACCACGATGAAGGCCAACACCTCGCCCCCGCCCAGGACGTTTGACAGCAGCGATAAGGCCGTGAGCAGCCCGATGGCGCCAGCCCCGGTGAGCACCCCGGCCGCCACGCTCTCGGAGCGCATCGTCAGCGCGCCGACAACGGCCCCGGCGGCGCCCAACGTCAGGGCGCCTGTCAGCAGACCAATCGGGTCGACGGCCACGGGGAGATCGCGATACCAAAGCGCATTGACCAACCCGGCGACGAGCGTGAACGCCACACAACCTCCGGCGACGACCAGGGCGCCCCAAAACATCCGGGCACCGGGGCGGTGCGAGAAATCGCGAAGCGGAGTCGCTGACGTTGAAGAAGTTGACATGGCGGAGCCGAAAGCGAGGCGCTCAGACAGCCAGTGCGTAGCGCATCCAGCGAAGCACCCGGGTGCGCGTGAACCCGTGCTCGACCAGCATACCACCCAGCCAGGCGTCCTCGGCGGGGTGTTCGATATGGATGGCCCAGGGCCTCGAGCCCAGGCGACGCAGCCCCCGGACCAGCAGCGGACGTTCCACCTCGTTGCGGAAGGCTGGATGCACGATGAGGGTCAATCGATCGCCCTCGGGGAGCCCGGTGTCGATGCGCAGGCTTCCGACGATCTCGTTGGTGGAGGTTTCAGCGACCCAGCGCTCGACGCTGTGACCGTCCAGGAAATCACTTAGCCGGCGCAAGGGGCCGGCGCGGAATTGCCCGGGCGCAAGCTGCCTATCCCAGGCCAGGCCCTCCGGTCGGCTGAGCCGGGCGAGGTCGAAATCCGCGACCCACTCCCGCGGGTCGCGCAACCGGATGTCGAAGCGCGAGGGTGCCAGGGGCGGGATCTGCGAGAGCCCGGCCCGATGGAAGTGGGCGTGGGTCGCGATGTGGGCGAACCCCAATTTCGTATAGAGCGACTGCGCGACCGGGTTGTCTTCATCGACCTGGAGCAGCGCGAAGCGGCCGCGGCGATTGGTGATGTACTCGAGCGTCGCACGGGTCAGGGCCTCGGCGATGCCGCGGCGGCGATACTCGGGCAGCACAGCGACGTTGGCGATCAGCCAGGTGCGCGGGTCGTCGCGGGTCGGCTGCGTCTGCACCGTGCCGACCACGCGCCCATCTTCGACCCAGACGTAGCCCTGAGTCGGCAGATAATCGTCAAGACCGAACCAGAGCAGCACCCGCAGTTGCCACCCGAGCCGGCTGTGGCGGCGCATCTCGCGGGTTGCCTGGCGCGCGTTCTCGTCGCCCATCTCACGCGCGAAACTGACCTNNGGCCGAGATGGCGGAGCGGGTCGAGCGGCTGTGGGCCGTCGGCCGAGGTGGGGCGCGTGGTGGCCTGGGCGGTCATGGCTGTGAAACCTCAACCCCCATTGTACGTAGACCTGACATATTGTGCCCAACCGGGTTTCATGAGATAACGATCATTGCACAACCAATGGAATACCAGGTGTTACGGGTGTTTCGCGCGGCCGAGGCGGAGCCTCGG
>DKKP01000417.1 GCA_002455335.1 Anaerolineales bacterium UBA6663 | reverse complement strand
GACGTGACGCAGGACCTGGTGGTCATCGAGGATGATTGCGGAACCAGCAATGGCGTCACCAGAAAAGCCCTGATCGAAGGTGGTGAAGTCATCGAGGCGATCCGCGAGCGCATTCTTGGCCGGGTGACCGCTGCCGACGTTATCGATCCCGATTCGGAAGAGACCCACATCGAGCAGGGCACGCTGATCAGCGAGGACCACTGCGATCTGATCGACCGTATCGGAATCGACGAAGTCAAGGTGCGCACGCCGCTGACCTGTGACACTCGCTATGGTCTGTGCGCCATGTGCTACGGCCGCGATCTCGGACGCGGTTCGCCGGTCAATGTCGGCGAGGCGGTCGGGGTGACGGTCGCCGTAGCCGTGCGCGTGGGTGTGCGCGTGATCGTGGGTGTTGCCGTTGCGCGCGGCGTCGACGTGGCCGTGGGCGTAGGTGTCGTGGTGCGCGTTGCCGTACGAGACGGCGTCGGCGAGATCGCGGGCGTGGGCGAGGCCGTCGGGGTCGCGGTCAGCGCCGGCGTGGGCGAGAAACGCGGTGCAAAGGCGGTGAGGGCTGCCGATTCTGTGGCCGTGCCGAAGGCGCTGGCGTCGGCGGTCTCGGTCGGTGGCACGCCGGTTTCAGTCAGCGCCAGACCGGCCTCGGTCATAACCGACGTCGACGCGCTGTCGGTCACGGTCGGTGGCGCAAAAGTCTCGCCGCTGGCCAGCGTCGGCTCGTCGATGCCGGCCAGCGCACGGGTCGCGGTCGGCGCGGGCGGTGCGGGCGTTTCACGGGGTGTGAGCCACCAGTAGACGCCGAACCCCAACGGCACGAGGATCAGCAGGGCCACGACCGAATAGAACGCGATCAAGGTCATGCGCCAGCGTGTCTTTCGGGGCAAACCGCGCATTCGCCGGATCACGCGGCTGCGATCGCCATAGGGATCGGTCCAGGCGGATTGGCCAGGCGACTCTTTGTCAGATTCGGAGTGGTTGGGGCGCACCAGCGGCTGGATCGACTCCTGGCGCAGCTCGGGCTGCTGCGATGTAGGGGTCAACCCACGTGTGGCTGGACGCGACACGGTGACATGAGGCAGAATCCCGGCAATCAGTTCGGGCGTCAGACCGGGAACGTGGTTGAGGTCAAGCAGGCCACGATAGGGCCGCGCGGCGACCAGGCGCGCAGCCACCTCGCGATCGACTCCAGGCAAAAGGTCGAGTTCGTCGATCGAGGCGCTGTTCAGGTCAATGAGTCGAGAACCGGTGGTCAAGGTGAATGGTCCAGGCTCGCCCGGCGGCCGGCAGGCACGCGACAGCCACTCGAGGCGGCCAGGCCGTCAGCCATTATACCCACACGGCCGGGACGTCCTGACGTCTGAAACGATTACCGAGCCCAGTCTTTTATCGGGTCGGTCTACATGGGAGGCTGAGTATCACCCTCGGTGGGCATGGGCCCGACAAAGGCCACCACGCTCAGGGCCACAAAGAGGCCCAACACCAGGACGATACTCAAGCCGGCGAGCAGCCAAAGCATCGTTCTCCTCCTGAACGACCACTGGCGATTCAACGGCGTCATTCTCAGTATTGCGGCATCGCGGGCTGCGGACAACCACCCATAGGTCCCGCATGATCTCCAAGTTTTTTCGGGCACCAGTTCGAGTATCTACGCGACAAGGGGGAATACCCCACAAGCGACCAGGGGGAATACTCCCGTCGTATTCCTCACATGTGCCTGGTGATCGCCACAAAAGTATCGCTGCCGAACGCATACGTTGTAATCGATTTCGACTCAACGCGCCACTCGCCGATCACCGTTTCCATCTGTGCCGACCACGGGAGCGTGTACAGCACCGGGTTGTCAGTGCGTTGTTGTCGCGAATTTCGTGATTGTGGCTGACCAATGGCGCCGGCTTCGAGAGACCCAATCGCGTTATTCGCGGCCCGAATCCGGAGTGACAACTCGCCCGTGCACACTCGGTGAGCCCCATGGCTGTGTGGCGATAGGTTGTTTGGTAGAATGATGAGTCGATGCGGGTGTCGCCAAGTGGTAAGGCGTCAGCCTTCCAAGCTGATATTCGTGGGTTCGAATCCCATCACCCGCTCAACGCATTTGCGATATGTGATTGGTGATTTGCGATTTCCTCGAAGCAAAGAGGAAATCGTAAATCACCAATCACATATCGCAAATTGCTTTCATGGGGTTGGCGTATCCACCGGCACACTCGGGTCCGGCGTCGGGGTCGCAATGAGATCCGCCGGCACGCCGACCGAGGCCTCCCAGGGGTAGCGGGCGTAGTTCAGGCCGAAGTAGGCTTCGATGATGCGCCGCGCGATCGGGGCCGCAAAATCGGAGCCCTGACCCTGGTTCTGCACCACAACAGCAAAGGCGATGTCGGGCCGGTCGCTGCGGCCGGCGTACGTGAAGCCCGTGAACCACGCGTCCGGCTCCTGCACGCCGCTCAGACCCGGATCCTCGGCCGTGCCCTCAGCAATTCAATCTGCCAGTATTCAGTTGTTCGCGTTTTGTGAAAGCTTCTGTTCGTGACTCTACCCGGATTTGCTACCCCTGCCCAGGGGCTTCCACCTCCATGAGTCGGCTGCCATCTTCGCTGACGAGTGCACCGGGCAACCGGATCAGTAGCCCCTCGCCTTGTGTTCCGTTCGCCAGCCAGTAGTGCAGGCCGGCATCCTTGCAGTAGTTGAGTGCGCTGGCAAGGACATCCAGCGCGTCAGCGGGCGATAGCTTCGCTCCGCCGCTCTCTGAGCGTTTCTCTGTTCTGCTCATAGGCAGTTTGCCTTTCTGGACTGAGGTTGGCGAAGTCGCCGCCCGGCAGCGATCGGCGCCTGTTGTGTGAGCCTTTGCGCCACACCCACCGGCGCCCGTTGTCGAGGACTTCGACGCGCCAGCCGCCGTTCAGCCTTTTGGGGCCTCTACTGCCTCGACTCTTACACGCGCCTGAGTGCCATTGGCATGGACCGAACCATGGGGGGCTGGAGCCTGACTGGATGCCGTTGAGCTCTGCAGCTGACGGGGTGCTCTCGCGATCGTTTCGCCCACGATCTCACGTACCTGGCTCCGGGCCGCCTCGTGTACCTCTTCCGTGATGTCGGCCGCTGCCGTTTCTTCGATAATCCGACCAAACAGCGCCTCTCGGGTTGCTGCTCGCACTGCCGCTCGCATGTCGTGCTCGCGGGTGGTCGGGTCGGTCATCCAGATCATGGCCCAACCGATCATGCAGAACACCGGAAGGCCAGGCACGGCAAACACACCGTACCACTGCATGAAGCCCGGCAGGACCGAGCCAGCGTTTTGAGCAGCGTCGAGGATGCTGTTGGCGATGATCAGCGCCAGGTCAAGCCCGTAGAAGCCGAAGGCGATCATGCGCTGTTGGCCGGGAGAGGTCCAGAAGTGGATCGCCAGCGGTAGGCCGAGCGCGGTCACCTCGAGCGCCACTATGCCCAACAGCGCGAGGCCGATCATGTCAGGTGGCAAGGTGCGAGCAAACAGGTCATAGCTTCGCACGCCGGCATACAACAGTGCGGCGCCATAGACGATCAGCGAAAGCGTCACTGCAAAGCCGCGCAATGCGTTTCTGCCGTGTTCCTGCATGGCGCCCTTGATGTTGGTTGATGTGTTCACGTTGGATCCTTTCGACAAGGAACGATCAGATTGTCCAGTTGGTCATCCAGCCAGACGAGGAAACGACGGAAAGAGTCGTCGGGATTGGTGCCAAGGCCAGCCCGCCAGTCAGCGAAGTACTCCTCCGCCAGCTGGAGCAACACGGCCCGCTGATTGCTGGTCATGTTCGATAGTCCTTTCAGTTGTTGGGTCGATTTGTGGATGCCGGCAGCGCCGAATAGCGCGCCGGTTATGAGGTTGCCACACAGCCTGCCCTCTCGTGGCCGGGCCGGAGTTGCACCGTAGGCGGTGGGCGTTTTGAGGTTGGGAATGTGCACCACCGCTGGTGCTGGGAGCCCAAACAAAAAGGGCGGCCCGCCTATGTGTAGCAGAGCCGCCCTGATAGAATCGAGGTCAGCCGTGCCACCGTTCACGCGGTGGTTTCGGTCAGGGTCAACGAGGTGTTACTAGCACCTTGTTGACCCGTTTTTTGTTCGATTGTCGCTAGTATGAGTCGTAACCCTCCGTTTGTCAACAATGGTTTCTCAGACGATGCGTTGAGGCCATCCGATATAGGCAGCTAACTATGTCATTCTGCACATATCGGATGGCCCTGGAGGGCCCTACAAGGGCCGGTGTGCGTCTCACCCACCCGAAGGTCGGCGCGGGCTCGGAAGGCCTCTCAGCAGCCCGCCTCGACTCACGGCGCCGCATTCTAGGGCGCGTTGGGGTGGGTCTTTCCGCGCTCCGCCGATCTCCGGCGGAGTCGTGCGATGCGCTGCGAGGTCCGGTCTGCCGACTCTCCCTCGAGCGCTCTCATTTCGTCGCGCACTCGGATGACACCATCGGGGCTGTGCACGCCCCAGCCGGCCAGCAGCCGGTCATAGCGGGCTATCAGGTCGGCACGCCCAGATTTCACGGCGCGCTGACGTGCCTGTGCCGCGCGCTCGAGCACCTCCGAGTCGCTGAGACGCGCGAGGGGGTTTTGGTGAGTGCCTCGTTCTAACTTCTGTTTCAGTGCTGCCCGTGCCACCCTGCCGCGCGGCTTCACCCGCTCCAAGCCGGCCAACCCCTCGAGTTTCGTTAGGCGCAGTTTGGTGGTCATCGGTTCAATCTCTCTTCGAGGCGCGTGATGCGTTCCTCAATGGCGGTGATCTCGCGGACCTTCAGCAAATTGGTCAGTGTGGCATTCGCCGCCCTGACCTTGGCTGAATGGGGGGCAGCACTGGACAGCATGACGGCTTCGAGCGTTTCAACGGCCGTCACGGCAAGAGAGCTGAGGCGCTGAAGCACAACCTTCAACGCCTCAGCTCGAGCCGCCTCGATCGCCGCCACGAAGTTTCGGTCATCCAACCAGCGCCGGATGGTCTTTTCGCCCGCCCCCGCGGCCTTTGCCGCCTCTTGGACAGTGCGCGAGGTGAGCAAGGCCCCGATGGCGTTACGTTGGCGCCTGGTCAATTTCCCGGAGCGGTCATTTGCGGTCATTCGCGGTCATCCTAGAACTTGGCCCGATAGGCCCGAGAGATGGCCGCTTGGGTCACGGCCTCATCCTCGGCCGCGATGCGCAGCGCGTGAGAGGTGGCACGGTCAGGCCAAACCTTCGCGTCGAAGTCGAGTCCGCTGCCACCCGCATCGACCCAGGCCTGCCGCTCGGCCAGGCGATAGGGCTCGAGACGCAGGCGCATGGCCTCACGACGGGTCTCATGCTCAGCGGCTTCCTGCTCTGCGCGGCGCTTGTCCTGGGTGGCCTGACGGTCGGCCGCATACTTTTCGGCATCGGCGCGGAGCTTGGCAAGGTCGCGCTCGAGCTTTTCTTGGGCCTCGACCTTTTCGCGCAGCCCATCCGACACGGGCCGACTCAGCCTGGTGTTCTCCTCGAGGAGTTCTTTGTCTGTCAGTTGCCGGATCCGCTCGCCGTTGATGTACGTGTACTTGTCTGTGCTCATGATGTTTGCTCCTTGTGAGTGAGCGCCTGATACGGCGCCCTATTGATAGGCTTCTTCGAACGCTCGAACGTCGCTGGCCGCGGCAGCGCACGGCCACAGTCGACCATCAGAGTCGCGCACCGGTCCCAGCCAGTCCAGCAACGCCCGAACTTGCCGGGGATGCAACTTGTGCACGCTGTCGACTCCGAACGCTTTCAGCAGAAAGTACTTGCGCCGCAATTCGGGATAGTCCGGGTATTGCATCTCGAGCAGCCCTGCCACGATCCCGCGCTGTTTGGCGCTCACCTCCCTGTCCGGCATACGGTCGGCCAATGAGCGCAATCTGATCGTTAGGTTTGGCACGGCTAGTTCAACCTCAAGATGGCGGGGTCGGGTACTCCCATCCTTTGCCACACCTCGGCCCAGTACCGTTCCTCAACTTCAATCGACTGACGCGCAATCGGCACGCCAGGAAGATAGCCGGGGAATGCTTCAATGAGAGCGAAAGCAGCTCGCATGGCGCTGGCAGGATCCGTGGCACGTGCCACAGGAGGCGTGGAGCGTGCCACAAACGCTGTCGCATCCCCAGGGGTGTCCAGAGTCGGGGAGGAGTCGTAACGAGTCTCCACGGCCCTCCTGGCGCGTCTCTGGGCCAAGGCTCGATCGAGGGCGGCACGATCGAAGGTGCGCGCCGACTCTCTCCGCTTGCGGGCGACACTTCGGGCACGCTGGCTGGTCTGGCCGCCAGCCAGCTTGCGGGCATCGGCCAGCTTGTGAGCCAGTTCACGTTCGGACCACTGCGGAGAGCACCGCCGGTTGTATTCGGCCAGGGCTTGCATGGCCTCGGAGTCGGTGAGGCCGAATCGAACGCACTCACAGGCGGCGCGGAGGGTGGCATTGTGTCCACCTGAGCCAGAGACGGCCGGCGGGAGTTTGGCCAAGTAAGCCAGACAGTGGGGTAGGTTGGTCATGGCCTTTGCTTTTCACTTCCCCTGTTCCGAATCCACCCACTTCCCCCAACGACTTCCCCCCCTATAGGGGGTGGGGGAAGTCGTAACCTCCCCCTGGGGGAAGACGGGGGAGGTTGGGGGAAGTCAGTCACCAGTGGGTATCGAATAGACTTTGGCATTGCGTGACCCCTTCCTGACAGCGACCGACCCACGGGCCACAAGTTGCTCCAACACCTGGCTGAGCTGCCCTTTGTTGCCGCCGACCGAGTCCTCAAGCTGGTTAGTGGAGAGCTCCCCCCTCTGGCGCAGGGCGTCGACTACCCGATCGGCGATTGCGCCGAATGCCTGCTCAGAGGGTCCAGCGACAGGCCAAAAGCGAGCACTGGCCAGCGCCTTGCCGTCAGCTGCATGCTCGAAGGTAAACTCTGCATGAAGGGTCGGGATCTCACCGCGCCGACTTTTGGTCGATCTGATCGTGACGCGCCGGCCGTCGCGCTGCACCATCAGCGCGGTGTCGAGCCCGGCTTCGATAGCCGATGACCCCCGGATTGAATCTCCCTCTCGAGCGTGACCTCCGACTTGAGCTTTACGCTGGTGGTGCAGAACGAGCACGGCCGCGCCGGTTCGTTCTGCCAACTCGCGGAGCCCGGTCATGACGGCGGTCATGTCGTCGGAATTTGAGTCGATCCCGCCCTTGATATGGGTCAGCGTGTCGATCACGATCAGAGCAGTCCCCTGACAACGCTCGATCAGCGCAGCCACAGAGAGTGGGTCGGAAGCGTCGAAGGCTGGGTTGGGTGAGCAATACGCGGTGATAGGCGCATCCTCTGGCAAGCCATGCGCAGCAGCAAACGCGGCTAGGCGTTCGACCGTGACATCCTCGCCAGAATCGAAGTCGAGCCAGGTGACTGGTCCCTGTACGACGGCCAGTCCGCCCGATCCATCAGAAGAAGCCAAAAAGCGCTGTCCGCCGGCAACACAGGCCGCCAACGCGGCGCCGACCATCGTCTTGAACCCCCCCGGCGGCC
Organism: Anaerolineales bacterium UBA6663; assembly: GCA_002455335.1. Taxonomy (GTDB): domain Bacteria; phylum Chloroflexota; class Anaerolineae; order Anaerolineales; family UBA6663; genus UBA6663. Next base: position 18,836 of record DKKP01000417.1, on the reverse strand, counting down.
CGTAAAGCAGATTCACCGAGCGACGAGCAAGCACGCCGTCGAGCACCCACGCAACCGGTGGACGCGGCTGGCGGATAGCCGCCAGCGACAACGCCTGTGGGGCCCACGGGTCGGGCTGTTCGGGCTCGCAAGCCAGCAGCTCGATCAACGCCGACGGGCAGGGCAGGGGTTCGGCGGCCCGGTCGAGCCAACGGTAGTCTTTGCCATTTGGGTGTATCGACGGGGGGACGATGAAATAGCCGCCTTCGCCGCGCGTATCGATGCCCGGTCCAAGGCGCTTCTGGGTGTTGCCCAGGTGAACACCGTCGGGTAACTGGTAAACGATGTGCCTGCCACCAGAGCCCGTGATCGACACAAGTGGCGAAGACTCGATGTCGTGGGTGACCGTCAAACGTTCCCACGTTTCGCTACCCGCGTCGCCGTCGAGGTCAACCACCACCAGCCGCGATGGTCCGCAAGCGATGCCGATGTTAGCGTCCGGCCAGCGCCGGTCCCACTCGCGGATCTGTTCAACGTCGGTGGTGGCTTCCCTAGCCCACGACCGGATCAATTGCTGGCCTTTTCCGCGAAGAGGAAAGACATGCCACCCGCGTCGCGCGTAGTCTTCGGCCACGGCCCCGAAAGAGGCGAGAGGGCGGCCACCGGTGCGAACGGGGCGGCGCTCAACCGCCGCCAGCGTAGGCGCGGTCACCGCGCACCCCGAGAGCGCTTGGCTTTCTCGGAAACGTCGCCCGCCTCGAGGACGATTTCGACCAACCGGCGAACCAACTCATCCGGGATTCGGGGATCCGCGCCTCCTGGCCGATATTCGGTTGCCGTGAATGCCCGCGGGGTGTCGGAGGGATCTTCGAGCAGGGCATCCGCGCCGCGCTCGATTAGGAACGTGAGGGTTGCGGTCCGGGACCGCTGCAGCTTAGCTGCGAGTCGATCAAGAAGATCGAGCGTTTGCGGTCGAAAGCGGAACGAAGTGGGGTGTGACATGTCGAATCCTCAAGTTGTCCATGTGGCTGGCCCTCCCAGGAAGCCGAATGCGCGATTAAGTCGCAGTGTTTCTGACTACGGATGATGCCAATGACAGGCATCATCCATGTGGCATACATAGTAGCGCATCTGTTCTGGTGGGGCAACGTCGCGACGATGTCGACGAGATGGGCGTGTGCGGAATCCGCTTGTTTTCCAGCGATTTCTGCACGTCTGGCGGGTCCGTCGAAGTGGAAGAACTATCGGTCCGACCGCCTCAACGCTGCTGCAATCGCTTGGCGTTGCTGTACTCCGGCGGCGCGAATGTAGGCAGAGAATACCGTCTGGCTCTTGTGTCGCGTAACCGCCATCGCGTCGATAGGGTTGACGCCATTCAGGGCTGCTTGGGTTGCGAAACCGGCCCGCATCGAGTGCCCAGAGAGTCGGCGCCAGTCGAGGCCGGCCCGGCGAGCTGCAGCCTTGACGATCAACGCCACACTCTGAGCCGACAAACGACGCTGGCCCACGCGCCCGTGCCGGTCTACTCGGCGGAACACCGGTCCGCCGGTGATCTCAGCTGCCTCGAGCCAGGCGCCGACAGCCTGCACGGGGCAGAGCTCACCGCCAACGGCCGGGACAATAATTTCGGTGCCTATGCCGGTTTGATCTGTCTTCGAGCGCCGAATAGTGACTCTCAATTCGGCCTTGGCCAGGAGTAGATCACTGGCATCTAGCGCCACCAACTCAGAGCGACGCAACGCACAGGCAAACCCTAGGAGAAGAATGGCGCGGTCGCGGACCCCGGCAATCGAGTCAGGTAGAGCCGCGAGCGCTGGCCGCAACGCCTCAAGAGTCAGCGGCGCTTTGCGATCGGGCGCTGAACCGATCTTGCGGGTGATGCCCGAAAGCACCGCCCGCACGACCTCCGCCGCTGTGGGATCCGCCAGGTTGGCCGCCCGGTGGGCGAACCCAATGGCGCAGCGCTTTAGGTTGATCGTTGACGCCTTGGCGCCGTTGGCGGCCAAGGCACCAATGTAGTCAGCCACAGTCGCCGGGCTGGCTGGAAGACTCTCCCGCCCCTGGGCCTGGCACCAGCTGGCGAACTCGGCCCAGCCGGCGCGGTAGTTGCGCAGAGTCGATGGGGCCTTGCTATGGCTTGCATATTCTCGAGCGACGGCTCCCAATGACTCAACGTCGGTGCCGGCCGCAGTGGGGATCAGATGGGTCATGATGTTATCCTCTTTGGGGTGTAGAAGCGCCCGACGTGACGTGTGGCGAGTCGTCAGAGGACGCCACTGGCCGGGATGGTCCTGGAATGCAAAAGGCCCCGTGAGGGGCCTCATAGCCCGTCCTGACGCGACGGGCGAATATCGGGTTGTTCAGCGGTCAACTAGCGCTAATAGGGATTGTGGTTTGTGAGGTATTGTTGCGGAAACAGATGGAGTGCCCGGCAGACCAACCAGCAAGCCACGAGGGCAGTGTTAGGCATTGCCGTCGCCATTCAGACCGGCTTGGACCACGATCATCCCACGATTTGTGCTGCCTATCGCAACCTGCTTCTCTTGCGGGCTTGAACTGGAAGCCCGAGGGATAATTGTGTTGAAAGCGGTCGTTCGATCTTCAGGTCGTATCTTCCGGCGATCTTTGGCGAAAGCGGTAGTAGGGCGCGCTGCTTGCCAGGCTTGTCGCTGCCATCAAACGTGAATAGCACGTCACAATGGCTTACTATCGCGGTAGCGACATGGATCGCGTCGGGCGTTCCAAGCGTAGGCAGCCCATCTGATGACGCCTTGAGTTGATAGAAGCCACGCAGCTCTTGAGCCATTGTGGCGATGATCGAGGTTACATTGATGAGCTCGAAGTTGCTTCTGTGAGTGATTCCTTGGAATCTCTCTTCCATCTGCGGCGTGAAGTGGCTGGTTAGCACCTCGGTCAGAGTCAAGACCGAGGTGACAAGCCTGATTTCGCCGGTGTCAAACCGGGAGACATGCTCAAGTATTCCGCTCGATTCGCGCGGGTCGGATCGCTTTTCTCCAGAGATCAAAGATATGAAAACACAGGTGTCCCAATAGTATGCCGGCTTACCACTCATCACGCAATCTCCTGACGTAGTCCTCGCTGCTTTGGTTTCCCGTCAGGTCGGGCGCAATGCCAAACAGGGACATAAGTGTGGGCAACTCGTCATCAGGTGGGTGAACTTCGATGCTAGTGACCTTCATTTCAAAGGGACGGCCGCCGTCAAGCCGCGCCTTGTACTTCAATTGACCAAACACAGTTACGTGCTTACCAACCGCGCCGATAGCTTCCTGTCGAAGATCTTTCGCAAACACGCAGCGTAGCTTCGGCATGTTGGATGCCCGGTAAATCGTGAACACGTTTTGGTTGGCGTGTAGATTGATTTGCTCAAGCATGCCGCTGACTGATCCGGTTTCGCGTTCATCTGAGCCGAACGCCAGGTCAAAACTCTTGGCCAGGGCCGAGACCGGAATTTCCGTATCCCCGTTGTGCGATATGCCAACGTGCTCGATCTTGTGCGTGTCGACCAGTTTCGATATCTCTTTGAAGGCGCGAAAGGCGGGATAGTCAAATCGATCAGGCGCGGTGCCCTTGCGCACAGCGTCGATTGATTGCATGAACATTCCAACCACATCTGCGGCAACTCCAGCATTCCCAGAACCGTCGACGGCCTCGAGAACAATTGTGGCTGGACTGTTGTGGCTAAGCCCGATAACACGGAACGCCACAGACTTTGTTGCTGTGGTTATTCTCTCTGTTTCGCTAAGCGCGGTCCTTACCGAATCGAGCTGGCGGATGAAGTCCTCAAACCGGACATCACCACCGTCTTCGATCCGGCCGCGCATCCTAATAGTGATGCGCCGATCATTTGCCATAGGATGTCCTCTTTCAAGAAGGCGATCCATGGATGTGCCCTGTTTTGGCACACTTCTGTGATATCGCCTCGATTATACGTTAGCATGGTTCGCGGACAATCGGTGCGCGAATGTTTCGCTCGTCAGTAAGAAAGTAGCGCCTTTTTGCGTCGTCCTAAAGCTTATCCGCCACGCTCGCCCGTTCCACCGCTGCCCGAAGATCCTCGATCGATTGTTTGGCATACTTGGCCAGCAGGTCGAGTCGGCTGTGACCCAGCAGCCTGGATAGAGTCAGCAAATCGACCCCTGCCCGAAGCATTCCAATAGCAAATGCCCGGCGGATGCCGTGCAGCTGCGGCGCCTTCACCCCTGCCCGCTTGGCCAAGCGCAGTATCTGCGTTCGCAGGCCTTGGTAGGTCAAGCGTGTGCCGTCCTTGCTCAGAAACAGCGCCACCCCCCTGGCCGGCCGGATCCTGAGCCACCGCCGAAGGGCCCGCCTCGAGTTTGCCCCAAGTGGCACAAGACGAACCTTGCCGCCCTTCCCGTGCCGCACCGTAAGCACGGCCTCAGCGAAGTCGAAGTCCTCGACGTTGAGTCCGAGTAGCTCGGACGCCCGCAGGCCGGTGTCCACCAGTGTCAGAAGTATGGCTCGGTCTCGAGGCCCCGACTCTCTGACCATAGCCGCAATGTCTTCCAGCGGCGCCGGGTCGAGCACCAGCTCGGGCACCTTCGGAGGTGCTACCCGGTTGATCGGGTTGCGCCAACCCTCGGCCGCCGTCTCGATCTCGTACCAGCGCAGGAAGGTCTTGATGACCCTATAGTGTCTATGAACGTCTGAGGGCTTCCTCCCCATTTCGGCTCGAGCCAGGAGGTATTCGCGGATCAGAGTCGGGTCGATGGCCTCGACAGTGGTCACTTCGTGCGCCCGACAGAACCTCTCGACGTTGGCCAGGATGGGTGCGTAGGCGCGTTTGATCGTCGATGTGGTGACACCTTCGGCCCGCTTGGCGATCAGAAACGCCCTCGCCCACTGGCCCAGGTTGACGACGGTTCCTTGTGAAAGATGCTGTTCGTTCTTGGGTTCGGTCACAGTTGTCCGCCTTCGCGAACAACTGAATACAGGCAGATTTCCCGACTCTATCGGCCTGGCGGGCGTTGGGACGCCCTTCCAAGCTGATATTCGTGGGTTCGAATCCCATCACCCGCTCAACGCATTTGCGATATGTGATTGGTGATTTGCGATTTCCTCGAAGCAAAGAGGAAATCGTAAATCACCAATCACATATCGCAAATTGCTTTCATGGGGTTGGCGTATCCACCGGCACACTCGGGTCCGGCGTCGGGGTCGCAATGAGATCCGCCGGCACGCCGACCGAGGCCTCCCAGGGGTAGCGGGCGTAGTTCAGGCCGAAGTAGGCTTCGATGATGCGCCGCGCGATCGGGGCCGCAAAATCGGAGCCCTGACCCTGGTTCTGCACCACAACAGCAAAGGCGATGTCGGGCCGGTCGCTGCGGCCGGCGTACGTGAAGCCCGTGAACCACGCGTCCGGCTCCTGGATGCCGCTCACACCCGGATCCTCGGCCGTCCCGGTCTTACCTGCCACAGGGATCGAGAAGTTGCGAAAGCGGTTGCGGGCCGTGCCTATCGGCTCCTTGGTCACGTTGCGCATGCCAGTCTGGATCGCGGCCAGTTGTTCTTCGGTCAGCGGCAGGGTGCCCTGCGCGATCGGCGCAAAGGTGAAGGTCGGTTGACCGTCAGGGGCCGCGACGCTCAGGGCCAGTTGCGGCTGATAGAGCGTGCCGCCGTTGGCGATCGCCGCCGTCAGCCGAGCGAACTGCAACGGCGTGACAAGTACATCGCCCTGGCCGATCGACATGTTGACGTCGTCAAACGCCGTCCAGGCCTCACCACGCGTCCGCTGCTTCCACTCGGGATCCGGGATCTGGCCCGGGGTTTCGTCCACCTGGGCGATCCCGGTTACTGCGCCCAGGCCAAAGGCGCGAGCCGTCTCCCCCAGCCACTCCGGGTCCTGGTTGTGGACGTTGAGGCCGATGTGCCAGAACCACGGGTTGCACGAGCCCGACAGACCCTCGACCAGGGTGATGTCGCCGTGCCCGCCCTCGAGCCAGTCGGGGCGTGGGAAGTTATCCATTTCCTCCCAAATGCCGTTGCAGTCGTAGCGGCTTTCTGGCGTGAAGAGCCCCGAGGTCAGGCCGGCCGCCATCGTCACGATTTTGAAGATCGAGCCCGCCGGGTACGCCGATTGCGTTGCGTGATTGATGCCTGGACGTCGTGGATCGCTCAGGATCGCGCCGGCCGAGTCGTTATTGCGATTGCCCGGATCGAACAGGTTCGGGCTGAAGGTCGGCGCCGATGCCATCGCCAGGACGGCGCCCGTGTTCAGATCGAGGACCACGGCCGCGGCCGAGAAGTCGCCGAGCGCGAACTGCACGGCCTCCTGCAAGTCGAGATCGACCGTGGACGTGATCGTCTGCGAGTCCTGGGGTTGGGTTTGCGCGATCATGCGCAGGAACTGGCTATTCGCATCGCGCAATTGCAGTTGGCCGCCCGACTTCCCCGCCAACGCGACCTCGCCCCAGGCCTCGAGCCCGGCCGAGCCGATGCGCTCGGTGCCGAAATAGCCCTGCTCGCGATACGTCTGGACTTCTTCGGGCTGGATGTAGCTTGTGTAACCAGTGACGTGCGCGGCAGCGCCGTCGCCGTAGTAAAAGCGGCCCTCGTAACCGTAGAGATAGACGCCCGGCGTGTTGAACAAGTAACCGTAGCGCCCCTCGACCAGCGCCGCAGGCGCCTCGCCGATCATCAGGTATTGCTCGGGCACGGCGTTGGCGAGCCGCACGTTGAGCACCTCGGTCGAGATCCCAAACAAACGCGCCACGCCACCCACACCCGCGCTCTCTTCCTCCAGTTCACCGGGCACAAATCCGACCGCATAGGCCGACGTGTTCTCGACCAGCGGCACGCCATTGCGATCGAGGATCGATCCCCGATCCGGGGTCAGCACGACCATGAGCAACTGCTGCCCGTTGACCAGATCTGGCCAGATCACGGCCGGGCTGAAGACCACGCGCCACGAACCTGCGTCCTGCCGCAACGGGATGCTGACCGTGGTGTTCAGTTCGCCAACCAGCGCGGTCTGATAGCGCAGATCGACCGTGGCTGTCGCGTTGGCGCCATCGACCGTGACTGCGCCGGGCCGCGCTTCGATTTCGGTCGCTGTGAGCGTATTGCCGAGCAGCTGCGTCACGGATTGCTGAAAGGCCTCGGCTGAGCCCCCCTGGCTGTCGGGTGTCACGAGGCCAGTCAAGCGCGTGAGGTCGCGGGTGGTGAAGGCCTCCAGGTACGCGGCCAGGGCCAACTCAGGCGTAGAGAGCTCTGCCGGGGTCGGCGTCGCAGGAGGGACTGTCGGCGTCGAGATCACCGGCGGCGGCAGCGTATCCGCGGTCGGCGTGGTTGCCGCCGGGTTCCCACAGGCCGTCAGCAAAGCGGCGACCAACGTCAGTCGTCGCCAGATCGAAATGGGTGGAGTCATGCAAACTCTATGTCGCCGGGAGCGCGGCGACGAAAAAAAGATCATACCACCTCCACCACGCTACTGAGCCCAAGGCGTTGTTGGTGTGCCCGGGGCAACCGGGTGCCCCATGCTACAATGCTCGCTTACGCGATCATGCATCACATCCTCGTCGTCGAAGATAACCCCGATATCCTTGAGGTCATGCGCGATTTACTCGAAGGCGACGGCTATCGGGTCTCGTTGGCCTGCAACGGGATCGAGGGCATCGAGGCCTTCACGCACGAGGTGCCAGATCTGATCATCTCGGACCTGATGATGCCGCGCCTCGACGGCTTCGGCCTGCTGGCCGCGGTTCGCGCCCAGGCCAGCGGCGCCGGGGTCCCCTTCTTGTTTCTCAGCGCCCGAACCGAGACGGCGATCACCACCCGGGCGCGCGCCCTGGGCGCCGACGAGTTCCTGTTCAAGCCCTTTGCGCCCGAAGACCTGCTGGTCGCGGTACGCGCCAAGCTCGACCGTCGTCGAACCCTGCAGCTCTTTGACACCCGCTCGGCCCACCTGCAGACCGTGACGATGCTGGCGAACACGATCGAGGCCCGCGAGGCCTACACGCGCGGGCACGTCGAACGCGTGCAGACCTATGCGCTGGCGCTCGCTCGCGCGCTGGGCTGGAGCGCCGAAGCGCTGGCGATCTGCGCCTTTGGCGCCATATTGCACGACATCGGCAAGATCCAGGTGCCGCGGCGCATCCTCAACAAACGTCGTCCACTGACGCATAGCGAGTGGGTTCTGCTCCGCCGCCACCCCGAGATCGGGGCACGGATGCTCCAGGGCATCGATCACCTGCACGACGCGATCCCCTATGTCCTCTGCCACCACGAGCGCTGGGACGGCAACGGCTACCCTGCGCGCCTGATCGGGCGCACCGTGCCGCGCGAAGGTCGCCTGCTCGGGATCGTCGACTCGTTCGATGCCATGACCAGCGACCGCCCCTACCGGCGCTCGCTCGGGCTCGAGCGCGCTTTGAGCGAGATCCGTAAAAGCGCCAACGCCCAGTTCGACCCCGAGATGGTCGAGGCCTTCCTCAACCTCGATTTCGCGGCGCTCGGTGTGTCGTAAACCGCCTGCCCCGAAGCCTGAAAGCCTGTTGCGCCTGGCCTGTGCTGATCGGCCAGGCATCGCCCTCTCGTCCCATTCCTCGTCAGCCGCTTCGGTTGAATGAGCGTTTGTTAAGAAGCCCCATCTGACCGCCGCCCACGCATAACTTTTCTGGCGCTCGAACGACTGTTAGGCATCATGTCGTTCGGTCTGTCACCCGCACCTTTGTCCGCGAAAACGCCCCGACGCATCGGGCATCAGCTGCGGCAACTCGGCGAGACGGTTCACGCCGTGGCCCGCGAACGCGCCACCCTTGTGCGTACGGCCCTCGCCTTTGGGTTGACGTTGGGCCTCTACGTGCTGACTGCAGCCCCGACGATCTACAACCTCGATAGCGCCGAACTGACGACGGCGGCCGCGACCGGCGGCTTGATGCGCGCCACAGGTTACCCGCTCTACCTGTTGATCGGGCGTCTCTGGGCGCTGCTCCCGGTCGGCGACGTCGGTTATCGCTTCAACCTGCTTTCGGCAGTCGCCGGGGCGCTGACCGTGGCATTGGCCGATCGTTGTCTGCAGCGCTTGCGGGTCGGGGGCTGGGCCGCGTTTGGCGCGCTCGGGTTGCTGGGCACCGGCCAGTTTTTCTGGGCGCTGTCGCTCGTGGCCGAGGTGTACACGCTTCAGACCGCGCTGCTGGCGGGCCTTGTATTGGCCTTGCTCAACTGGCGCGAGCATCCCACGCCGCCACGGACGTTCGTCGTGGGGCTCCTCATCGGCCTTGGGTTCAGCCACCACGCATCGACGGTCTTGCTGCTCCCGGGCGTGGCCCTGCTCGCGTTACTCCAACCGGGCCGACCGGCCCTCAAACCTCGCCTCTGGCTTGCCGCGGCGTCTGGCCTGGCGGTCGGGCTGGCGCCCTATCTCGACCTGGTCTGGCGGTACACACAGACGCCCGTCTTCAATTACGCCGGCCTATATGACTCGGCCGGGGTCTTTCACGCCGTCGATCTGACCACGCTCGAAGGACTCGTGTGGCTCGTCACAGGGCGATCGTTCGCGGGCCAGATGCAGGGGTACGACATCGCAGGGCTCTGGCGCGAAACGGGCGCCTATTTCGTGCAACTGTGGCGCTCGTTTCTTGGGATCGGATTGGGGCCGGCCTTGATTGGCTTCTGGATCCTGTGGCGGCGCGATCGCGCCCTGGCTTCCGCATTGGCCCTCATGTTTGGGCTGAACGCCTGGTTCTTCATCGGCTACCGGGTCATCGACAAGGTCACGATGTTCCTGCCGACCTATGTGATCTGGGCGTATTGGCTTGGCATCAGGCTCGAGTGGATCGTCAGCGCCGCCTGGCCTACGGCGCGAGGCGTAAGGATCTTGCAAGCGGCACTGGCGCTGATCGTCCTGACGTCGGGCGCCTGGAACTGGCGCCTCGCCGACCAATCCCACGACTGGTCCACGCGCGAGCGCGGCGAGTCCATCCTCAGACACGCGGAGCCCGATGCGCTCATCTTCGGCTGGTGGGACACGGCGCCGGTTGTGAGCTACCTGCAGCTCGTCGAAGGGCAGCGCCCGGATGTCCGGGTGGTCAATCGCTTCCTTGTCCCCTACGACGCTTTGCTGATCTGGATCGAGCGCGAGGCGCAGGTGCGCCCCGTTTACATCGACACGGCGCCGCCCGAGTTGCTAGACACCCTCTACGCCGAGGCGTCCGGCCCGCTCATTCGTCTCAAGCCTCGCGCTCGACCCTAAACGTCCGGATCTGGATCGATACAAGGAGAACCCTATGCCACGATCCCTCAAAACATGGACCGCGTTAGCCGCATTGCTCTCGGGACTGATCGCCGCGCCAGTCATCGGCCTACCGACTCAGGCCTTCGCCTGGCAGATCTTCGCCAACGCCTATCAACCGGCGCTGACGATCAACTTCGACACCGGCGCGCCGGGCAGCTACTTCAACCTGCGCGGCAGCGGCCTGCCCGCCAACGCGAACGGCTCAGTCGCCGTCAACGGTCAAAACGTCGGCACGATCACGACCGACGCCCTGGGCAACGTCGACTTCACGCTTCGCGCCGTGTCATCCGCAGACGGGTACTACATGGTGGTGGTCAGCGTCAACCCGACCGTGACGACGCTCTATCGCGTGTCGGGCGCCGCGCCGCAACACGCCAGGAGCGGCAGCGCGCCTGTTTTCGACGTCACGTCCGCCGTGGCGCCGAACGCGGTGCTACACCTGACCGTCATCGGTCGCTAGCGCCAGTGACGCCTCGGCATTCGGCCGACTGCCTGAGCAGTCGGCCGAATTCGGTTTGATTCAGGTGACCGCCATGACCAAGCACTGGGCGTTGACGCCACGGATCTGGGTTCCCTTCACGGCCTTCCTCGTGACGCGACTGGGTATTGCGCTCGTCGGTTACGTGGCCGAGCCGCTCATGGTCGACAACCTGGCGCCGCCGCCGTATCACATCCGGCCCGATCAGATCCTGCTCGACATCTTCGGCAGTCGGTGGGATACGGGGTTCTATCTGAGCATCGCCACGGAAGGCTACCGTCACGAAGCCGTGCCGCTGCCCTCGACGGCGTTCTTTCCTTTGTTACCCATCTTGATTGGCGCGTTGACGATCGTGACGGGCGACATGCTCTTCAGCGGCCTGATCGTCTCGAACGCCGCGCTACTTGGCGCTTCTGTGCTGTTCTACAGTTGGGTCGACGACACCTGGGGAGCGGAGACTGCCGGGCGATCGGTCTGGTATCTGCTGTTGTTCCCGGCGTCGCTTTTTGGCTCAGCGATCTATAGCGAGTCGCTCTACCTCCTGCTTGGCATCGGCGCGGTGTATGCCGCCGGCCGGGGGCGATGGGGGATCGCGGCAGTACTGGCGTACGGCGCCGGCCTGACCCGCCTGTTGGGCGTGCTCGTTGCTGTCCTGTTGATCGCGCAGGCCTGGCGCGATTGGCGTGGCCTGGGCTTCAAGACCCGCATCCTCGTGGCGCTTGCGATCGTTGCCGCGCCGCTCGGTTTGTTGAGCTACATGAGTTACCTTGGCGCGGCCTTTGGCGACCCTTTGGCCTTCGCGCACGCCTCGGCGGCCTGGGGCCGCGTCGCGGCCTCGCCGCTCCAGACGCTTGGGCTCCTGGTTCAGACGCCGCCCGAAGGCTGGCCGACCGCGATCGCGGCCGGCCGCCTGCCGCTCGACAACTGGATCGACGCGCTCTCGGTTGCTTTCTTCCTCGGGCTGGGATTGATCTTGCTCGGGCAACGGCAGTGGGGCCCAGGGCTCTATGTCACCCTCGGCGCGCTGCTGCCGTTGAGTTCCGGGCTGCTGATGAGCCAGCGTCGCTACATGTGGATCCTGTTTCCGGCCTTCGTGCTCCTGGCCCGTTGGGGGGCGCGCCCAGGTGTCGACCGCGCGATCGCCACGCTTTTCGCACTCGGCCTCGGCCTGTGCATGGCGCTCTTCGCCAACTGGTATTGGGTGGGTTGAGACGGACACAGACGTGCAGGTCCGTAATACAATTTCAGCCATGCCCCCACTGCACGTGCGTGAACTGGGTGTTGTGCCGTATCTGGAAGCCTGGGAGTTGCAAAAGCGGCTCGCGGCTGACCGCGCTGCCGACCGCGTCCCCGACACCTTGCTGCTGCTCGAACATCCGCATACCTACACCTTCGGCCGAAGCGGCCAGCGCGCCAACCTGCTGTGGAGCGAGGCCGAGTGCGCGGCGCGCGGGATCGAGCTGCACTGGGTCGACCGCGGCGGCGATATCACCTATCACGGCCCCGGCCAGCTGGTGGGCTACCCGATCCTCAAGCTTGGCACACCCGACGCCGCAAACGGCCGGCTCCCGCAGACCGACTACGTCGGCTATATGCGCCGGCTCGAGGAGATGCTCATCCGCGTGCTGCTGCGCTTTGGGCTCGTCGCCGGCCAACTGAACGGGATCACGGGCGTGTTCGTGCAGCCGGATGTGGCCTCGCGCTGCGCGCATTGCCCACCAGCGGCGAGGCTTGCTCCTTCCAAAATCGCACAGATCGGGGTCAAGGTCGACGCGCGGGGCGTCTCACAGCACGGTTTCGCGCTCAACGTCGCGCCGGAGATGGCGTACTTCGAGGGCATCATCGGCTGTGGGCTGCGTGAGCACGCGCCGATTTCGATGGCCGATTTGCTCGGGGCGCCGCCCGACCCGGCCGCCGTACGCGCAGCCGCGGTGCGAGAGTTTGCTCAGATCCTGGAACGCGAGGTCATCGCGTAGATCTTCACGCACTCTTTACGCACGGCCGGGTTTTGTTATTTGACAATAGATCAGGTATGTTTTCGACCTGGATGCTCGTGCTGTTGCTGCTAACCGGCCTGGCCACCCTCGGCCTCGGCGTGTATGCCTGGCGCCAGCGCCGGGCACCAGGCACCCGACCGATGGCGGCCGTGCTGGTGTTCAGCGGGGTCTGGTCGCTCGCGTATTCCATCCAGCTGCTGAACTCCGATCTCAGCGCCAAGACCCTGGCGTTCAAGGTCTATTTCACTGCAGTACCTCTGATCCCTGTGGTCTGGGCTGTGCTCGGCGTGGAGTTGCGCCAACGGGCGTTCTGGTTCACGTGGCCGCGCTTCGCCGCGCTCCTTGTCGTGCCGGCGATCACGATCGCGCTGACCTGGACCGTTGAAGCACACCCGTGGCTCTTCCCGAACCTGCGCGTCATGGCATCGCCGCCGCTGTTGCTGCTGGATAGCGACATCGGGCCGTGGTTCTGGATCCACACGGTGTACTCGTATGTGTTGATCCTGTCTGGCACGGCCTTTCTGATCCCGCGGATGCTGAGCGAGCGCGGACTTTATCGCTGGCAGGCGGGCCTGTTGGCCCTGGCCCCGCTTGTGCCGCTGGGCGCCAACCTGGTTTACATCCTCGGGCTCACGCCACCGCCGCGCCTCGACTTCACCCCGCAGGGTTTCAGCGCCTCGGCTCTGCTCATCGCCTGGGCCGTCTTTCGCTATCGCTTGCTCGACCTGATGCCGATCGCGCATCGTTTCGTGGTCGAAGGTCTCGGCGACGAAGTGCTGGTCTTCAACGAGAGCGATCACCTGGTCGACCTCAACCCGGCCGCGCGTCGACGCTTTCCGGCGGCAGCCCCCGGCACACCGGCTGGCGCCGTCCTGGCCGACTGGCCCGATCTGCGCGAGCTTTACGCCCATCCGGGTCCTCAAGGCCGTGATGTGCGGCTCTCCGGGCAAGCCGAGGAATCGACCTGGATCGAGGCCCGACTCCAAGACCTGACTGCCGATCACGCACAACGTGTCGGCCGGGTTGTGGTGCTGCGCGATATCACGCCCCGCAAACGGGCCGAAGCGGCGATGGCGCTCGCCCGCGATCGTGCGGTCGAGGCCAGCGAACTGAAGAGCCAGATCCTGGCCAAGGTCAGTCACGAGTTGCGAACGCCGATCGGCGCCTTGCTCGGCTATGCGGAGCTCTTGCAATCTGGCGCGTATGGCCCAATCACCGAACAACAGATGGCCGCTGCCGAGCGCATGATCCAAAACAGCAAGTCGCTTGGGCGATTGGTGGGGGAGTTGCTCGATCAGGCGCAGCTCGAGAGCGGGCGCCTGCGGCTCGCGCCTCGCGCGACAGCCATCGAGACGATCATCGAGAACGTCCAGGAGGCCCTGCTACCGCTGGCACGATCCCGAGCACTGACGCTGACGTTCGAGATCGACCCCCGGCTCCCGGCCTGGATCGAGATCGACCCGGATCGGCTGCAACAGGTGCTTCTCAACCTGGCGCATAACGCGCTCAAATTCACCGACCGCGGCGGCGTGCAGGTGCGCACCAACGTCGTCGACGATCGAACCTGGCAATTGATCGTTCAAGATACAGGCAAAGGGTTGTCGCCCGAGGCCCAGAACCGGATCTTCGACCCATTCTGGCAGGCTGACAGCAGCCTGACGCGGATCCATGGCGGCTACGGTCTGGGTTTGACGATCGTGCGCCAGTTGGTCGATTTGATGGAGGGGCAGATCACGGTCGATAGCGCGCTCGGGGCAGGCAGCACCTTCATCGTGCGCCTCCCCCTGATCCCGGCCGAGACACCCGAATCACAGCCCGTCAGCTGAGCGTCTTAGCCAGAACCAGCCCGAGGGCCAGGTATCCTCGCCGACCGTCGTGGTGCCAAGCTCATGGCGCTCGAGCGTGAACCCATCCGCGAACAGACCTTCGAGCACAGGTTGCGTGATCCAGCGCCGTTGATCGGGGGCCTGGTCATCACCGAGGTGCGCGAACAGCAAGAAGACCCCGCCCGGCCGCGTCAGACGCCGAACCTGTTCGGCATAACGTTCACAGACCGCTTGCGGCTGCGAATGAAGACAACCGACATCCAGCACCAGATCGTAGGTGCCCTTCAGGAAATCCAGCGCAACGATGTCGGCGTGGAAGAAACGGACACGACCGCTCAACCCGGCTGCGACGGCGCGCGCCTGCGCGCCCTGGACGGCCTCGGGCACGAAGTCGACGCCATCACAGCGCCAGCCATGATTAGCCAGATACAAATCGGCGCGCCCATAGCCACAGCCAAGGTCGAGCATCCGCCCGGGCTGATGAGCCTCGGCGAAGGCCAGCACCTCAGGCGGCGGCAGCGCGTGATCCCACGGCACGTTGTGCTCGAGGTAGCGCTGGCGGATGCGGTCGTAGAGCGGTTCGGAGGCTGTCATATCCTGGGCATCATCATAGCAGATATGTAATGATTGACATATACGCGTTCGACGGTTAGCATCGGTTCATGCTCGATTTCGTCCTCCTCGGTTTCCTCGGTGATGGGCCGCGCAGCGGCTATGACCTGAAACTTCAACTCGAGAATGACGGTGCGCATTTCTGGCATGCACACCACAGCCAGATCTACACGACTCTACGGCGGCTGGAGCGGCGGGGCCTGGCGCGCTCGCGAACGCAGACAGCGCGCGGGTTGCAGGAACGCAGGGTCTATACGCTCACGGCGGCTGGGCGCGATGCGCTCGACGACTGGCGTGGACGATCGATCACGCCCGAGCCTGCCAAGGATCTCGCTTTTGCGCGAATCTACTTCGCGGGGGCTCAGCCCGCGCGGGATCTGTTGCCGGAGTTGCGCCGCCTACGCTCAGCGCGAAGGGCACGGCTAAACCGGCTCAAGTCCATCGAAAACCAGCCAGGGCCGACTGACCCGGCTGGCTTGCGTGCGCTCACCCGCGCCCATGCGCGTGCCGCCGAGGCAGCCGGGATCCGGTGGCTCGACCAGGTGATCGCGCGCCTCGAGTCGCTTGACAAAAAACAAGGGCGCCAGGGTGGTCGACCCCAGCGCCCCTAATGTGCACGGATGCGCAGCGACGCGTTCAGGGCCCGGTCACGAACATCAGGGCGCCCTCCGGGCCGGTCAGGGTGAGGCGGTTGCCCTCGATGGCGTAAGACGTCGCCGTCTGGAGCAACGCGACATAGTTCGCCTCCTGCTCGGTCACGGCTGGATCTGCACAAGCCATCTTGGTCGACCCGATCGGCGCGATCGCCAGCGCCTCAGGCGAGCCGGACCACGACGCGTGGTAGCTGTTGCAGCCGGCGTTGCCGCTCAACTCAGTGTCGGTCAACGTGAGCGTGATCGCGCTTCCCGCGATCAACGACTGTGCCGCGTCGCCCGTGATCAGCGTGTCGAGCTGCCACTCCGGGCCCACAAGACTGGCTGGTTCGGGCTCGACGAAGCGCGTGTAGCGCAGCTCACCTTCGGGATAGCTGATGACAAGCGTGTCGCCGTTCTGGGTGAGCGTGGTGGCCGACTGCAGCGCCTGCGAGATGGCGAACTCCTGTGTCATCAGCGGCTCTTCGCAGGCCATCATCGTCGCCATCAGGTTCCCGACGGTCAGGGTCGTGCCGTCGAGGGTGTACTCGCCGCCAAGGCCGTTGCAACCCGTGGTATGGCCGAGTTGGCCCGGTTGCTCGAAGGAAAGGATGGGGCGGCTATCGGCCACGGGCGTCTGAGGCGCGGCCGGGTCGCCGTACTGGACGAGATCCCAGCGTGAGTCAGTGAGATCAGGCGTTTCTGCCGGGCCGCCCTGGCCAGGGGCGCCTGGGTCAGGCGGGTCGATTGGTGTGCAGGCCGCAAGGGCCAACGAGAGTACGGTGAGGGAGAGGAGTAAAGTGCGCATGGGGACGATGACGTCCCGGCGCGCTCGATGGTTCCCGACAGGCAAGCCGGGTGGATGGGCCTCTGGCTCCATCCACCCGGCCCTTACGTCGTTC
The DNA here is from genome assembly GCA_002455335.1 of Anaerolineales bacterium UBA6663. Classification (GTDB taxonomy): domain Bacteria; phylum Chloroflexota; class Anaerolineae; order Anaerolineales; family UBA6663; genus UBA6663. The sequence goes on along the minus strand of DKKP01000417.1, from coordinate 2,137 downwards.
AGGCCACAGCAGAGTCGATCGCCTTCATCACGTCGGGCGTGAGTTTATCGAGCGCGGCCAGCGCCTTGAAATTGTCGTGCACCTGCTCGACCCGGCTGGCGCCGGTGATCACGGTGCTGACGTTCGGGTTCTTGGCGCACCAGGCCAGAGACAGGTGCGCCAGCGAGAGCCCAAGATCCTGTGCGATGACGCCCAGTTTGCGCACCTTTTCGAGTCGGGCCGGCGAGATCTGGTCCTTGAGCCATTCGTAGCCGGGCAGGTTGGCGCGGCTGTCGGCCGGGACGCCGTTGTTGTACTTGCCGGTCAACAGACCCGAAGCCAACGGGCTCCAGATCGTGGTGCCCAGGCCGATCTCGCCATACAGCCGGGCGTATTCCTTCTCGACGCGGTCGCGCCACAGCAGGTTGTATTGCGGCTGCTCCATCTGCGGTTTGTGCCAGCCATAGCGGTCGGCGATGTGCCAGGCCTGGCGGATCTGATCCGCGCTCCACTCGCTCGTGCCCCAATACAGGGCCTTGCCCTGCGTGACGAGGTCGTGCATCGCGTGCGCGACTTCCTCAATCGGGGTCTCGGGGTCGGGGCGATGGCAGAACAGCAGGTCAACGAAGTCGAGGTCGAGGCGCTTGAGCGAGCCGTCGACGGCCTGCATCAGGTACTTGCGGTTGAGCGTGTTCTTGAGGTTCGGTTTATCGGACAGCCCCCAGAACACCTTGGTTGAGATCACATAGGTCTCGCGCGCCCAGCCGAGCTTCTTGATCACGCGGCCCATGATGCTCTCCGACTCACCGTTGGCGTAGATCTCGGCGTTGTCGAAGAAATTGCAGCCGGCCTCGTACGCGGCCTGCATGCAGGCCGCGGCTGTCTCGTCGGCCAGTTGATTTTTGAACGAGACCCACGAGCCGAAAGACAATACGCTGACCTTCAGGCCGGCAGATCCCAAACGACGGTATTCCATGTCTCCTCCCCAAAAAAACGCGTCGACTGTCTTGGCGCGGAACGTTGAACACGGGCGGGTGATCTGTAGAGGATAGCGCACGACGACGCAACCGACAACCGATCCGCCGAAACGAACCGCAAAGACCCGCAGCGGCGGTTGGTGTGACACGGGGCCGCAAAACAGACCGCGCGGCTCCGTTTTGCACTCGGCTTTTGGCGTACAATTTCCGTATGCCTATCACCGAGCCGACCCGCGACCGCATCATCCGCCCCGACCAGATCGAGACCGCCCCGCGCCCGGCGCGCCGCCCAGAGTGGATCCGCGTCCGCGCGCCGGCCGGCGAGAACTATGAACGACTGCAGCAGTTGATGCGCTCGAAGGCGTTGAACACGGTCTGTGAGGAGGCGATGTGCCCCAACATCGGTGAGTGCTGGGGCGCCGGCACAGGCACCTTCTTGATGATGGGCAACATCTGCACGCGGAGCTGCGCGTTTTGTGACGTCAAGCACGGCCGCCCCGAGGCGCTCGACTTCGGCGAGCCCGAGCGCGTGGCCCAGGCCGTCAAGTCGATGAACCTGCGCCACGCCGTGATCACGAGCGTCAACCGCGACGAGCGCAAAGACGGCGGCGCCCCGATCTTCGCCATGGTGATCAACCGCATCCGCGAGATCCACCCGGGCTGCTCGATCGAGGTGCTGATCCCCGACTTCAAGGGCTCGCGCGAGGCGCTCAAGATCGTGATGGACGCCCGGCCCGAGATCCTGAATCACAACGTCGAGACCGTGCCCAGCCTTTTCAAAAAGGTCCAACCGCAAGACAACTACGCCTGGACCGAGGCGACACTGCGCAATGCCAAGGAGATGGAGCCGGATGTGCTCACCAAGAGCGGCCTGATGCTCGGCCTGGGCGAGACGATGGAAGAGGTCATGGCCACGATCGCTGACCTGCGCAGCTGGGGCGTCGACATCCTCACAGTCGGCCAGTATCTGCAGCCCTCGCGCAAACACCTGCCGATCGAACGCTATTACACCCCGGAAGAATTCGCCGAGATCCGCGACTACGCGCTTGGCATTGGCTTCAAGTGGGCCGAGTGCGGCCCGCTCGTGCGCAGCTCGTACCACGCCGATAAGCAGGTGCGCGCGCTGAGCCCGGTGTACCGAAAGCTGTATGAGGAGACAGGCGGGAAGCGGGAGGCGTGAG
>DKKP01000188.1 GCA_002455335.1 Anaerolineales bacterium UBA6663 | reverse complement strand
GTGTTCTGAGCATGACAATTAGCGCGCGACGAAAGGCAGACCCAGGCTCAGCGCAGCAACGCCGGAAGCGCCAGCCGTCGATCGAGCGATACGCCAACGCGATCGATCGTGTAGACGTGGATGATCGGCTCGTCGCCGTAGTCGGCGGCCACGTACAGCCGATTGGTCGTCGGGTCATAGGCCGCACCCGAAATCGCGGCGCAGCCGGAGGAATCCATGTCGCTCAGCGTCCAGACCGCATACGGCCGGATCTCCCACGGCTGTGCTGTGCCGTTCTTCACGGCCAACAGATCGTTGGCGTCGTAGGCCCAGATCTGATGCCGGTACGGATAAGCATGCGTGCCCTTCGATCCGTCGCACAGATCGCCGCACGGCGCGCCATCGCCGTAGCAATAGGGCCCGGTGCCCTGACGGCCGATGAACAGCACGCTGCGCGTGCCCGACGGGAACGCGATGCCGCCCATCTGCGTCGCCAGATTGAAATACTCGTTCTGTGTGTTCTCGGGCTCAAGCGGATGCTGGATCGGATAGTAGAGCACGGTGGTGCCGGTGAGCACCCCGCTCACGCCGACGTCGGCCGGGTCAAAGACCGTCGCCGCCGGCCCGGCTGAGCTGTTGCTGATGATCGACAGACAGCAGTTGCCGGTGAGCGCCGGGCCGCCGAGCAGCGCCTGCCACTCGAGCGGGATGGTCGTCATATAGCCGCCAAGCGAGCGTGGGTTGGCGACAAGCGCCGGGTTGAAGCGATACCAACCATCGAAGTCGCTGACGAGCGAAAGGTCGAGGCCCGAGACGCCATGCGTGTTCGTCTGCGTGCCATCGGCGTCGTAGTACGTCGAGCCCGAAACGATCAGACGATCCTCGTAGATCATACCGGCCGCCGGGCCCTGCCCGTTGACCTCACCCGGATCGACCTCGACGCCATCGGCCGGATCGTGGATGTCCTGCACCACAGTCGCGGTCTCGCTGAGCGACAACACATCCGGGATGCGAACCTCGCCCACACCGCCGGCCCAGGCGTGCCCGTTAAGGTACAACGTGTCACCGTCTGGCCCGATTCCAAACAATCCGCCGTACGTGAAGCAGTGCGCGCCTGTGCCATAGTTGCAGCCGACCCGATCCCCCTCAGGCACCCGGAAGGCGCCGAGATAGTCGATGTCGGCGAATTGCACCCGCCGGGCCGTCGTGGCGTCAGCCGCATCGAGCGTCTCGGTCGGCGCAACGACCGCACAGCCAACCACCGCGAACAAGAAAGCCATCAACCCGATCCATCCACGCATCTTGCACCTCCGCAAGCCGGCACTACGCCTGGCTCAACGCAAAACCAACGACCGCCGCGCATCCGATCATGAACAACAGGGCCAGTCCGAACACGATGAGCCAACCGAGCACGCCCAACCGTTGCGCCAACGTCTGAGGCTCCTCGACCGGCGAGGTCGGCGACGGGGTTCGGGGGAAGCGCCCCTCGGTTCGCGACTCGACGGCCGCCTTTGAGTCGGCCAGGCTTGTGCCAAAGACTTCGCGGTGATGCTTGATGGCCTCGATCTTCCTCCCGGCTCGGGCCAGGCGGTCGATCTCGGCCCAGTGCGCGGCCTCCGACCGAGGCTCCGGCTCGGGCGTGGAATCGGCCCGACCCAACGCTGTGCCTCGCCCGGCCTCGAAAGCCTCGACCAGATCTTTGGCTTCCTTAAGGCTCAGGTCGAGTTGCTGTCGCACGTGCTTGATCGCCTCGATCTTCTTGCCTTGCGCGAGGAGCTGACGCACCTCGTCCTCGGACGACTCGGGGAGTTCGCGCGGCTCATGCGGTCGAAAGCCTGTCACTTGAAACGCCATCTGGATCTCGGCCCGACGCCCCGCGGCGAGCCCATCGACAAGATCCTTGGCCTGCTTCAGCCCCACGCCGAAACGTTCGCGCACGAGCTTGATCGCCGCGATCTGGCGCCCCGAACCGATCAGCGATTGCGCCTCATCGAGCGTGGCCTGCACAGCGTCGGAGTTCGTCATGGCGTGATTGTAGTGGGGCTTGATCCCGTCGACATCGGGATTATTCGGGAGATTGCGCGGCAAACCCGGCGCTTTAACCCACCCGGGGCCAGCAGGAATTGCTGGCCCCGGGTGGGTGCGCGTCACGGTGCCGGCGCCGGCGTTGGTGTCGGCGTCGGCGGCACGTGTTCGCGGAGGGCGAGCACCTGCCCCGGAAGGATCAGGTTCTCGTCGGTGATGAAGGGGTTATCGCGCCGCAGCGTCGTGATCGACAGGCCCGAGCGCTGCGAGATGCAATACAGCGTGTCGTTGACTTCGACCGTATAGCGCGAGACCTCGGCCGCGATCGGCGTGGTGTTGCGGCACTGACCACCCGGTCGGCGTTGCTGCACGCTGTATGCGACAGGCTCGGCGGAGTCGGCAGCGCCGGGGTAGCGCGCGGTCACGCTGCGCGCGCCGGCCGTCAGCGGCGTCGACAGGAACCAGTTGCCGCGCGCATCCGTGGTTGTCGTGCCCACCACGACGCCGTCGACCACGATCTCGAGCGTCTGGTTGGGTGAGGCCGTCCCGCGCACCACGACGTTGCCCGACGTGACGTTGCCGGCGGCCGGCGATGTGATCACAGGCAGCGCTGCCGTCGCGGCGACGTCGAACGCGGCCGATGTCGCTTCGAGGCCGTCAGGCTGCGTGGCGACGGCCACAAGCTCATGCTCACCGGCCGGGAGATCGATCTCGGCTGA
>DKKP01000415.1 GCA_002455335.1 Anaerolineales bacterium UBA6663 | reverse complement strand
AACCGAGATTCGCCAGGAACCGAATATACGTCTCGATGCCCTTGAAGTAGGTGGGCAAATGCTGGTGTTCGTTCGGACCGTGGATATTGTCGTCGCGCATGCCAAAGCCGAGCATGACCGAGTCGACACCCAGCAGCTCCTTGAGCATGATCACGATCGGCACGCTCCCACCGCCCAACTNNCTGCTTGAGCGCCTTCGCGGCCGCCTTCATCCAAACCGTGTCGGTCGGGGTCAGCGCGCCCTTCGAGCCCGCCAGCGCCTTGAGCTCCCAGCGGATCGTGCCTGGGGCGTTGGCCGCCAGATACTGGCGGAGTTGCTGCTCAACCTCGTCGGGGTCCTGATCCGGGATCAGGCGCATCGAGAGTTTGGCCATCGCCTTCGCCGGCAAGACGGTCTTCGAACCCTCGCCGGTAAAGCCCGAGAGCAGGCCGTTGACCTCGAGCGTCGGGCGAGCGCCGACACGTTCAACCGTCGAGAAGCCCTTCTCGCCGTGCAAGCCGGGCGCGCCGGTGATGCCGAGCCAGGTCGGCTCGTCGTAGGGCAGCTTCGAAAGCTGGCGGCGCTCCTTGCCGCTCAGCTTGCGGACCTTGTCGTAGAAGCCGGGCAGCGTGATCTTGCCCTTCTTGTCGTGCATACCCGCGATCAGGTCGGCCAGGGCCTGGGCCGGGTTGTAGATCGAGCCGCCGAAGGTGCCCGAGTGCAGGTCCTGCGAGGCGGTGTGAACCCAGAGCTCGAAGTACGCAAGGCCGCGCAGGCCATAGACCATCGAGGGCTGGTTGATGCCCATGATGCCGCTGTCGCAGTTCAAGACCACGTCGCTCTTGAGCAACTCCTTGTGCTCGGCGATGAAGACCGGCAGGCTCGGCGACCCGATCTCCTCTTCGCCTTCGAAGAACACCTTGACGTTCACGCCGAGCTCGCCGTTTTGGAGCAGGGCCTCCAGGGCCTTGAGAAAGGCGTGGCCCTGGCCCTTCATATCCGACGCGCCGCGCGCGTAGATGTAATCGCCGCGGATCGAGGGCTCGAACGGCCCGCTGTGCCACTCGTTCAGCGGATCGACGGGTTGCACGTCGTAGTGGCCATACATCAAAACCGTCGGTTTGTCGGCGGCCTCGAGCCACTCGCCAAAGACGACAGGGTGCCCGGCTGTGGGCAGGATCTGGACGTTGTGCAGGCCCATATTGCGCATCTGGCCGGCGACCCACTCCGCGCATTGCTGCACGTCGCCCTTGTGCTCGGTGAGCGTGGACACGCTCGGGATGCGCAGGTACTCCTGGTACTCCTGCAGATAGGCCTCGTGTTGGCGCGACGCCTGACGCAGGGCTTTCTTGGGGTTGGACATTAGGTCTCCTTCGGATATTGGGCAGCTCTCGGCACGAGCCCGCCGCTGAGCGCGGTCGATCGATCGAAAGCCGCCGATTCCGTGCAATTCTACTTCGGTTTGCGGCTGTGATATCCTCCCGGCTATGCAATCCGAAAGGCGACTATGCAGTGTGTGTGGGTCCAGGGTCGGGCCCGGTGATCGGACGTGTCCATCGTGCGGCGCGGATCTCAAAATCGTGGGCGCTCAGGCCAAGGCCTCGAGCGGGCGGCGCATGGGACCGGGCTGGCTGCTCTGGGCCGTGATTGCGCTTGCGGCGGTTGGAGGCATCGGCGTGTTCGCGTTGGGTCCGTTGCTCCTCCCCAAACAAACGCCGACGCCGACACGCTTGATCGCGGTCGCCCCCGAGACGCCGACGGGCACAGCTGCGCCAACGCTTGCGGCGACGGCGATCCCGGCGACGCCTGAGCCCAGCCCGACACCGGCTGTGATCACCCACACGGTCAAGGCGGGTGAGACTCTGGGCGGAATCGCTCGTTTCTACGGCGCTTCGATCGCCGATGTGCTCACGCTCAACAATTTGACCAATGCCAACGTGGTGACGGTTGGCCAGAACCTGCTCATCCCGATCCCGGCGTTTCAGTCGGGTGGCCCGACGGCCACACCGACGCCGCTCCCGACTCTGCCGGCGCCTGCCGTGGGTGAGCCGGTCGATGGCCACGTGTTCGCCGCCGCCGACGTCATCACCCTGCGTTGGGAGGCCGTCACGCTCCCGCTGCCAGCCGACGCCTATCAGGTCATCATCGAAGACGTCACCTGCATGTGTGGGCGGCGGCTGAGCTACATCGTCGCTGAGGCCAGTTTCATTGTCCCGGCAGACCTGGCGCCGACGGATAGCGTCCCGCACCTCTTCAACTGGTCTGTGGTCGCCGTTCGCTCCGTGCCCGTCGATGAGGGTGAGGAGCCTGTCTATACCGCCGCCGGGCCGGCAAGCGGCGTGCGAACCTTTATCTGGGCGCCTTGAATCTGATATAATCAAAGGTTGCTATGACAGATTCCAGGCCTTACGTCGAATCGGAGACGGTGACGGGCGAACATGTTGCGCTTGAGGGCGGCAGCGCCTATGTCATCAAGGCCGGCGAGGTACGTTTGGATCGCAGCGCGGCCAATACGCTCTACGCTCAGGAGCTTGATGCCCGACAATCTGCGTTGGCTTGGGCCGAGGCGGATCTGGTGCGCGCCGATCTCAGCGCCGTCGGACACGCGCAGGCCGAGCAGTTGAACGCCGACAACAGCCTGGTCGGCGTCGCGCAGGCCCGCACGGCAAGCCTTTCGAATGTGCATGCGGGTGTGGTGGTCGCCGGGCAGGCCGACCTGCAAGGCAGCGGGGCCGTCGTGATCATCAGCCGGGCCGTGGACGGCACGCCGACGGTCCGCTATGACCCGCGGACGGCGCTTGTTGCCGGAGCTGCGGCCGGCGCGATGCTTGGGGTGGCGTGGCTTCTCGGTCGATTGTTGACCAAACGTTGAATCCGAGTGCGAAATCGCGCACTCGTTTGTGGGGCGAGGGTATCCATGAAAGTGGAGAGAGGCGCCCAGGAGTGATGGGAAGATGTCTGAACTCGTATTGAAAGCGGAGCGCCGCACTGTGAAGGGCAAGCAGGTCCGTGCATTGCGCCGCGCCGGGATCCTTCCGGGCGTGGTCTACGGCCCGGCCAGCGAGCCGACCGCGATCCAGATGAATACGCGCGAAGCCACGCGTGTGATCCGCGCGGTGAAGGGCACGCAACTGCTCGACCTCGTCATTGACGGCCAGACCAAGCCTGTCCTGCTTCAGGGTCTCGAGCGCCACGCCATCCGCGGCGATTTCGAGCATATCGACCTGTATGCGCCCGACATGGACAAGCCGCTGCGCGTGTACATCCCGATCAGCATCACGGGCCAGTCGTTCGCGGTCAACAGCCTTTCCGGCGTGTTGGTGCGCGGCCTGACCGAGCTGCACATCGAAGTGCTGCCGCGCGATCTGCTTTCGGGTGTCACGCTGGATATCAGCGTCCTGAAGGTCATCGGCCAGTCGATCCTGGTCAAGGACGTGACGGTCCCCGACACGGTCAAGGTGTTGGACGACCCGGACACGATGTTGGCCCGCGTGACCTACCAGTCGAAGGAAGAGGACCTCTCTGCGGCGCCGACCGTGGCGACCGCCGACGTCGAAGTGGTCGAGAAGGGCAAGAAGGAAGAAGAAGGCGCCGAGGGCGAGTAAGCCCGACGAACCGATTCGTCATCCCGAACGCCACGCGGCCCCGGATCCATCCGGGGCCGCTTTTGTTTTTATTGACGGCGCGCCGGCGATGTGGGCCTCATCGAGCGACATCCGCAAACCGCGGCCAACGCGCACTGGCCACACGTCTTTGCCCACCGATGACACTCTGCACTTCCCGTGTCACACAGATGTTCTATAATGACAGCGATTCCCTCCGCCGCCCACGGGCCTGAACGATATTGATCGTCAGCCACTTCGTTTCAGGAGGTCGCCATGCCAGGCGTCGCGGCCGAACTCCGAGCCGAAGACATCCACCACCCCTGCGATCCAACCCGTTTCGCCTTCACGACGACCACGGCATTGCCGCCTCTGACCGAAGTGCTCGGTCAGCCTCGCGCGGTCGCCGCGCTTGAGGTCGCGGCTGCAACGCACAGCCAGGGGTTCAACCTGTTCGCCGCGGGCCTGCCCGGCTCGGGGAAGACGACCCTGATCCTCGAGCACCTGCAGCGCTACGCGGCCACGCAACCTGTGCCGCCCGATCTGTGCTACACCCACAACTTCGAAGACGGCCGGCGCCCGCGCTTGCTCCGGGTGCCGGCAGGCTGTGGCGCACGGCTCAAAGCCGACATGGAGACGCTGGTGCGTGAGCTCCAGATCGCCATCCCGCGCGCTTTTGACAGCGTGGAGTACGGCGAACAGCGCGACCGGATCCGATCTGGGCTCGAGGAGAGACGCGCCGCCGTTTTGGCCGAGATGGAGGCCCACGTCAAGCGCTACGGCTTTCAATTGATCAAGACACCCGGCGGTCTCTTGTTGGCCCCCGTAGTCGACGGCACCCTCATCACCGAAAAGGAACAAGAACACCTCTCTCCCGAACAGGTCGACAAACTCGCCGCGATCAGGGAACGACTTGATGGCGTGATCGAATCGGGTGTGCGCAAGGCACGCGAGCTCGATCGGGCCACCCAGGCGGCGCTGCGCGATCTTGACGCGCAGACCGCGCGGTTTGCGATCGAGCATCTCGTCGATGACTTGCGGGGCCGATATGCCGATGTTCCCCCGGTCGGGGACTATCTCGACGCCGTTCAGGCGGATGTCGTTGCCCACGCCGACGACTTTCGCCCAGGGGCCGATCCCGGCCCGGCGGCATCGAATCCCTTCGGGCCGCCTCCGACCGAATCGCCGTTTCTGCGTTACCGGATCAATGTGCTCGTCGATAACCGGGGACTGACCGGCGCGCCGGTCATCCTCGAGAACAACCCTACCTATCACAACCTGATCGGTCGCATCGAGCACAAGACCTTGTGGAACGCGGTCGTCACCGACTTCACGCACCTCAAGCCCGGCGCCCTGCAGCGCGCCCACGGCGGCTACCTGATCCTGCCGGCGCGCGAGTGCCTGCTCAATCCGTACGCCTGGGAGGGCCTCAAACGTTCGCTCAAGGATCGCGCGGTCCGCATCGAGGAGCTGGGCTCGCAGCTCAGCCTGGTCAGCACCGAGACGCTCGAGCCCGAGCCGTCGGCTCTGGACATCAAGATCGTCTTGATCGGTCATCCGGCGCTGTATCAACTGCTGGCCAACTACGATGAGGACTTCAAGAAGCTGTTCAAGATTCGGGCCGATTTCGCCAGCGACATGGACCGCACGCCCGAATCCGAAGACGCGTATGCGCGGTTCATCAACACGATCGCGCAGCAGGAGAGCGGCCCGCCTTTCGACCCGGGGGGCGTCGCCCGGGTCATCGACTACGGCGCTCGGGCCGTCGGCGATCAAGAGCGGCTCTCGACGCGCTTCGGCGAGATCGCCGACCTTGTGCGCGAGGCCGAGCAACAGGCGATTGCGCGAGGCCAGACCGTGGTCTCTGCGGTGGACGTGCGCGCAGCCGAGCAAGCGCGGCGCTATCGCGGCAGCCTTGGCGAGCAGCGGTTCCAGGAGGCGATCGCGCGCGGTGAGTTGCTGCTTGATACGGATGGCGCCACGGTCGGGCAGGTGAACGGCCTGGCAGTCGCGGCCCTGGGTGAGGACGCGTTCGGGCATCCGGCGCGGATCACGGCCGTGGTCGGCCCAGGCCAGCGTGGTGTCGTCAGCATCGAACGCGAGGTTGATCTCAGCGGGCCGATCCACGGCAAAGGCGTGCTCATCTTGAGCGGTTACCTGCTCCGGCGCTATGGCGCAGCGCGTCAGCTCAGCCTGTCGGCGAGCCTGGTCTTCGAGCAATCCTACGGCTTGATCGATGGCGATAGCGCGACGCTCGCCGAGTTGACCGCACTGCTCTCTGCGCTGGCGGACGTACCGGTCCGTCAGGACGTGGCCGTAACCGGGTCGGTCAACCAGCACGGGCAACTCCAACCTGTCGGCGGCGTCACCGAAAAGGTCGAGGGCTTCTTCGACGTCTGCGATCGACGCGGCCTGACCGGGGCACAGGGCGTGCTTCTGCCTTCGGCCAATCGGCGGCATCTGATGGTGCGCGAAGATATTGTCGCAGCGGTCCGTGCCGGCCGTTTCCATGTCTGGGTCGCCGACGACGTCGACGGCGCCCTGCGTGTTCTGACCGGCGTGGAGCCCGGTGCTCCAGACGCGCGAGGACGTTTCGCGGCCCATACGCTCCACGGGCGCGTGGCGGCGCGCCTGGCCGGCTTCGCCCGGGCGCTGCGATCGGCTCGGCCAGAAAGCCAACGGCCCACAAGGACACCCCATGATGTCGTCGGATGATCAAACCGGGCGGCGTGCGCCTCTGCTCACGCCCCTCATTCTCTGGTTCCTGCTGGCCATGATCCTGGCGAACATCGCCGGGAGCATGACGCAGGTGCTCATGCCGATCTATCTGACTGAGCTGGGTGCTTCGATCGAACAGGTCGGCCTGGTCTTCACGTTGACGTCGGTCGTCATCCTGGCGCTGCAGATCTTCGGCGGTTGGGTCTCGGATTCGATCGGTCGGTTACGGGCGATCGCCATCGGGAGCCTCGGCGGCGTGCTCGGCTTCGTGGCGATGCTCGTCGCGCCAAGCTGGCCGTGGATGTTGCTGGCGCTCTCGATCAACCAGGTGCCGTATGCGCTTGTCGGTCCGAGCTTCGGCGCGTTCATCGCCGAGAACTCGGCCGAGGCGAACCGGGGCAGGGTCTACGGGCTGACCGACATGCTCTACCAGGTGGTCGGCATCATCGGGCCGCCGCTCGGCGGCTGGGTGGCAGGCACCTACGGATTCCGCACGATGCTGCTCGTGGCGACTGCCTTCTACACGGCGGCCGCCGTCTTGCGGATCTGGATGGCGCGCACGATGCGCCCCACAGGCGAGCGTGCGAACCGGCCGCTGACCTGGACCACCTTCCGCGAGAGCGCCGCGCTGATCGGCTCGCTGCTGTTCGGCGGTGGGATCGTGACCTGGATCTTCGTGACCGACGGCGTCCGCGACGTCGCGTTCCGGCTCTCGGGCGAGCTGCAGCCGTTGTACCTCGAGCAGATCGGCGGGCTGACGCTGACCCAGATCGGCTTGCTGAGCTCGTTCTTCTCGGCCGCGATGATGGTGACGCCGCTGCTGTCGGGGCGTCTCGCCGATCGTTACGGCGAACGTGTGCCGATCTCGGGCGGCTTCCTCGTGATCTTCATGGCCCTCGTGGTATTCCTGGTCGCCGAGGACTATCCGGCCTTTATCCTGACCTGGGTCTTGTTCGGCGCCGGCGTCGGCCTGCTCAGCCCGGCCTACCAATCGTTGATCTCGAAAGTCGTGCCGGCCCATTCGCTCGGATTGTTCAACGGGCTCTTCCAGAGCAGCCTCGGCTTCCTGTCACTGCCCGCGCCCTGGCTCGGCGCCTTGCTCTGGGAGCGCTACAACCCACGGCTGCCGTTCCTGATCACGGCGATCGTCGCCTTGGTCACCGTCGTGCCGACCTGGTTCAAGTTTCGGCTTTCGGATCCGAAGCCGGGTTCGGCGACGCCCTCACCGGAGTCGAGCGAGGACGCAGCCTGAGCCCAGACGCGCTTTGCTGGAGGTAGACCATGCGCATCGTATCAGCGCCCGACCTGCAGGCCTGGTTGACCGCGCAGGATGCGCCCGGCGTGAGGTACCTGGCGCTCCGCGACCTGGAGCGGCGCGATCCAGACGATCACGTGTTCCGGGCTGCACGGCTGGCCGCCCATCGCGAAGGCCCGATCGCGGCGGTCCTCGCTGCGATGGAACCCGAGGGGTTTTGGGTCGAACCAGGCCCCGGCTACAACCCGAAGTATCGCTCGACGGTGTGGGCCATCCTCCTCCTGGCGCAGCTCGGAGCTGATCCGTTTGTCGATTCGCGGGTCAGCCGCGCCTGCGACTACGTGCTCGCGCATGCGCTGGCGCCGTCCGGGCAGTTCACGGCGAGTGGCGCGCCCTCGGGCACGGCCGACTGCATCCAGGGGGAGTTGTGCTGGGCGCTGACCACGCTCGGTTGTCAGGATCCGAGGCTGGATGCCGCTTTCGAATGGATGGCCCGCTCGGTAACGGGCGAGGGGATCGCGCCCCGCGAAGATCGGCGCGCCGAAGTCCGTTACTACGCCGGCAAGTGCGGGCCGCTATTCGCCTGCGGCTCGAACAACCAGCTCCCCTGCGCCTGGGGCGCCGTCAAGGTGATGCTGGCATTGGGTAGCGTCCTGCCAGAAAATCGGACAGCGGTTATGCGTCGCGCCATTGAGCAAGGCGTTGCCTTCTTGCTCGGTACGGATCCGTCGACGGCTGCCTATCCTTCCGGCTACAGCGCCCGGCCGAGCGGCAACTGGTGGAAGTTTGGGTTCCCCGTGTTCTACGTCACCGATGTGCTGCAGATCGCCGAGGCCCTGGTCGGTCTGGGCTATGGCCAGGATCCCCGCCTTGCGACGACGTTGCAGCTCATTCGGAGCAAGCAAGACCCGCAGGGGCGCTGGTCGCTGGAATATGACTACGCCGGCAAGACCTGGGGCGACTTCGGGCCTAAGAAGATGCCCAACCGGTGGGTCACGCTGAGGGCTCTGCGTGTGTTGCAGGCAGCGAGCTGAGCGAGGGGCCGCGGCTCGAGACGCGGGCCGATTGGCAAAGATAAGGAGCGATCACATGACGACACAGGCATTGCAGTGCACGATCGTCGACCGCGAAGCGCAACCGGCGTTGGCCTTCCGCACCCGGACCCGTGTGACCGAACTGCCGGCCTTGATGGGGCGGGCTCTCGGGACAGTCGCCGAGTTCCTGGCGGTGCGCGGCGTCACGCTGGCCGGGCCGCCGTTCGCGGCTTACTTCAACGACGACATGAACGACCTCGAGGTCGCGATTGGGTTCCCGGTCGCCAGGTTCGTTGAAGGGCAGGGTGAAGTGCAACCGATCGAGATCCCTGCCGGCCGGCATGCGACGTGCGTCCATGTCGGCCCGTACACCGGACTTGGCGGCGCCTATGAGGCGCTCACGCGTTGGATCAAGGACAGGGGCGAAACCGCCCTGGGCGTGGTGTACGAGTTCTATTTGGACGACCCGGACGACACGCCGCCCGAGGCGCTGCAGACGCAGATCGTGTTCCCGCTGTTGGGGTGAAACGGCGGTTCTGGTTAGATCCTGGCTGCGGTTTGGATCGCAGCCAGGAGAAGCGCGATGGCCAGCGCGACCCAGATGAGGATGACAAGCGCAGCGCCGACGCGGCTCACCGGTTTGCCTCGAGCGATCTCCGCTTCAGCGCGAGCGCGGGCTTCGACCAGGATCTCGGGCGGTGTCAGGCGCAACGCGAGCGCGATCCCAAGCGGCGTGATCACGAGGTCATCGAGCTGACCCAGCACCGGGATGAAATCCGGGATCAGGTCGATCGGGCTAAAGGTATGCGCCAGTGTCAAGGCGATCACGATTCTGGCCGTCCAGGGCAAACGTGGATCACGGGCCGCGATGGCCAGGGCGTACGCCTCACGCTTGAGCGCCTGCAGACGTTGAGCCAAACGGGATCGCATGGAAGCATCCTCCGGGGCGTGGCAGCGGGTTTGAACACAGGAGGCGAGAAATGACGCATTTCAGTTGCCCCAATTGCGGAGCGCTCCTGCCCAAGGACAGCGCCGAATGTGCGGTCTGTCATGCCGCGATCCACTGGGAAGGCCGGCGCCCGAGCCTGGCGCTGCCTGGTCCGACCGCCCATCGGATCTGGGCACTCGCGATCCTGGTGCTTGGCGTCGGTCTGATGGCGTTTACGGCTCTGGCGCTGTTCCGTTGATCGACCAGATCTCGAGCAGGTTGAGGATCATACGGGCGCTCGCGCCCCAGATGTCAAAGCCGGCGTAGGGCCAGTGGATGACCTCGAGACGCGGACCCGGCACTGGCGGTTCGCGGTGCTCGACAACCCGATTGGCAGGATCAGCCAGCCAGCGGACCGGCACGCCAAAAACCGCCGACAGTTCGTAGGGTGAGGGCGTGAGTCGCACGGGCCACGGGATGCGGGCCACGATCGGGGTGACGCGATAACGCGTGACGGTGATCAAGTCGTCGAGCCTGCCCAGCACTTCGACGCGATTGGGTGGCAGGCCGATCTCTTCGTGCGCTTCGCGGAGGGCCGTGGCGACCGCATCCGCGTCTTCGGGGTCGGCACGCCCGCCCGGGAAGGCGACCTGGCCCTTGTGTGTCGAGACTGTGTCGGTGCGCTGCGTCAGGAGCAGGTGCCACTCATCGTGCTCTTCATAAAGTGGGATCAGCACGGCCGCCGGACGATGCTCATCTTCGGCGGGCGCCGGAAGGTGTTCGCCCGGCGCGCGCGCATCCCNNGCATCCCATTCGGAGCGCGAGCCCGCCTTGAGTTGCGCGAGCCGCTGCCGCAAGCTTTCGAGATCGAACCGCTGAGCCATTGTGGTCGATCTTAAGCCGGATCGCCGCCGCACGATCGTCGCACGACAAGCGTTGGCGGGAAGACCCGGTGCTCGGGCCCGGTGATCCGCGAGCCGTCGAGTTGCGTCAATAACAACTCGACGGCGCTGTGGCCCAACTGCTGGATGGATTGGCGCACCGACGTCAACGGCGGATCAGCGAGCGCCGCGGCCGCGATGTCGTCGAACCCGATGACGGCGACATCCTCGGGTACGCGCAGCCCGCCATGCTGGAGTGCACGCAGCGCGCCAAGCGCCATCAAGTCGCTGGCGGCGAAGACGGCATCGGGGTGATGTGGCAGCAGCTGTTGCATGGCGCGGTATCCACCGGCTTCGGTGAAGTCGCTTTCGACGATCAGGGCCGGATCCGCGGAGAACCCGGCATCGCGAAGCGCCAGGCTGTAGCCGGCACACCGATCCGCGCCGGCGATCATGTTCTGCGGGCCCGTGATCGTGGCCACGCGGCGTCGGCCAAGTCGCAAGAGATGCGTCACCGCAGCACGGGCGCCGGAGAGGTTGTCGGTGTCGACTGTGCTGATCTCGGGGTGGTCAGGATGCCGACCCACAAGCACACACGGCATGCGACGCTCGACCAGGGCCGCGATGATCGGGTCGTCGGCCAGCATCGACGAGACGATGACGCCATCGATCAGGCCGCCATGGAGCACCTGGTGGATCGTGCGCCGCTCGTGGTCGGGTTCGGCCAGCCAGAGCATCACCGAGTAATCGAGTCGGCTGCAGGCCGTCGAGATCCCCTGGATCAGGATGGCGAAGTAGGGGTCGCTGAACAGCGTCGCGACGCCTTGCGGGATCACAAGCCCGAGCACCTGGGTCCGACCGCTCGCCAGCCCGCGTGCGACCCTGTTGGGCTGATAGTCAAGGGTGTGGATTGCGGACCAAACGCGTTCGCGGGTGGCGGCGTTCACGTTGGGGTCATCGTTGATCACCCGCGATACCGTCGATCGCGAAACGCCGGCGGCCTTGGCGACCGCGACCAGGTTGGGTCGGTTGTGAGTTTGGAGTGTCATAGCTGACCTGCACGCTGTGGGAGCGCTCCCGGCGAGGATACTCCCGGTTGCCGGCCTGTCAAGTCGACATTGGCTCACGAGATCGGTTCAGGGCAGCGAGGCGAGCCAAAGGTTGCGGTCGACGGCGTTGACAAACACGATCCGCCGGCCATCGGGTGAGAGCGCCCAATCACCGCCGAGGATGCGCAGCGGTGTTTCGTTGGGATCGATGGCCTCCTCGGTCTGACCGGTCGCGGCGTCGACCAACACCACGCGTTGGGCCGGAGCGCCCGGGTCGAGCGGAAGGAGCAGCAGACGGCCATCCGGACGCCAGCGATAGGCGCCATACAGCGTTAGCCGAAGCGGTTCGCCGCCTTCGATAGGCTGGATCCAGATTCCATCCAGTTCGGCGTCGCCCGAGAACTGACGCGTGTAGGCCAGCCAGCGACCGTCTGTAGAGACGCTGATGCCGCGCAGGAAGTCGCCGGTTGCCAGGCCCTGAAAGGTGTTGGACACCGGGTCGAAGACGCCGAGCGTCGTGGGAAGGCCGGGTGTGTTGCGCTGTGTGATCAGGAGGCGCTGCGAATCCGGCATCCAGCCTGATAAACTGCCGCCGAACAACTGCGCGACTCGCGCCGGCTCGCTCCCATCCAGGCGGCTGATCCAGATTTCGACCAGCCGGCGGTCGAAATTCTCTGTGCCGCTGGCGACCTGCCAAGCGATCCATTGACCATCGGGCGAGAACTGGATGGCGCGGCCGGCCGCCGGCACGTCCCACATCTCGCCGTCTGCAATCCGTTCGACTACGGTTCGGTCGCCGACAGGGTACGCGATCAAGGTGCCGTCCGGCGAAAAGGCGCCGACGCGTTCGGTCACCAGCGAAGGCGTGAGCGGCGCGGCCGGGTCGACGGCCCAGACCCCTGTGACGCCCGTATCTGGCGGGCGGTCGATGAACCAAACCTGGGCGCCGTCGGGGGACCAGAACGGTTGGGTGCAGCACTCGCCCGTCGTCAGTTGAATCAGCGTGGGAGCCGGCGTCGCGGTAGGCGTCGGTTCGGAAGTGGCCGTAAGCGGCACTCGCGTCGCAGTTGGGCGGACCGCCGCAGCTGTCTCAGGCGGTGGCGTGATGAGCGCCGCTGTGGTCGGCGGTGGCGCCGTCGGCGCCGCGCAGGCGACGAGGCCGAGGGCCAGGACGAGGAGGGCAGGTCTTCCGCGGCCCATCACGGCCTCCAATCCGGCGGCCACGGCTGGTCGTAGTCGTTGAGCAAGGGGCCGCCAAACTGGACGTCGGGCTGGTCTTCGGCGTACTGCCAGCGTCGCGGATCCGTCAGATCGCGCGCGAAGCCGCGGCCGAAAGGCGCCGCCAGCATCAGGCTATCCCAGTCGGCGTCGATCAGGTTGACCGGGTTGTAGGCGATGCCGTAGTTGATCGAGCGGATCTCGAGGTGCAGGTGCGGGCGCGAGGTGCAGGTCAGATCCGGGTCGCCGGTCACGCCGATCACCTGGCCGCGGGTCACAACCTGACCCCAGGCGAGGTTCGGCCTCTCGAACAGGTGGCCGTAAAGCGAGACGTAACTGTCTCCATGGCGGATCAGCAAATTGTGCGGGCCGGCGCCCCGCGCCAACTCATCGACTCCAACCACCACACCGTCGCCGATCGCGACCACGGGCGTGCCGCAGCGCGCCGGGAAGTCGAGGCCAAAATGCAGTCCCTGGCCGGCGCCATACCAGATGACGCGTGTGCGGTAAGCGCCTGTGGTGTTGCCGTACAGCTGTCCGAGCAACCAGGTGCTCGGACCGGGCGCCGTGTCGAACGGCAACCCGAACGGCTTGACCTCAGGCTGCGCCATCGCCGTCAACGTCGCCTGAGACGACAGCCCGAGCGTTATCAAGACCGCCAGCCCGACAAGAGCCAGGATACGCATGCGGGCATTGTCGGCGCGGCGTGTGAGACGAGGCTGAGAGGGCAGGTAGGGGCAGGATCGTTGAGCGTGGGGCAGGGAGTGACGCTCCACGCCCCACGCTTGGCGCCTCAAAGCATGGGCATGTTCAGCCCGTTGCGCCGCGCGGCGGCGATGGCTTCGGGGTAGCCGGCATCGGCATGGCGGACGACGCCCATGCCCGGGTCGGAGGTGAGGACGCGCTCGAGGCGGCGCGCGGCCTCAGGCGTGCCGTCGGCGACGATGACCTGGCCGGCATGCTGCGAATAGCCGATTCCGACGCCGCCGCCGTGGTGCACGCTCACCCAGGTGGCGCCTCCAACGGCGTTGATCAGAGCGTTGAGGATCGGCCAGTCCGAGATGGCGTCTGAGCCGTCGCGCATGGCCTCGGTCTCGCGGTTGGGCGAGGCGACCGAGCCTGCGTCGAGATGGTCGCGGCCGATGACGATCGGGGCCTTCACCGCGCCGCTGGCGACCAACTCGTTGAGCCTCAGACCGGCGCGGGCGCGCTCGCCGTAGCCCAGCCAGCAGATCCGGGCCGGCAGCCCCTGGAAGTGGATCTTCTCGCGCGCCAGCCGCAGCCAGCGCCTCAGCGACTCGTCCTCTGGGAAGAGCTCGAGCATCGCAGCGTCTGTTCGGAAGATATCTTCGGGATCGCCGGAGAGCGCGGCCCAGCGGAAGGGGCCCTTGCCTTCGCAGAACAGCGGGCGGATGAAGGCAGGCACAAAGCCCGGATAGTCGAAAGCATTCGCGACGCCCGCGTCGAGGGCGCGCTGGCGGAGATTATTGCCGTAATCGAATACGATTGCGCCACGGGCCCTGAGGTCAAGCATCGCGCGGACGTGGCGCGCCATCGACTCGGCGCTCCGTTGGGCAAAGGCGGCGGGGTCTTCGGTTCGGAGCGTATCGGCCTCGGCCAGCGTGAGCCCGGTTGGGATGTAGTAGAGCAGGTCATGGGCCGGCGTCTGATCGGTGACGACATCAGGCGTGACGCCACGCGCGACAAGTTCGGCGCAGACGTCGGCGGCGTTGGCGATGACCG
The DNA here is from genome assembly GCA_002455335.1 of Anaerolineales bacterium UBA6663. Taxonomy (GTDB): domain Bacteria; phylum Chloroflexota; class Anaerolineae; order Anaerolineales; family UBA6663; genus UBA6663. Next base: position 3,919 of record DKKP01000415.1, on the reverse strand, counting down.
CGATCGAACGCGCTTCGCCGCGCGCCTGGGCCTCCTGCGCCAGGGTCATCGCGTCTTCGAGGTCGTCGGCGATCAGGTCGAGGTAGCCTGTGTCGACCCGGCGCTGGGCGCGCGCGCGGTCGACCTCGGCCACGACGGCGACTCCGTCGTTCATGGTCACGGCCAGCGGCTGTGCGCCGCCCATGCCACCAAGCCCCGCGGTGAGCACCAGCTTGCCCTTGAGCGACGACCAGCCGTTCAGGCGCGCCAGCGAGGCGAGTGTTTCGTACGTGCCCTGCACGATCCCCTGAGTGCCGATGTAGATCCAGCTGCCGGCCGTCATCTGGCCGTACATCATGAGCCCCGCCGCCTCATATCGATCGAACTGCGCTTGCGTGGCCCAGTGGGGCACGATGTTCGAGTTGGCGATCAAGACGCGCGGGGCATCGGCGTGTGTCTTGAAGACGACGACCGGCTTGCCGCTTTGGACGAGCAAGGTCTCGTCATCCTCCAGGGCGCGCAGCGCTGCGACAAGCGCGTCGAAGCTCTCCCAGTTGCGCGCCGCCCGGCCGCGCCCGCCATAAACCACGAGATCCTCGGGGCGCTCGGCGACCTCTGGGTCGAGGTTGTTCATCAGCATTCGAAGTGCGGCCTCCTGCAACCAACCTTTGCACGAAAGCTCTGTCCCGCGCGGCGCCCGGATCACCCGCTGTGTGGTCATCGTGTCCTCCTGGAGTGCGGACATTATCGCACCAGCCGTTTGTATTTCGGGAAAAGGGCCCGGCAGTGTAAAGTAGGGGTTGGCGCGCGGGGGCGCGTCGACATCCCTTAGAGAGGCGCAATGGCAAGTTACTCGTTCAACACACTCGATCCGGCGACTGAAGCCCGCGTCGCCGAACTGCTGGGCCAAATGACGCTGACGGAGAAGATCGGACAACTCAACCAGATCTCGCCGCTGGTGTTCACGCCGCCCGACCCCAGCCAGGGCGTTGACGCGCGGCCGACGTTTTCGATGCGCCAGGACCTTGATGACGAGATCCGCGCCGGCCGCATCGGGTCGATTTTCAACACCCGTGAGGCGTCGTTCGTCAACCGCTGCCAGCGTCTGGCGGTCGAGGGTTCGCGGCTGGGCATCCCGCTCCTGGTCGGCGGCGATGTGATCCACGGCTTCCGCACGATCTTCCCGATCCCGTTGGCGCTTGCCGCCACGTGGGACCCGGATCTGGTCGAGCGCACGGCGCGGGCCGCAGCCGAGGAGGCCTCGGCCACAGGCGTCGATTGGATCTTTGCGCCCATGGTCGACATCGCGCGCGACCCGCGTTGGGGGCGCATCGCCGAGGGCGCTGGCGAAGATGTGTATCTCGGGTGTGTCATGGCGGCGGCGCAGGTGCGCGGCTTCCAGTCGCAAGGGCTGGCGAGCGGCCGCGCTGTTGCGGCGTGCCCCAAGCACTTTGTCGCCTATGGGGCAGCGGAAGCGGGGCGCGACTACAACACGGTCGACATCTCGGAGCGCGCGCTGCGTGAGATCTATCTGCCGCCCTTCAAGGCGGCGTTTGACGCCGGCGCGGGCAGCACGATGAGCGCCTTCAACGAGATCGCGGGTGTGCCGGCCTCGGCAAACCCGCTGACCTTGACGACCATCCTGCGTGAGGAATGGGCGTGGCCGGGGCTGGTCGTCAGCGACTACGAGTCGGTTCGTGAATTGATCCCGCACGGGTTTGCCGCTGATCTGAAGGACGCGGGTCGGCTGGCGTTGTCGGCTGGCGTCGACATGGACATGATGGGCATGGCTTACCTGAACCATCTGGCCGATCTTGTCGCCGAGGGCGCCCTCCCGCTTGCTGCGATCGACGAGGCGGTCCGCCGCGTCCTGCGCCTGAAGTTCCGTTTGGGTTTGTTCGAGCAACCCTACGTCGACGAATCGGTTGCCGCGCAGGTGACGCTCACCGAGGGGCAGCGCGCGCTGGCGCTCGAAGCGGCTCAGGCCTCTTTGGTGCTGCTCAAGAACCAAGGGTCGCTCCTGCCGCTCAAGCCCGGCGCGCAACGCCTGGCCGTCATCGGCCCATTGGCGGAGTCGCGTCACGACCTCCTGGGTTGCTGGTCGCTGTTCGGCGAGGAGGGCGATGTCGAGAGCGTGATGGATGGGCTGCGTGCCTATCTCGGTGACACGGCCCCGGCGCCGATCGCCGGCTGTCCGCTTCGTGGCGACGGCGACTTCGAGGCCGAGGCAGCTGTGGCCGCCGCCGAGGCAGCCGATATCGTGGTGCTTGTCGTGGGCGAGGGACAGGATCTCTCGGGCGAGGCGCACTGTCGCACACAGCTTGGCCTGCCTGGGCGCCAGCAGGCGCTTGTCGATGCCGTCGCCGCGACCGGCAAGCCGCTGGTTGTCGTGCTGCTCACGGGTCGGCCGCTCGTAATCCCCGAGCTCGCCGAGCAGGCGACGGCTCTCCTGCTTGCCTGGCATGGCGGGATTCGCACCGGCCGGGCTATCGCCGACGCGCTGTTTGGCGCAATCGCGCCCGCCGGCCGGCTGACGGCCAGCTGGCCGCGCCATCAGGGCCAGATCCCGCTCTACTACGCGCACAAGAACACGGGCCGCCCGGCGCGTGGCGCAGGGACCGGCCAGTTCGTGGAGTTCTTTCGCTCAGCCTATCTGGATGCCCCCAACACGCCGCTCTTCCCGTTCGGATATGGCCTGACGTACACGCAGTTTGCGTATCGCGACCTCGCGCTTGACGCGACCACGCTCGGGCCAGCTGACACACTGACGGCACGCGTCACAATTTCCAACATCGGCGAAAGAGCCGGCGTCGAGATCGTGCAGCTCTATGTCCGCGACCTGGTCGGGAGCGTGACACGCCCGGTGCGCGAGCTCAAGGGGTTTGCGCGGGTCGCGCTCGAGCCTGGCGAATCGCGTCGGGTGACGCTCACGGTGCCGGTAGCTGATCTGGCCTACGTCGGCGCCGATCTGCAACGCCGGGTCGAGCCCGGCGGGTTCGAGCTCTGGTTGGGGCCCGACGCCCTCAGTGGGCTCGAGACCGACTTCAATGTGATGGCGTAAAGACGCCAGGAGGATAGGATGTCGAACTGGATTTCTGGTGAGGTCGAACTCGAAGGCGTGTCTCTGCACTACACACGCACCGGTGGCGCGAAGCCACCCCTCGTGCTCGCGCACGGCGTGACCGATGACGGACTGTGCTGGTCGCCTCTGGCGCGCGTGCTCGAGGCCGAGTGGGATTGCATCATGGTCGATGCGCGCGGCCACGGGCGGTCTTCTGCACCCGAGACAGGCTACGATCCGCTCACGCAGGGGCGTGACCTGGCGGGCCTGATCGCGGCGCTTGGCTTGCGCCAGCCCGCCGTGCTTGGGCACTCCATGGGCGCGGGCTCGACGCTCGGTCTGGCGAGCCAGTTCCCGGAAGCCGTCGGCGCCATCTTGCTCGAAGACCCGCCGATGTGGTGGCGTGCACCCGACCCGAACGACACGACGCTCGCGGAGCGCGCCGCCGGGATGGGCGCCTGGATTGCGGGCCTCAAGCTCAAGACACGCGAGGAGTTGATCGCCGCCGAACGCGTCAACCAGCCGGCCTGGTCTGATGAGGAGCTTGGCCCCTGGGCCGATGCGAAGCTGCGGGTCAGCCCTCACGTTGCCCGTATCTTCAAAGATCGGTTTGTCGAGCGGCTCGGTTGGCCAGAGGCGCTCAGGACGATCACGTGTCCGGCGTTGCTGATTTCGGCTGATCCGGAGCGCGGCGCGATCGTCACAGCAGAGGGCGCGGCGTCCTTGCAGGCGTATATGCCCCAACTCCAGCTGGTACACATCCCCGGCGCCGGACACAACGTCCGCCGCGAGCAATTCGCGGCGTATGTGCAGGCGGTGCGAGGATTCCTGACGTCCACGGGTGTCTGAAGAGGGGGAGAGCGAACCGCGCAGACGCAA
>DKKP01000082.1 GCA_002455335.1 Anaerolineales bacterium UBA6663 | reverse complement strand
CCTCAACCTCGAAGCCGAGGCGCTCCAGGCGATCTGCGCCGAGGCCAGCGTGGAGGCCGGGGCCCCGGTGCAGGTCGCCAACGACAACTGCCCGGGCCAGGTCGTGATCTCGGGCGCCCTGCCCGCGCTCGAAAAAGCCATGGAGCTGGCGAAGGCACGTGGCGCCAAGCGCGCGCTGCGGCTCCAGGTCTCGATCGCCGCGCACTCGGCGCTGATGGCGCCCGAGGTGCCAGGCTACGCGGAGGCTGTCGCGGCGACGCCGATTCGGGCGCCGCTTGTGCCGGTCGTGAGCAACATCACTGCCGCTCCGCTGGCCGACGACGACGCGATCCGCGTCGAGTTGCCGGCTCAGCTCACGTCGCCGGTGCGTTGGACCGAGTCGGTGCGCTATCTGCTCGAGCGGGGCGTGACGACGTTTGTTGAGCTGGGCTCGAAGGATGTGCTTACCGGATTGCTCAAGCGCATCGATGCGACAGCCGTCGGCGTGGCAATCGGGGCGCCCGAGGCCGTGCGCGCGCTGGCGGTCGACTGACCGGCGGTCAACTGACCGGCGGTCACCGGATCTGCCCGAGGGCAAAGACGGCGACGACGCCCAGGGCCATGCCCGCGAAAAAGACCACCGGATCCTGGACGTTGGCAAAGGCCACGACCAGGCCGCCGATGCCGGCGCCGAGGACGGTCTTACCCAGGGGGCTGTTGATGAAGCGGCCAAGCCGCGAATCGGGTCGAATCATGTCGAGCCCTATTGTATCCAAGTGTGGAATGTGAAAACCCTGCTCTTCGTCGGCGCTCATCCAGACGATGAATCGTTTGGCCCGGGCGGCACGCTTGCCGAATACGCCCTGCGCGGCCATCGCGTGCTTTACGTGTGTGCGACGCGCGGCGAAGCCGGCTCAGCCGACCCGGAATTCATGGATGGCCATGAGACTGTGGCCGAGATGCGCACAACCGAGCTGGCCGCAGCGGCGCAGGCGCTCGGCCTGGCAGAAGTGATCCACCTCGGCTACCGCGACTCGGGAATGGCAGGCTCAGCCGACAACGCGCACCCTCAGGCGCAGATCAACGCCCCGCTCGACGAGGTCGCGGCCCAGGTGGTCGCCGTGATCCGACGCGAGAAGCCAGAGGTGGTTTTCACGTTCGACTCGATCGGCGGCTATCGCCACCCCGACCACATCCACATCCATCGCGCGACTGTGCTCGCTTTTCAGGCGGCCGGCGACGGCGCGCAATACCCCGAGGCCGGGGCGCCGCACGCGCCGCGGAAGCTGTACTACCACGTCTTTCCGAAAGGGTTCTTGCGTTGGGCCGTGCGGCTGCTGCCACTGGTCGGGCAGGACCCGCGGCGCTTTGGGCGCAATGGCGACATCGACCTGGTCGAGCTCGCCCGGGTCGAGTTCCCCGTGCACTGCCGGGTTCCTCTCAGCGCTGCGGCGCTCGAGCGCAAAGACCGCGCCTCGGCCTGTCACCGCAGCCAGCTCGCAGGCGGGCCGCAGCGCGGCGGCGTGATCTCACGCCTCTTCTCGCGCTTCTTCGGCGCTCACGACGACTTCATGCGCGCCTGGCCCGAAGCCGGGCCGGGCTTGCACGAGAACGACCTGCTGGCGTGAGCCCTTCACCGCACGAAGAGCGGATCCAGACGTAGGTTTGCGTTCCAAGACCATCCCGTCGCACGCTCGAGATCGCCGGTTTGGATGTTCGAGAACCGGATCGGCCGACCTGACGTCCCGCCGATCGCGCCCCGGAAAGTCAGTTGTTGCCCGCCTGGTGCACGGGTCGGCGGGTGAGCGGCCCTATCTCGCTCAGCGTCCCCAAAACCTGGCTGACGCCGAACGTCACAATATTGGAGAAGCGGATCGTACGTCCCGTTGTGCCGCCAAACGAGCCGTTGGGCATGTAGACCTCCAAGCCCCATAAGTACTCGACATTGGGTTGGTAGCCGGCGTCAGCGGCCAGGGACCCAATTCGTACATGGTCCACGTAACCCAGGTTGGATGTCGTGAGCGTATCCAGGTTGACAGCCGGATCCGCCAACCACAGAACGTAGTTGTCGCTGGATGTGTTGCGTCGAGCCCAACTGAAATCAGTCGGCATGGACACGGTGGCGCCAGAAGAAGGCGAACCCAGGTCGATCCCGGTCGCGTCCAGGGCGCCGAGATCGCGCACCTGGTCTCGGCCGATCTCTGTGACGTCGCCGGAATCCAACCAGGCGAGTTTTGTGAGGTCGGATCCCGATCGCGCGTAATACACAAAGCAGAACTGCGTGCCCGTGACGGCTGTGTTCAGTCCAAAGCTGAACGCGCCGTCGTGTGCCAGGAAAGTCTCGCTCAACCTGACAGAGCCGATGCCAGTATCACCGCAATAGAGCGCTACGCTATCGGCGGCCACACTGCCGCGCGCGCTCACGATCCGGCCAGTGATTAGGCCGCCACCAACCTGAACCGCAGGCAAATACACTAGATAACCACCGGCTTGCCCCAGCGGCGCACCGGTTGCAGTCGGCGCGGCCTGTCCGATGGCGACGGCAAGGGTCAACAGCCCGAGCAACACGCCGCGCAAGAGCCATCTGCTTTGTGATCTCATGAAGCCCTCCTGCAAAGATATCGAGGCGCGATCCTGATCTACGGACAGCACGCTCACCGAAACATCAGCTATCGGCATCCCCGTCGATCCATCAGTATGATTTCATTGTACACCGCGACATTCGCGTCTCGGGTCCCGACTGCGCTCAGGTGTGTACGAGCGAGGGCACAATAAAAAAGCGCGGTGCGGACCCGGTCACGGTCCGCACCTCCTCCATTCACCGACAGCGTGAGGTCTGATGCGCACAGCGGCTGATGCACCAGGCATCAGCGGCTGACGCGATACGTGGTCGGCGCGACGAGATCCGTCGTGCCGCCTGTCTCTCCGAACATCACGGTATAGAAGAACGAGTAGCCCTCACCCGCCCAGGGCGAGACGATATGAACGCCCCAGACATACGGGGTGTCAAGCGCAAAGCCGGTCGGCAGCGACGAGAGGTCATAGTGATCGGAATAGCCGAGCGGCGCCGAGCCGTGAAACACGCTGGCCTGATCGGTCAACATGAAATCGTAGCTCTCGTCCGGGTAGAGGGCCCGTCGCCCCCAACTGAACTGGTACGGCACTGCAACGGTCGGCAGATTGAGGTTGAGCTCCACACTGCCCACATCGATCGTCGGGAACGTAACCTGTTCGTCGTAGTCGTAGGCCGGGAGATCGAAAGACGTCCAGGTTAGGACGCGGCTGACATCGAAGTCTTCGGGCGCGCCGTCGAGCGTGGGGTTTGTGTAGCGCAGGTAATAGCGATCGCCGACAGACAACGGCAGCGGTGTCTCGAACGCGAAGTCGCCGGTCGCCGTGGTCGTCGCCGTGACCACGCCATTCTCGGACGGCGGTGAGACTGTGTAGTTGACCAACTCGATCGTCGCCCCGACCTCGGGGGCGCCGTGGAACAAGAGCCGGCCCTGGATCTGACCGCTCGGCCTGTACGTGTGCGTGGTCAGCGGCAGGTACACCGAATACCCGGCCTGCGCAACAGCGCCGACCGTCGGCATCAGGCTCAAGGTCATCAGGCCAGCCAGCACGATCATCGCCGATCGCGATGCGCGCAATCCCATAATCACCTCCACGGTCCGGCGAAGCGGTTCCCTCGCCAACCGGGCACTGCTCGACCCCGAGACACACCACGGGGAGACGCTCGGCGCCACGGCAACGCCGCGAACCAATCGCCCTTTTTGTTATAGCGGGGATGAACGGCGCAGTAAGGATGGGATTGATGGCAAGGCTTTGTGATGGTTTGCGGGTCGAGCGGCCGCGCAGGCGGCGAACGGGCGCGCGCAGGCGGCGAACG
>DKKP01000181.1 GCA_002455335.1 Anaerolineales bacterium UBA6663 | reverse complement strand
GGCGGGCAGGCCCGTGACTTACGTGCCTGTGCCAGCCGACGCCCTGGCCACCGGCCTCGCTCAGGCCGGACTGCCCGGCTTCGTCGTCGATCTGATCGTGTCGTTCGATCTGGCGACTGCTCAGGGTTATCTCTCCAGCGTAAGCACCGCGGTCGCTGATCTGGCCGGAGGCCCCGCCCAGGATGTCCGGGCGTTTCTGGAGGCGAATCGCCAGGCCCTGGGGGTGTGAGGCGTAGAGCGTGGGGCGTAGAGCGAACGCCCCACGCTCAATCGCCTGTACAATCCCGCCATGTTGAACAAGCTGCTGCAACACGTCTCGGCCGCGCCCACGAACCCCAGCCCCCAACAGGAGGCTCAGCAAGGCTTCGATGTGGCGGCTCTGTACGAGGGCCCTGCAACGACGGGCACGGTGACCGCGACAGGCACCGTCGCGCTCGACGAGAAGCTGCGGCAGGCGTATTTCTGGATCGTCAACAACGCGATCATCAGCCCGTACTACGACATCGAGTACAACGACGGCCCCGCTACGACGTTCACGCTTGGCGACACCAAGACGACCTTCACGTTGCCCTCCGGCCAGAGCTACTCGTCGTTCGTGCTGCTGCCGCTGCTCAACTTCGCCGTGCGCAAGCGCTGTCTGCTGGTCGGCGGCCCGGGCCGCGGCAAGACCGCGAGCGCCATCCTCATGGGCCTGCTCGCCGGCTACTCGCTCTCCGACGTGCGCCGGTCGATGCAGCACGGCCAGCCGCAGATGACCATCGCCGACCTGCTCGGCAACCCACTGCCGGCGGACCTGGTCAACGCGGACAGCATGGACTCGATCCGCATCGCCTGGCGGAAGTGGCTGTCGCTGCGGGTCAAGATCATCGACGAGTACAACCGCATCCCGACCCGCACCCAGTCGGCGTTGCTGACGCTCATGGGCGACAACTACGCCGAGATCCTGGACCAGATCTACGAGTCACCCGAGTCGGCCTGGTATCTGACGGCCAACGACGATGCCGGCGGTGGCACCTACCAGGTGATCGAGGCCCTGCGCGACCGCATCGACGTGGTCGTGCGCGCACTGCCGTTCAACACGCGCTTCCTCCAGAACCTGATCGACCGCATCGAGCAGAACTACAAGCCCGAGTCGCTCATGCCGGCCGCGATCACGTTCACCGAAAGTGAGATCGACCAGCTGGGCCGCGAGATCCGCGCCGTGGCGCTGCCCGTTCCCGTGCGGCGCAGGCTCGAGTTCTTCGTCAGCCAGTTCGAGTTCCTGGAGACGGCGGCCGATCAACTCGAGTACAAGACCAAGGACGTGGCCAAGCTGGCCGCCGCCGACTGGGGCGCCCTGACCGCCGGCGAAACCGGCAAGGATCGCCTGCGTGACCTCGGCACACAGACGCGCAATGGCCTCTCGGTGCGCGCGCTGCTGACGATCCTGACCTTTGCCAAGGCGCTGGCCTATTTCCGCGGTGAGCGGATCGTCTCGCTCGATGATCTGCGCCAGATTCTGCCCTTCACGCTGCACGACAAACTCGTGCCCGACCTCGACGCCGCGTTCTTCGAGCGCCCCGAGAACATCGTCTTCAAGGCGGACCGGATCGGCTGGATCCGCAAGCTGTTCGACAGCGCCTGCGCCGAGTTCGACAGGCTTGGCCTCGATGCGAACGACCCGGTCGGCGCGTTGCAGGCCGAATTCGAGCTCGGCCTCGACGGGCTCAGCGAGGCCGAGGTGCGTCGACGCCTGGCCGCGATCGAGCGCAACATCGGCGAGCAGGCCAAGGGCCGCAAGCTCTACGGCCACCTCTACGACGATCTGCTCAAGTTGAAGTACCTGCATCAGCGCTACACGAATTACCTGCGCTGGCTGACCTATAAATAGGCGAAGTACGGGTGGGGCGGAGCAGCTTAGCTACTCCGCCCCAGGCGTACTTCGCCATAGAGGAGAGCATGCATCCCAATGAGGCCCTGATCGAACGGTTGTACTCGGCGTTCGCGCGGTACAACAGCGACGCCATGAACGCCTGCTACAGCCCGATGGCCACGTTCGAGGATCCGGCTTTTGGTCGGCTCAACTACAAAGAGTTGACGGCGATGTGGCGCATGCTGACCAGCAACGCCAAAGACCTGCTTGTGACGTTCGGCGACATCACCGCCGACGACGCCACAGGCCGTTGCCGTTGGGAGGCGCGCTACACACTCTCGTCGACCGGCCGGCCGGTGCACAACGTCATCGACGCCCGCTTCACGTTCCACGACGGCCTGATCGTCGAGCACGTCGACTCATTCGACTTCTCGCGCTGGATGGTGCAGGCCATGGGCTTCGCCGGCTGGCTGGCGACGTGGCTGCCGCCGCTCCGGGCGCAGGTGCGGCAGAACGTCCGCGCGCGCCTCACGTCCTACATGGCCACGCATTGACGATGAGCGTCTTCACCGAGCAACTCGCCGCCCGACGCGATCGCTTCAACAGCGCCTTCGCCGCGGTTCGCTTCTCGCGCCCGCGACTGGATGGTGACGCGTTCTTGAACGTCTTGCGCCACTCGGTCGAGCCCGTCGTCGAAGCCGCAACGTTGGACCGGCCTGAGCGCGCGGCCCTCATTGTCGAGGCGCTCTACGACCTCGCGCTCGAGTTGTTCCGCCAGGACCTGCTCGGCCCGCGCGCGCGCTCAGGCGCCGTCCCGCTGGCCTGGTCGGATCTGCTCCCGAAGCTCGGCCTCTTCGTGGCGATCGACCCGGCGCGCGTCGCCAGCGCGCTCAGCAACGCGGCCTACAACCTCGAACAAACGCCGGGCGCCGGCGTGATGGAGTGGATGGCGGGCCTGCTGCAATCCGCCGCCTGCGTGCAGACCGGCGACGTCGATGCGCTGCTGCGCGCCGGCCAGGTGGCAGCCTGGCGGGAGGGCATGGCTCACTTCCGCGCGAGCGCGCTGGCGGCCTGCGAGACGCTCGCTGAGCCGCTCGCCCGCTCGGTGCTGGGCCTGCCTGCGCAAGACACCGTGGCCGAGGCCCTGAAGGCGTTTCGCGCGGGCCGCTGGCATCAACCGGGCCATCCGCGCCAGACCGATATCCGCGTGATGGGCGAGGCGGGCGGTTTTCGCGGCCACGGTGGGCCCTTCCTATCGTTGCCGCGCGTCGTCGCCGATTCCCAGGGGCTGCTCGTGGCCGAGGGCGAGCGGGCCTGGAGGCTCAGCGCCGACGCCTTCGGCGCGACGCTCATGCCCGTTCACCCCGGAGCCGTTCCGCGCGAGAAGTCGTCTGATCGCTCATGGTCGCTCAAGACCGACGGCGCCTTCCAGGTCGACAAACGTCGTGGGGTCCTGCCCCCATTGGCCGATTCACTCAGCAGCGCGCGCTTCGAAGACACCGTCGCCGTCGTGATAGCGTGGTCGTACAAAATCAAACTGGTGGCGGTATGACGCAGACACACTCCGACAGAACGATATCGTTTCGCCCACTCGTTGAATCCGATCAGAAGATCATCTGGGACTGGCTGCACATCGCGCTGTGGGATCCGCCGCCGGCCGGCCTGCGCCCGCGCGAGGTGCTCGACCACCCGGGCGTGCGCATCTACGCCGAGCACTGGGGCAGGCCCGGCGATCTCGGCGTCGTGGCGATCGTCGACGGAAAAGACGCCGGCGCATGCTGGCTGCGGGTGCTCCCGCCTGGCGTGGGGCTGGCCTCGATCGATGAGAAGACGCCTCAGCTTGGGATCGCGCTCCAGCCCGAATACCAGCATCAGGGCATCGGCAGTCGCCTGATGCCAGAAACGCTGTCGCGGGCCTGGCGGGCCGGCGTCGAACAAGTGGCACTGACGGTTCACCCCCAGAACCCGGCGCTGACCCTGTATGAGCGCTGCGGGTTTCGCAAGGTCGAGATGCGCAACGGCTATCACCTGATGGTGGTGCGAGCGCCAGCGAAAGAGCCATGAGCCAGGATCTGAGCCGGCTGCGCGCAGACTGGCAGGCCGCCTGGCCCGGCGCGCTCAACCTCTGGAGCCGCTACACGCGGTTGTCGAACCCGCTCTGGTGCGACACTCCGGAGGCCGCCCAGGCTGAAGGCCTCACCGGCTCTTTCGCCATGATCCGGCTCACCGATCAGGCCGTCGTGGTCGATCTGGCCCAGGTGGCGGCGCTCGGTCTCAACAGCTACGCCGTAGAGATACTCGCGCATGAGATCGGGCACCACATCCTCGTGCCGGCTGATCTCGGCGATCACGCGCGTATGCTGTCGCGCATCCGTCGCGGCCTGCCGGCGCTCACGGCGTACGCACCGCTCGTCGCGAATCTGTATGCCGATTTACTGATCAACGATCGCCTGCAGCGCAGCTCGGGGCTGCGCATGGCCGAGGTCTATCAGGCCCTGCGCACGGGCAACGACACGACCCAACTCTGGCGCTTCTACATGCGCATCTACGAGATCCTGTGGGGGATGCCGCGCGGCGCGCTGACTGAGCCTGGCCGCGACATCACGGTCACGGCGCCGGCCGAAGGCGACCAGCCCGAGGCGCAGAAAATCGTGACCCATTTCGAAGGCGACGCCCGTCTCGGCGCGCGGCTGGTGCGCCACTATGCTCGCGACTGGATGCGCGGCGCCGGCAAGTTCGCGGTGTTGTGCTACCCCTATCTCAACGACGACGAGAGCCAGAAGGCGAGTTGGCTCAAGTCGATCAACGACCTCGGCGCGACCGGGCGCGGGAGCGATCAGATCCCCTCCGGCCTGACAGCCTTCGATGAGGACGAGTTCGACGACATGGGGCACCCGGCCGACGACCCCGAGCTTACCGGGCTGGGCGATGCCCTCGACGACCCCAACGGGAAGCCGGCCCGTGCGCGGGCGACAAAGGACGCGCGCGCCGGCCAGGCCCGCCAGCCGTTCGAGTTCGGCGAGATCCTGCGCTCGATGGGGCTTCCACTCGATCAGCACGAGCTGGCCGTACGTTATTACCGCGAGCGGGCGTTGCCGCATCTGATCAAGTACCCGGCCCGCGAGAGCCCGGCCGCCGCCGATCCGCTGCCGGAAGGCGTCGAGACCTGGGACATTGGCCAGCCGCTCGACCGGGTCGACTGGCTCGAGTCGGCCATCGTCAGCCCGCGTGTGATCCCGGGCATGACGACCGTGCAGCGCGTCTGGGGCGAGCAGCCGGGCGACAGCCCGCACCGCGATCCGATCGATCTGGATCTGTACGTCGACTGCTCGGGCTCGATGCCCAACCCGCAGCACTCGGTGTCTCACCTGACGTTGGCCGGCGCGATCATCGCGCTCTCGGCGTTCAGGGCCGGCGCGCGCGTGCAGGCGACCCTGTGGAGCGGCAAGAACCAGTTCTTGACCACGCCGGGTTTCGTGCGCGACGAGAAGGCCGTATTGCGCGTGCTGACCGGTTACTTCGGCGGCGGCACGGCCTTCCCGATCCACATCCTGCGCGACACCACAGCGGCGCGCACCAAACGCGACAAGCCCGTGCACGTCCTGGTGATCTCGGACGACGGCGTGACGACGATGTTCGATAACGACGAGCGTGGCAACTCGGGTTGGGACGTCGCGCGCCAGGCGCTCGCCGCTGGCCGCGCGGGCGGCACGCTTGTGTTGAACTACGGCAACTGGGCCAAGGACAAGGCCCTGATCCGCGCCCAGACGGAAGGCTGGTCGATCCACAGCATCCGCGACTGGGCCGAGCTTGTGACGTTCGCGCGCGAGTTCAGTCGAAGGACATACAGCGTGGAGCGCAGGGCGTAGAGCGCCCTGCGCTCCACGCTGTACGTACGTAAAATACAACCNNTGCACGACACGTTGATGGAACTGGGCGGCCCGGAGCCCACGATCGAGCAACTGCGGAGCTTCGCGCCGGCGAAAGCCGATGAGGCCGAGAGGCGTCGGCTTCGTCTGGCGCTTATCACGTGCTGGTTGTTCGGCGAACGCGGCTTCCGCTCGCGCGACCTCGGCACCCGGGCCCTCGAGTTCTTGAACGGCGCCGAGCTGCGCGAGCTGGCCGGCCTCGTCGACGCCGCAAAGTTGATCGGCGACGGAGACCGGCGCGAGGAGCTGGCGCGGCTGGCCCTGCGCGCGCTC
>DKKP01000054.1 GCA_002455335.1 Anaerolineales bacterium UBA6663 | reverse complement strand
CGCCAAGGCGCGCGGCACCTCGGGTCGATGCTTGAGTCGCCAGGACAGCGGCCGGCGCGCTCGCCGTCTCACAGTTGGTCGACAGCCAGCGATAGCTCGAACCAGAAGGTGCTGCCCTCTGCAGGGACGCTGTCAACAGAGATAGCGACGTGATGGGCATCGAGCACGCGTCGCACAAGTGCCAGGCCCAGGCCCATGCCGCCCACGGCGCGCGTCTCGGATCCGTCGATCTGATAAAAGGGCTCGAAAATACGCGTGCGTTCAGTCGGTGGGATACCCGGCCCGCGATCGCGCACGGCGAAACGAACGCCGCCCAGGGTTCTCGTCGCGGCCAACCAGACTGTGGCACGCTGCGGGCCAAACTTGATGGCGTTGTCAAGAAGGTGGCGGAGCACGCGGGTCAGCGCCTCTTCGTCACCCCAGACATCGGGCAACCCGGGGTCGAGCTGCACGACGATCTGCGTGCCGCGGCGCTCAGCGGCCGACGAAGCCGCGCGTGCGGCAGCGCCACAGAGTTGCGCGACGCTCAGCGGGGTTGGCTGAATGCTGTCGGCGTGCGTGTCGCCGAAGTCGACGATGTCGCCGACCAGTCGCTCGAGTTGGGCGACGGCCTCGCCGGCAACGCCCAGGCCGCGAAGCTGATCGCCGCTGAGCGTCCCGAGGGCGCCGTCGCGCAGCAGGGTCACCGTGCCCTTGACGTGCAGCAACGGCGTACGCAGCTCGTGCGACACGTTGGCGATGAACTCCGACTTCAGGCGATCGCCGGCTTGCAGCTCGCGGATCGCGGCGCTCAGTTCAGCGGTGCGCGCGATGACGCGCTCCTCGAGATCGTGATTCTGCGTCCGGAGCTCGTCGTACAGACGCTTGGTCCGCGCGAGCGCGCGCACGCGGGCCATCAACTCGACCGCCTCGAACGGCTTCGAGATGAATTCGTCTGCGCCGGCCTCGAGGCCGCGCAAGCGATCCTTGCTGCTTCGCAGACCCGTGATCAACACGACAGGCACGAAGCCCAGATCGTCGTCGGCCTTGAGTTGGCGACAGAGCGCCAGGCCGTCGAGACCGGGCATGACCACATCGAGCAGGATGACGTGCGGTCGGTGAGCGCGCGCCAGGGTTTGCGCCGCCTCGCTGTCGTCGCTGACGCGCAGATCGAACTCGGGCGCCGTCAGCGCCAGCTGGAGCACCTCGAGGTTTCGGATCTCGTCATCGACCGCCAACACACGGATGGGCTCGCGTGCAAGCCCGGGCGGAGGATCGCCGGGCGCGGGCTGCACGTGGGGTACTGCAGAGGACATGCGCCTATCTTAGCGCATGCCGAGAAGCCAGGCGTGATCAACTCGGCCACGGAACAGGCTGAGGCTCAGATGCCGTCGCGCCCACGACCGCTGGCGGGGCGTGGGCGGGGCTTGCGATCTCGGAATCCCGAAAAACCAGGCCCAGATACTCGCACCGGCCAGCGCCCGGAATACTGGCGAAAGCGGCGTGCCGGCTGTGACGGTCTTCGTTCGCGTCAATCGGGTATCCGCGGCCCGAATCCGGCGTAACACCCCGCCCGTGCATACGTCGGGCGAGTGTGCAAGCACGAGTTGGGCGATCAAGTTCGCCATCGGCTTTGGCCTTGGGTTATAATTTCTCGCTGCCACTGGGGAAGTGCTGGAATTGGCAGACAGAACGGACTTAGGATCCGTCGGGGCAACCCGTGAGGGTTCAACTCCCTCCTTCCCCACAGGATCCAACCGGGGAGGCTGTCGGAACGGGCAGGCTCCACCGGATGGCGTCTTATACTCCGCCAACAATGGCGATGCTACACTCGGCCCAGGTTTGGGCGACGGAAGGAAACTGTGCTTAAGGTCGAAACCCAACCCAACGAAGACCGGACCCTCACCCTCAAGGTCGAGGTCTCCGAAGACCGCGTCAAGCCGGCGCTCGAAGTCGCGGCGCGCCAGCTGAGCAAGCGGTATCCGCTGCCCGGCTTCCGCCCCGGCAAGGCGCCGCTGGCCGCGGTGCGGCGCCAGTTCGGCGAGCAGGCGCTCTACGAGATCGCGCTCGACGAACTCGGGCCAAAGCTCTACGAGGAAGCGCTCGATCAGGAGAAGATCGAGGCGTACGCGCCTGGCGCATTGACCGACCTGAAGCTCAGCCCGATGGTGCTGACCTTTACGGTGCCGCTCAAGCCCGAGGTCGAACTCGGCGACTATCGCGCGGTGCGCGTCGAGTTCACGCCGCCGGTCATCGCGGATGAGGAGCAGACCCGCGTCCTCGAGAACCTGCGCGAGCGCCAGGCCGTGCTCGAGCCCGTCGAACGACCGGCTCAACTTGGCGACAGCGTCACGCTCGACATCAACGGCTTCCTGAACGAGGGCCTCAACCCCTCGGACTTCCTTCTGGCCGACAAGGACGTCAACACCCAGCTCGATGCCAACGTCGAGTGGCCCATGAAGGGCTTCTCGGAGCAGATCCTCGGGTTGAAGGTTGGCGAGACCAAGAAGTTCGACCTCGCCTTCCCCGAGGAGTACGCCAACGAGGCGCTGCGCGGCCAACCCGCGCACTGGGAAGTTACGGTCAAAGAAGTCAAGAGCAAGACCGTGCCGGAGTGGAACGACGAGTTGGCCAAGTCGCTCGGCGAGTACGAGTCGCTCGACGATCTGCGCACCAAGGTGCGCCAGGACCTCGAGAACCAGGCCAAGCGGGCCTCGGATCGCGAGTACGGCGACAAGGTGCTCAACCTGGTGGTGGCCGGGGCCAAGGTTACGTACCCACCTGTGCTCATCGAGCAGGAGATGGACGACATCCTGCATAACCTCGATCATCGGCTGCGCGATCAGGGCCTGACGCTCGAGGATTATCTCAAGATCGAGAAGAAGACCCGCGAAGCCTTCCGCGAGGAGCAGAAGCCGAACGCCGAGGAACGCCTGAAGCGCGCGCTCGTGCTTGGCAAACTGGTCGACCTCGAAGGCATCGATCTGCAGCCGGAAGACGTCGTCAGCCGGATCGATGAGCTCAGCGCGATGTGGGGCGAGCGTGCCGACGAGATGCGCCAGGCGCTCAACGTCGACGCCACGCGGCGCTCGCTCACCGTCGACATGCTGACCGAGCGCGCGATGCAGCGCCTGATAGCGATCGCACGGGGCGAGGAAGTCCCGGCGCCGGCCGTAGCGGCTGCGCCGATCGTCGAGAGCCCGGCGGCCGAAAGCTCGGGCGACAACGCGTAACACCGACCGCAGACGGCGCCTGGTGACAGGCCGGCGCGATCGTTCGTCTCGGTCTGTCATTCAACGAGGAACAACGGATATGATCAATCCAACTGCATTGGTCCCGATGGTGATCGACAGTTCGGGCCGCGGCGAGCGCGCCTACGACATCTTCTCGCTCCTGCTCAAGGAGCGCATCGTCATCCTCGGCACGCCGATCAACGATCAGGTGGCAAACCTGATCGTGGCCCAGCTGCTGTGGCTCAACCACGAGGATCCGAAGCGCGAGATCCAGATGTTCATCAACTCGCCCGGCGGCGTGATCAACTCGGGCTATGCGATCTACGACACCATGCACCTGATCGAGGCGCCGGTGAGCACGATCGCGGTCGGCCTGACCGCCAGCATGGGTACCATCCTGCTGACCGGCGCGACTGGCCGACGCTATGCGCTGCCGAATGCGACGATCCACCTACACCAGCCGCTCGGCGGCGCCGAGGGCCAGGCCTCGGACATCGAGATCGCGGCCAAGGAGATCTTGCGCCAGCGCGATCGGTTGAACAAGCTCCTGCAGCGCCACACCAAGATGGATGAGGAAGTCATCCGGCGCTACACCGATCGCGACTACTACATGACCCCCGAGGACGCCGTCGCACTCGGCGTGATCGACGAGGTCATGCAGCCGCTCGAAGCCGGGGCGCGGCTCGACGGCTCGCGCAAATAACCGCGCCCGAACGCGATTGCAAACAACCGTGAGGGCCGCAGGGACAGGTGTCTCTGCGGCCCTCATTGTGTGTAAGGACGTCATGGACCCGATAACGCTGCCGGCCTCCACGGATGTGCAGGCCTTGATCGTCGACATGGATGGTGTGCTGTGGGAGGGCAACCGCGCCCTTCCCGGCCTTGACGGCTTCTTCGCCGCGATTCGGCGTCGCGCCCTCAAGGTGGTGCTGGCGACCAACAATGCCAGCCAGACACCCGAGCAGTACGTGGCGAAGCTCGCCGGCTTTGGCGTCGTTGCGACGCCCGCGGAGGTCATGACATCGGCCGTGGCAACCGCCGAGGTGCTCGCTGCGCGCGATCTGCCGAACCGCAAGGCCTTTGTTATCGGCGGCGACGGGATCCGCACAGCGATGACCGAGGCCGGCTTCGAGCTGCTCGACCTGTATGAGACCGGTGCGGCCGTGGTCGTCGTCGGCATGGATCGCGGCCTGTCGTGGGATAAACTGGCCACTGCGACGCTCAACTTGCGGGCGGGCTCGGCCTTCATCGGCACAAACCCGGATCTCACGGTGCCGACCGAGCACGGCACGACCCACGGCAACGGCGCGATCCTGGCCGCGCTGACGGCGGCCACGGGCTTGATGCCCGAGATCATCGGCAAGCCCGAGCCGACCATGTACCAGCTGATCCTGCGACGACTGGCCCTTGCGCCTGCAAGTGCGCTGGCCGTCGGCGACCGGCTCGACACCGACATCCTCGGGGCCATCCGCGCGGGGATGCCGAGCGTGTGCGTGCTGAGCGGGATCGCAACGCTGGCAGACATCACCGCCTGCGAGGCCCGGCCCAGCGCCGTGATGGCGGGGTTGCCCGAGCTAACCGATTGGCTGAACGCGGCCTGACGATGGCCGACCGGGGTGGCGCCCACTATCGCTAACCGGCCCGTGCCGATGGTTGGACCGAAACCGGCCTTACAATAACCGGGATGATGCACGGAAGCGGCGCGGGCACCGGGCGGAACACCATGTGGTCGGAAGAGCGATTCTTCTTTGACGTCGAATCAGTCCTCCGTCGCTTTGACGACCCAGGCGCTGAACAACCCGACCGTGGCCAGGCGCGCCGCCTCGTTCAGGATCTCGAACTCCTGGCCGAGCGCGAGCCACGCCTGGCCGAGCGCTGCTACGCGTTGCAATCGCGGATCTATCTCAAACTCCAGGAATACGAGCAGGCCCTGCACAGCGTCGAGCGCGCTCTGTCGCTGGCCCCGCTCAACCCCGGGCTGATCGTCCTGCGCGGCGAGATCCACCAAAGCCAGGACAGCTACTCGGCCGCGCTGCGTGACTTCAGCGACGCGCTCGAACGGAACCCCGATGCCGTGACGGCACGCATGCACCGAGCCGAGATCCAGCTCGCGGGCGGCGACCCCATGGCCGCCCTCGTCGACATCACAAACGCGCTGCGCCAGGAGCCGCGTTCAGCCCGCCTGTTGTACCGGCGCGGCCTGATCCTCACAGATCTTCGTCGCGCGCAGGAGGCCTGCGCCGATTTCAAGGCCGCGGCCCAGCTTGCCACAGAACCCGCCCTTCGCACCAAGGCCCAGCAGCGGCTGCGTGAGCTTGGGGTTTCTTAACGGGGAGACAAAGGACGCGCGACGAAGGTCTACCGACCGTTGTCGCGCGTCCTTCGTCGAATGATAAGATTCCCCTGTGCCAACCAACATCTACAACCTGACGCGCGCGACGCTGCGCGAACAGATCCTGGCGCTCGGCGAGCCCGGCTATCGGGCCGATCAGATCTGGCGGGCGCTTTACCACGACCTGGCGCCTGATGCGACGTCGATGACCACCCTGCCCCGGAAGCTGCGCGAGCGGCTGGCCGAGGCATTCACGTTTGGCGGGCTCACGCCGGCCAACGAAGCGCGCTCGTCGGATGGGCAGACGCGCAAGATCCTGTTTCGGCTCGCGGATGGTCGCGCAATCGAATCGGTGCTGATGGGCTACGCGCGGCGGCGCACGACCTGCATCTCGTCGCAGGCTGGCTGCGCGATGGGTTGCGTCTTCTGCGCCACGGGGCAGATGGGCTTTTTGCGCCACCTGGAGCCGGGCGAGATCGTGGCCCAGGTGTTGTGGGTTGCCCGCGAACTGAAGAAGCGCGACGATCGCCTGACGAACATCGTCGTCATGGGCATGGGCGAACCCCTGCACAACTATGATGCCACACTGGCCGCCTGCGACATCCTAAATGACCCCGAGGGCTTTGCCTTCGGTGCCCGGCGGATCACGCTCTCAACCGTCGGGCTCGTCCCCGCGATCCGACGCTTCGCCGACGAGCGTCGCCAGGTCAACCTGGCGATCTCGCTCCACGCCGCCACAGACGAACTCCGCGCCAGCCTGCTGCCGGTCAACAAGCGGTATCCCCTGGCCGAGGTCTTCGACGCAGCCCGATACTACACGACGACCACGCACCGCCGCATCACGTTCGAATGGGCCCTGATCGCGGGCGTCAACGACACCCAGGAGCAGGCCGAGACGCTGGCCCGCCGGGCCGCCGGCCTGCTCTGCCACGTCAACGTCATCCCGCTCAACCCGACGGCCGGGTACACCGGTCAGGCCTCGACCCGAGAACGTGTGGCGCGGTTCAGCGAGATCCTCGAAGGCCACGGGATCTCGTGCACGGTTCGCGTCCGCCGCGGGATCGACGTCGCCGCCGGCTGCGGCCAACTCGCCATTCAGGCTTGAACGCGCCATCGAAAACAAAACAGCCGGCCGGGCGTAGACCCGGCCGGCTGTTTTTCGTGCAACGTCGATTCAGTTGAAGGCCAACGGCGCCCGATCGTACTGGATCGGGATGAAGATCTGCTGGCCGGGATAGATCCGATCGGGGTTGGGCAGGCTGTTTCCCTGGAGCAGGAACTCGACAGTCACGCCATAGCGCGCCGCGATGAAGCGTAGCTCGTCGCCGGCCCTGACCGTGACCAGACGCGGCCCGGCCGGGATCAGGAGCTCGGTGCCCACGGTGTAGGTGACACCCGGATTCGCCGAAACGATCGTCAGCGGCGAGATCTCGAAACGCTCGCCGACCGAGTTCAAGGTGTCGCCCGAGACCAAGGTGTAGTAGAAGGGCGTCGTCCGGCTCGGCGTTGTCGAACGCGCCACCGGGACGTTGATCTTTTGACCAGGGTAGACCAGGCCTGTCGCATCGCCCAATTGCGGGTTCGCCCGGAGCAGCGCCACAGCCGAGACGCCATAACGCTGCGAGAGCGTCAGCAGGCTTTCACCCGCCCTGAGCGTGATCTGCTGGGCATTGGCCAGGGGCGGCGGCACAGGTAAACCGACGACGACAGGCGGCACAGTCGCAACGGCAGCCGAGGTGGGCGCGGGCGCGGCAACCGCCGAGGTTGGTAGCGGCACAGCCGTCGCCGCCAAAGGCGGGATGACGATCCGCTGGCCGATCTGAAGCAGATTCGGATCGCGCTGCAACGCCGGATTGGCTGTGATGATCGCCTGCGCCGAGACGCCGTACCGACTGACGTAGGTCAGCAACGTGTCGCCCGGCTGGACGATCACCTCGATCGCGCCACCAACGGCTGCTACCGGCGTGGCCGTCGCGACGCCGGCCGGAAGCGTGGCCACGCTGGTCGGCGCCGATAGCGGGATCAGCAGGACCTGGCCGACCTGCAGCAGATTGGGGTCCTTCTGCAAGGCCGGGTTCGCCGCGATGATCGCCTGCGCCGAGACCTTATAACGGACCACAAAGGTCACCAGCGTCTCGCCGGCCTGCACCTTGACCGCGATGAAACCGGCCGGAGCTGCAAGCGTTGCCGTTGCGCCCGGAACGGCTGTGGAGGCCGAGACGGCCGTCGCCGCCGTGGTCGCAGCTGCATTCGGGATGAGCAGGACCTGACCGGGGAAGATCAGATTCGGATCTTTCTGCAGCGCCGGGTTGGCCGCGATGATCGCCTGCGCCGATACCTTGTACCGGTTGACGAACGTGGCCAGGGTCTCGCCCGACTTGACCACGACGGCCGTGAAACCCGCAGGCGCCGACAGGGTCGCGGTCGCCGATGGCGCGGCCGTCGGCGTCTGCGTCGGTACGAGCGTCGCTGTGGAAGTCAGCGTGGCGGTCGGAGTGGGCGTCGCCGCCTGGGCGGCCGGCGAAGCCTCGACGCTTTGCGCGCTGGCAAAGGCGAGCCCGGCGACCAACAAACCGGCGCCAAACCAACGGGTAAGAACTTGAGCACTGAAGTACGACATAAACCCTCCGCTTGTCGATGACGGGCCGATTGTAGGTCGTTTTTTTCTGCGCGCAACGAGGCCAGCGGGGCTGAAAGCGCGGACGCGGAGGGCCGGGCCCCTTCCACCCGTGCTTCCGGCCTCGCGCCGCACAAACGAGGCATTCATCAAGCTCTTAGGTGACAAGGTCGATTCGCCGGGTTGTTGTTGATACAGTGGGCAGAAAGCAAGAAAGTGTTACGTGATCGATGAAAAGGAAACGTATGGAGAACTGGATCTTTCTTGGCGCTTTCGGCCTCGTGGCCGTCGTGGGCGCGGGGTTCATCGGCCTGCGCTGGTGGGCGGCGAACGCGCCTCGGCCGACGACATTGGGCGTTGCTGCCGATGGGCGTCTGGCGCCCTGCCCCGGCAGCCCGAACTGCGTCACCTCGCAGACGGGGCTCGAAAGCCAGCTCATGCCGGCTTTGTCTTTCACCGACACGCAGACTGCCGCGCAGGACCGCCTTCGTTCACTGATCACGACGATGCCCCGTGCCCAGATCATCACGGATCGCCTCGGCTACCTGCACGCCGAGTTCCGGACACCGACGATCGGCTATATCGATGACGTGGAGTTCTTGCTCGACGCCGAGCAGGGCTTGATCCATTTTCGCTCGGCGGCCCGGCTCGGCTACGGCGACGCCGGTGTGAATCGCAATCGCATGCTCGAGGTGTCGCGGCTCTGGGACGCGACGGNNCCCCGTCCCTGCAGGCATTGTTTACATGGGATCCATCACCGGCACGGTCAGTTCGACACTGTTGCCGGATTCGAACATGAGGGTCACGGTCAGCATGTCGCCGGCCTTGAGTGGGCTCACCAGGCCGATGAGCATCACGTGATAGCCGCCGGGCTTGAGCGCGACGCTGCCGTTCGCCGGCACCTCGATGCCGCCCTCGACCTGCTGCATCTGCATCACGCCGTCGTTCATCTTGGTCTCGTGGATCTCGATCGCCGTGGCAGCCTCGCCACTGGCAGACACCAGCCGGTCGACATCACCTGACGTATTACGGAGCGTCATGTAGATGGCGCTGTTCCCGCCCTCCATCGCCGCTGACCGCGCCCAGGGGTCAACGATCTCGACGCTCCCGACCGTGGCCGCGACTTTGCCCTCGTTCGGGCCGCCGCCGTCAGCCATGTCGCCCATGTCGCCGTGGCCGTTCATCATGCTCGGCTGGCACGCTGCCAGCGCCAGGGCGGCCGCGGCCAGAGCCGTCGCCAGAAAGTTCAGGTGTTTGTTCATAGGTGAATCATCCTTTACACGACGGCCGGTCTTTCGGCCATCCGTCGATCGAGCTTTGATTGTGTGAGTGTCCGTGGCCACACCGGCCACGGCTTAGCGGACCTCGGCGATGAGATGCTGCAGGTCGCGTGTGATCTCATCGTCGGTGACCCCATACGGAAACGAAACCCGCCAGTGGCCTTGCGGATCGACCAGATACACGTAGGCCGAGTGGCTCATAAGGTATCCGGCAGCCGATCCTGGCGCTTCCTGGCGCGCGTACGTGACATTGAAGCGACTGGCCGCCGTCGCGATCGCCGCGGGCGTTCCGCTCAACCCGATAAAGGCCGGGTCGAACAACGTCGCATAGGTCGCTGTCCGATCCGGTGTGTCACGCTCCGGGTCGATGCTGATGAACGCTACGACCACCTGATCGCGGTCAGATCCGAGCCCGGCGAGCACCCGCCCGAGAAGCGCCAGGGTCCCCGGGCACACATCCGGGCAGAACGTGTACCCGAAGACGATCAGGCCGTAACGACCGCGCAGATCGGAGAGCGCTATCGCCCGCCCACCGGCTGTCTCAAGCGCGAAGTCCTCGACCGGCGCCGGGTCAGGCTGCACGACACCCGCAAAGATGTACGGGCGTGGTTGGCTCAAGGCCAGCGCGGCGATCAACGCCAGGCCGGCCAGGACGCCGCCTCCCAGGATGAAGAGCGGAGCCCGTCGATGGGATTGCATCACGACCTCTTGATCGGGTTCAACGACCGCGCCAGACTGTTACGCGGAACAACGGCGGTTTCAGGGTCAGAGGGCGAGGCGGGGTGGTGGCGGATCCAGGGCCGGCCGCCAGGTCAACGGCTGGGAGACATCCTGACACAGTACGCGCCAGTGGATCGAGCGGAGCGCCAGGCGCGCCAACAGACTTGATACGAGGACTGGAATGGGCGGGATCTGCACACCAAAGCGCAACGGATCGGCCGCCGATTGGCCAAGCGGGATCTCGCTCGATAGGGCGTTGATCCTCAGCGTGGCGGAGAGGTCGTGGTCGGCATGACCCTCATGACCGGCATGCGCATCGATGACGACCGGAGCCGCAGCCGAGGCCTCAATCCGCCAAAGCGTAAACAGCCAGCAGGGACACGGCCCGGGTTGGGCGATCACGAGCAACCCGGCCAACAGGGCCGAGACGCCACGCAACAAGAACGAGGCCATCAGGGCGCCGCCCCCGACCGTTCAAACACATGGCGCAGCGTCACAGTTGACGCGCCCGAAAGGCCGGCGGCTTCGACCCGAAACGTCACGTAGTAATCGTTTGTCGAACCGGCGGCATAGCTGTTGAGACCACCGCATTCTGTGAGATAGACCCGAACCTGATCTATGGCTGAGCCCGGCAGGAGCTCGACGCGCCCGACTGCGGCCTGGTCCTCCGCGCCGGCGTTCCGCACCCGATAGATGACGTTGACGATCTCGCCGGGCTGAACGTCGATGGCCGGCGGGATCATCTCGACCTCCAGCGGCAGGCCGGCCGCGAGCTGCGTCTCGAGCTGGACGCGCACAGGTCCGGTGAATCGGGCATTGAGCCAGAAGCCGGCGGCGACGAGGCCGAAAACGAGCGCCGCGCCCCAGAGGACGCGTGATCTAAGAAGGTCTGCCATCACGATAGGGCCTTTAGTTTACCCTTATTACCAGGATTGTGGCTACGGGCATCCGGACGAAGGCCGGATATCGCCGCACCCCTGCCTGACGCAGCCGCCCAGCGGGTCGAACTGTGTTTACCACCCGCGCCGGCCCTGTACAATGCAGGGATGCAGATCACGAGCGTGCAGAACCCGCAGGTCAAGCGCCTGCTTAAGCTCCGCGACCGCCGGGCGCGCGACGCCGAGGGAATGATGTTGATCGAAGGCGGCGAGGAGATCGCGCTGGCCCTTGATGCCGGTGTCGCGCTGCAGAGCGCATGGTTGTGTCCGACTTTGCCCCGCTTCGCCAGACAATCGGGGCTTCGCCGTCGACTGAGCGAGGGCTCGGTGCCCGTCACCGAAGTCTCCGAGGCCGTCTTTGGCAAGTTGGCCTACCAGGAGAACCCGGACGGCTGGCTTGCACTCGCACCAACGCTCAAGCCTGAGCTGGACGGCCTACGCCTTCCCCAAGCCCCATTGCTTCTCGTCTGCGAGGCCATCGAAAAGCCAGGCAACCTCGGCGCGATGTTGCGCACCGCCGATGCGGCCGGCGCGCATGCCCTGATCGTGTGCGACCCGGTCACCGACGTCAACAACCCGAACGTCATTCGCGCGAGCCGAGGCGCTGTGTTCAGCGTCCCCATCGCCGTGGCCTCGACGGCCGAGGTGCTGGCCTGGCTGCATTTGCGCCAGATCCAGGTGGTCGCGGCCACTCCTGCAGCGACCGCAACCTACGCCTCAGTCGACTTGCGGGGCCCGATCGCGATCGCTGTGGGCGCCGAGGATGTCGGGCTAAGCACGGCCTTTCTGGCGCGCGCCGACGTGACCGTGCGGATCCCCATGGTCGGCCGGGTCAACTCACTAAACGTCTCGGCCTCCGCCGCGCTGCTCCTATACGAAGCCGTCCGTCAACGCGGCCTTTGACCAACTCCACGCCCCACGCCCCTCGCTCCGCCTATTGCCCTCGCTCGCCAACTCGGCTAAACTCACGGCCATGCCCGAACACTTCGGTGTGCTCCCCCCTCCGGCCACACGCTGAGCGTGAGCTTTGGCGCATGATCGAGCCGTCGCCTGAGAGAGGCGGCCAGATTCGGCGTCGCTCGCGCACCCACCTGCCAGAGTCTGTCGGATTCGTGGCGCCGCCCTGATACGTCGATCGGCGGCCGTGTGGCAGCGACGCGTGTGTCGCTCTCCCGAGAAGAGAAATGAAACAACCAACGTTTTCCTGGGGCACCCTTCTGGTGCTTGCCTGCGCGGTGCTGTGGGGCACCGTGGGCGTGACGACCCGTGGGATCTACAGCCTATCCGACACCGATCCACTTTCGATCGGGTTCTATCGCCTTTTGATTTCGGTGCCTGTCTTGGCCGCGCTGGCAATGGGCAGCCTGGGCCGCAAGGCCCTGCAGCCGCGCGCCGGCGTCGCGCCACGGTGGGGGCGCGATTTGGGCTATATGGCCGGGTTCGGGGCGATGATGGCGCTCTACCAGGTCTGCTACTTCGCGGCGATTCCGCGGCTAGGGGTGACGATCGCCGTGATCGTCACGATCTGCTCGGCCCCGATCATGGTGGCCGTCTTGAGCGCCCTGCTGTTCAACGAAAAGATCACGCCGCGTGTGGTGACGGCCCTGATCGCCGCTGTCCTGGGCACCTCTCTACTTGCGCTGCAGGGCCCGGTTGAGGCGCAGGTCGGGGGCGAGACCGTGATCGGTCTGCTTTTCGCGCTTGGCTCCGGGTTTGGCTACGCCGTGTTGACGCTGTTCAGCCGGGCGCTCGCCGAGCGCTATCACCCGCTGCAGCCGATTACAGTCGCGTTCGCGGTCGGCGCCTTGTTGCTTTTCCCGCTTGCCTTCGCCGGAGGATTGACGATCGACTATCCGACCGAGGCCTGGGGCTTGTTGATCTACCTCGGTGTCGTGCCGACCGCGCTGGCCTATTGGATCTTCCTGCTCGCGCTGCGCACGGTGCCGGCCACGGTGGCCAGCATCCTGACACTGCTCGAACCGCTGACCTCCGCCACGCTGGCGGCCTTGATCTTCAACGAGAGCCTTTCGGCGCTCGGCTGGGCCGGGGCCGTGCTGCTGCTTGGGGCCTTGCTGGTCTTGCTCGTGAAACGCTGACGCCCCGACGCCCACCCCGCCGGGGCAATCCCGGCGCGGTGGGCGTTACCGCTCCAGCCGGAGCGCCTGTCACCAACCGTGGTGCACGTGCGCGCGCACCTGTCTGTCGTAGATCCCGTCGATCGCCTCAACGACCTCGGGGGATAGCGGCGCCAGATCGGCGGCGGCGACATTGTCGTCGACCTGCGCCGGTCGCTTGGCGCCCGGGATCGCGCACGTGACCGCCGGGAAACCCAGGATCCAGCGCAACGCCATCTGCGCCATCGTCGCCCCGGCCGGCACAAGGTTCCGCAGCGCCTCGACGGCGCTCAGCCCGGTTTCGTAATCGAGCCCCGAGAAGGTCTCGCCCTTGTCGAAGGCGGCGCCGTCGCGGTTGAAGGCGCGGTGGTCGTCTGACGCAAATTGCGTGGCGCGCGTCATCTTGCCGGCGAGCATGCCCGACGACAGCGGCAGACGCGCCAGGATGCCGACGCGGCGGCGCTGCGCCTCGGCGAAGAACAGCTCGCGCGGCCGCTGGCGGAAGATGTTGAAGATGATCTGAACCGACTGAACGCCCGGGTACTCGATCGCCTTGAGCGCTTCTTCGACGCGCTCCACGCTGACGCCATAGTGCTTGAGCTTGCCCGCCCGCACAAGATCGTCGAGCACGCCAAAAACCTCGGGCCGGTAGTACACGTCAGTCGGCGGGCAATGCAACTGAACCAGGTCGAGCGCCTCCACCTCGAGGTTGCGCAGGCTGCGCTCGACAAAGGCGGTCAGGTTGTCGCGGTTGTAGCCAACTGCCGTGTGCGGATTGAGCCGACGGCCGGCCTTTGTCGCGACGAAAAACGGCTCGCTGCGCTCGCGGCGCAAGCGGGCCAACAGACGTTCGCTGCGCCCATCGCCATACACATCGGCTGTGTCGAAGAAGTTGACGCCGCGGTCGAGCGCGCGGTGCAGCGCGGCCAACGACTCGGTGTCGTCGACCTCGCCCCAGGTGCCGCCGATCGCCCATGCGCCAAAGCTGATCGTCGAGACGTTGTAACCCGTTCGGCCAAGTTCACGGTACTCCATGAGGTATCTCCGGTAGCGAACGCGCCACGCCGATCACGATCGGCGCGGCGGCCAGGGAAAGAATGCCGACGTGCGGGCGATGTACTCCGCGTAGCCGGGTCGCCGGCTCATGTTCTTTTCGGTGAGCGCCACGCCCGAAACCCTGAGCAAGAGCCAGGTCATCAGCAGCGGCGCCGGGAACGTCAACGCCCCCCAGGGCACGGCACACGCGATCAGGTACAGACCCCACCACAAACAGGCGTTGCCGAAGTAGTTCGGGTGGCGGGTGTAGCGCCACAGGCCCGTATCGAGCACACGACCCTTGTTCGCCGGATCCGCCTTGAAGCGCGCCAACTGCGCATCGCCGAGCGCCTCGAACCCAAAGCCGATTGCCCAGACCAGCGCGCCGACGGCGTCAACGAAGCCGAGCGGGGCGGGCTGGGTCAGTGCCAGCACAAGCGGCGCCGAGACCAGGACGATCAACGCGCCCTGCAACAGAAAAACCTGGAAGTAGCTGAACCACCAGTACCGCTCGCGCCCGTAGTGCTCGCGAAACGCCTGGTAGCGCGGGTCCTCACCGCGGCCCCAGTTGCGCCGGAGGATGTATAGGCCGAGCCGCCCACCCCAGAGCCAGACCAGCGCCAGCACCAACGTCGCGCGCGCCGGATCGCCCAGGCCGAAGAGCGCATACGCGGTCGCGGCCAGGCCAAAGCCTGGGCCCCAGAACGAGTCGACGATGCTCGCGTCCTTCAGACGGACACTGACCAGCCAGAGCAGTGTCACAGCCACCCAGACGACGCCGGCCCCCGCCAACCATACGGTCCATAGATCCATATCAGCCTCCGCCCTATCCGCGCAAGCCGTTCGACCAGCGCGCCAGGTTGCTTGGCGTGTGTGCGCGCATTCGGGTCAGCAGATCGGACGGATCGGCCGAATCCATCACCAACGCGCGAAACGCGGGTGGGATGAAGCCCTCCTCGAGCGCGCGATCGAACATCAGCAACAATGGATCGTAATAACCCCCGTGATTGAGTAACGCGATCGGCTTGCTGTGCAGACCCAGTTGCGCCCAGGTGATCATCTCACACAGCTCATCGAGCGTGCCGTAGCCGCCGGGGAGCGCCACGATGCCGTCGGCGATCTCGGCCATCGCGGCCTTGCGATCGTGCATGCTCTCGACCACGCGTAACTCGGTCACGCCTGCGTGCCCGACCTCGCGCTCGAACAACCCGCGTGGGATGATCCCGACCACGCGCCCACCGGCGGCCAGCGCCCCGTCGGCCACAGCGCCCATCAGCCCGACTTTGCCGCCGCCGTAGACCACCTCGATGCCCTCTTCGGCCAGCAACTGGCCAAAGGCACGCGCGACGCGCAAATAGCCGTCGCCTTTACCGCCCGATGCCCCACAATAAACCGCGATGCTCCTCACACCCGTCTCGCTTTCTGCCGGGCCGTGCTGCCGGCCCAACGCCAGGGATTGTAGCGTAGAGCGTTGTGCGGGGAGCGCAGTGGTTGGGCGAGACTCGCTCCCCGCCCCACGCTTCTCCCTTCCCCCAAAAACAGCTACCATTCGCCCCATGCCCCGTCTCACCCGCTCGTTCTTCGATCGCCCGACCGTTGCGGTGGCCCGTGAGTTGCTCGGGCAACGGCTGGTGCACATCGTCGACGGACGGAGGCTGGCGGGCCTGATCTCCGAGACCGAGGCCTATGTCGGCGAGACGGACCTGGCCTGCCATGCCCGCGCCGGCCGGACTGCGCGCACCGAGAGGCTCTTTGGGCCACCGGGCCGGGCCTACGTCTACCTGAACTACGGCCTGCACTGGATGATGAATGTGGTCTGCGAGCGCGACGGATTCCCGGCAGCGGTGTTAATCCGCGCGATCGTGCCCACCGAGGGCCTGGCGCGCATTCGCGCGAACCGGGGCGGCAAACCGGATAAAATCCTGGCCGACGGGCCCGGCAAACTCAGCCAGGCCCTGGCCATCACAGGCGTGGCCAACGGCCTCGACCTGTGCGCGCGCGGGGCCGCCCTGTTCATCGAAGCCGCACCGCCGGCCGGGGTCGTGGTGACCCGTCCGCGAATCGGCATCGACTTCGCGCCCGAGCCCTGGCGCTCGATCGACTGGAACTTCATCTGGCCGGCAGCGCCACGGCGCACGGCCCAACAACCGCCCGGCCCCCGCCCGGCGAACGAGGAGGAATGACATGGGTTTGCTGACCGGCAAGAAGGCCCTGATCTTCGGTGTGGCCAACGACCATAGCATCGCCTGGGGCATCGCCCAGGCCCTGGCGCGCGAGGGCGCGACCCTCGGCTTCAGCTACGCCGGCGAGAAGTTCGAGCGCCGCGTCCGGCCGCTGGCCGAGTCGCTCGGCAGCACCTTTGTCGAGCCCTGCGACGTCTCGAAGGACGAGGATATCGACGCCATCGTGGCGCGCACCCGCGACCAGTTCGGTGAGGTCGACATCCTTGTGCACTCGATCGCGTTCGCCAATCGCGACGATCTGAGCGGCCCCTATCACACCGTGTCACGCGCCAACTTTGCGCTGGCGATGGATGTCAGCGTGTACTCGTTCACGGCGCTCGCCCGTGCCTTTCTGCCGTTGATGCGGCCCGGCGGGTCGATGCTCACCCTGACCTATCTGGGCTCGGTCCGAGCCGTGTCGCACTACAACGTCATGGGCGTGGCCAAGGCGGCGCTCGAGGCAAGCGTGCGCTACCTGGCCATGGACTTCGGCACGCACGAGAAGCATCTGCGCGTCAACGCGATCTCGGCCGGCCCGATCCGCACGTTGGCCGTCGCCGGCATCGCCGGCTCGCGCTCGCTGATCTCGGAGTTCGCCAAACAAAGCATGCTCGGCCGCAACATCTCGATCGACGACGTCGGCAACGCCGCCGCCTATCTGTGCTCCGACCTGGCCGCCGGCGTGACCGGCGAGATCCACTACGTCGACGCGGGGTTCAGCGCCGTCGGCATGAACATCCAGGAGTCGTAAGGCGTGGTGCGTAGAGCGTGGCGCGGCTCGCGCCATGCTCTACGCACCACCCTCGTCCTTTGGCATGAGGCGCCGCAGGATCTGGTTGAACCAGCGCAACACAAGGCTCTGCTGGAAACCACCGGCGAACGAAAAGACGTAGAGCGAAAGCACAGGGTCCTGGACGCCCAGGATCAGGCCCGAGCGTCCGATGAGGAAGACCGCGACCGCCAGCAGCATGCCCACTGGCGCGTAGAGCAAATACCAATAGGCGTAGTCGGGGTCGTAATCCTTGACCTGGCTTGTGTGCTTGAACAGGTTGTAGGCCGCGCCGACGATGCCGCCAAAGCCGCCGGAGACGATCGTCATCCAGAGCACGACCGGGTCCATCATCTGCAGGCCTTCGAAGCGCATGACCCGCGCCGCAACTTCGGCGAACAGATCGGGTAACGCGATCGGCGCGATCGCGGCGACGATCAGGAAGGGCACGTGCAGCACCAGATACCACCACAGGAACCTGGGCTGCTCCCACAGTTTGACCTGATCCCAGCGCAAGAGCCTGAACCGCACCTCGGCGACGTCGCGGGCCGCCTCCTCGTAGTGGTCGCGGGCATTGAGCAGTCGATTGCGCGCCGATTGCAGCAGGGTCAGCAACTCGCGCGCGACAGCCAGACTGATCCGTTGCCGCTCGACAAGGGCTCGCTCGAGCGAGTTGACCTCGTTCCAGAGTCGTTGCAGATCCTGATCGGGGGCGAGCAGACGCGCCAGTCGGGCGTTGGCCGGCAACCCCGGTGACGCTGCCGCAGGGGCGATCGGACTTACGGGGGCGGGCTCAGCGGCGTCTCCAAGCCGATCGACAAGCAGGGCTGTCGCGAGGGCCGCCTCCTTCGACGCAAGCGAGGCCGGCGCCGTGGTGGTCGGGCCGCCATCCTCGACAGCCGATACGCTCGGCGCGATCACGGGCGGCGCGCCATCCGGCGGCGGTTCGTAATGGGCTGTCCCAGGCGTTCGCGGATCGCCGGCTTCGGTCCATGCGGGCAAACCCGGCGCCACGTCGTCGTCGGTAGCCGGCTCCGCACCCGGCACTTTGGCCGCCGGATAGTTCGGGATCAAGTCGGTCGGGCGCGCCTCGGGGTTGAACGGGTTTCCCGAAGGCGGCAAGAGGATATCGGAACCCCGCCCACGGACCGAGCCGGAGTCCTCAACGTTTTCCGCCATGCAACACCTCCTCAGCCAACCTGCGAAAGGCCCCGGCGGCGCCGCTGTCGGGCCGATATGCCAGAACGGTCTGGGCGGCGGCCGGCGCCTGTGCCAGGGCGTCATCCTCTTCGATCACGGTTGAGAACAGTGTATCCGGAAATGCGGCTCGCAGTTCCTGCAGCACCTCGAAGGCGTGCTCGGACCCCGGTCGGTACAACGTCGCCAGGACGCCCAACAGCGCCAACTCGGCGTTCAACCGGGTGTGGATTCGGCCCACCGACTCGAGCAAGCCACGCACACCGCGCATCGCCAGGTACGTGCACTGAACCGGTAGCACGAGCTCCCTGGCGGCGACAAGCGCATTGGCCGTCAGCAGACCGAGATTGGGCGGCGTGTCGATGATGAAGAAATCGGCTGGCACCCGAGACCCTTCGATCGCGGCCCGCAGCCGGAAAGCGTGGCGATCCTGCCCGCTGACCTCGACGTCGAGCAGGGCCAGATCGACCGAGGCCGGCACAAGCACAAGGCGCTCGTTGACCGTCCGCAACACGCTGCCAAAGCTCACCCGTTCCCGGGTCAACAGGAGGTGAGCGGTCCGGGTCAGCGAATAAGGGTCATACCCCAGACTGGCCGTCAACGACCCTTGTGGATCCAGATCGATCAGCACCACTCGCTGGCCGAGCTCCGCCAGCGCGGCGCCCAGATTGGCCACGGTGGTGGTCTTCCCGACCCCGCCCTTCTGATTGGCAACAGCAATAACCCGGCCCACGGGCGCGATTTTATCACCGCGTGATCGTTTGACACCGGACCAAAGGGTCTGGTACAATTTTAAGTCGGTCTAGCACTGGTTCCAGATTGAGGTTTTTGAGCAATGCCCAAGCGAACGTTTCAGCCGCGCATCCGCCGGCGCATCAAGACGCACGGCTTCCGCTCCCGCATGGCCACCAAAGGCGGCCGCAAGGTCCTCAAGGCGCGCCGCGCCCGGGGTCGTTGGGAGCTGACGCCCACGATGAACAACCATCTCAAGCGTATCAACTGGAAGTCGAAGAAGGCTCCGGTGACGCGCGAGAACACAGCCAAGAAGAAATAGGCCCGGGCCACGGCTTTTCCGCGCAGGTGCGGCAGCCGGCGGGACAACGGTCGACACCGTCCTGCCTCATGCAGCGGTTAAGAAGCGCAGCCGAAATCGAGCGGGTGCGGCGTGAAGGACGATCTTACGCCCACCCGCTCGTTGTTCTGATTGTCGCGCCCACCGAGACGGACGGCGCCCCGAGTCGGGTTGCCGTCGTGGCGGGTCGGCGCATCGGAGGCGCCGTCATCCGCAACCGGGCCAAGCGTCTGCTGCGTGAAGCTACCCGGCGTGAAGCGTTGCGATCCGGGTGGGATCTGATGTTCGTGGCTCGCGCCGCCATCGTCGGGGCCCGGCTTGATCAAGTCCAGGGCGCCGTGCGCCAGGTCTTGCAGCGAGCTGCCCTGATGGGTTGAGGTCTGAGGATGGGAGCCGTCCAGCCGCCGAGCGAAGATCTGCTGAACGAGATCGTGGACCCCGCCAGTGGCCGGGCCGAGGAGCCGCGCTGGCAGCCCGATTGGCGGCCCGCACACCTCGCCCGGACCCTGCTCCTGGGCCTGATCCGGATTTACCAGTTGACGCTGTCGCGCTGGCTGCCGGCGTCGTGCAGGTTCTATCCGACCTGTTCGCGTTACGGCTTCGAGGCGATCCGCCGGTATGGCGTGTTCAAAGGCGGGTGGATGGCGGCCTGGCGCGTGATGCGCTGCAATCCCTTTGTGCCGGGGGGCTACGATCCGGTGCCCTGAGCGCCGCGCCCGGGATGCGTCGAGACGGGCGGGCCCGGCAAGGTATCATTGACCTATGAGACTCTCGTGGATTCATCTGGTGGCGCTTGGCGCCGTGGCGGTCGTCACCGCCAGTTGCGGCCCTGCCCCGACCAACTCCTGGCTCGGGCTGGGGCTTGATGCCGAACGCGCCTATCTCGCCGGCGGCACCCATCTCTACGCCGTCAACCTCACCGATGGCAAAGAGGTCTGGCGCTTCCCGGCTGCCGGGGCGACAACCCGGTCGGGTGGCGAAATTTTCCTGGCCGACCCGGCCGTGAGCGAAGACGTGATTGTCGTCGGCTCATGGGGGCCCGGCACAAGCCACAGCGGCGCCGTCTACGGGCTCAACCCGGCCGACGGCTCGCAGAAGTGGTGCGTGGTCTTCGACGACAAGGCCGCGACCGACCTGCCCGTCTGCCAGAAGTCGCCGGATGCCACGGCCTTTGTGCTTGGCTTCTTCCTGCCGCCGGTGGATAACCGCGTGGTGGGCGGTGTCACCCTGGCCGACGGCATGGCTTACTTTGGCATGGCCAACAATCACGTCTACGCAGTCGACGCGAGTGACGGCACTGTCAAATGGGTCTTTGAGGGCTCGAAGAACCCGGTTTGGGCTGCGCCGCTTGTCGATGGCGACCGCCTGATCGTGAGCTCCTTTGACAAATCGGTTTACGCGCTCGATCGCGCCACGGGCGCCGTGCTCTGGCAGCAGGACCTCGGCGCCGCGATCGCCAGCGCGCCGGCTTTGGCTGATGGTACGCTGTACGTCGGCACGTTCGGCAACCAGGTGGTCGCGCTCGACTCCGCCACCGGCGAACGAGGCTGGGCCTACACAACGGATTACTGGATCTGGGACACTCCGGCGCTCGCCGACGGCGTGTTGTACTTCACGGATTTGCAGGGCGCGATCTATGCCGTCAATGCGGCAGATGGCAGCGAGGTCTGGCGCCAGGCGGCCGGCGGTTTCACAAGGGCGGCTCCTGCGGTCCACGACGGGCTGCTGTATGTGGTCGACCACAACGGAAACGTGGTCGGTCTGTCGGCTGTGGATGGTGCCGAGCGCTGGCGCCAGACCGTCAAAGGCCAGCTGCAGGCCACGCCGCTTGTCGCGCTCGAGCAAGACCTTGTTTTGATCAGACCTTATCAGGGCGACTCGTCGGTGACCGCCTTCGCCCTGGACGGCTCGCGCGTGGCGTGGGCCTACCAGCCGACCCAATAAGCGGCGCTCCGCGCGCTGGAGGAAACGCCCAATCATGGATTTGTGGAACACCCTGATCATCAACCCGATGGTGAACGCGCTGCTGTTCCTGTACGGGTTGCTGTTTCACAACCTCACGCTCACGATCGTGGTCTTCACGATCATCATCCGCGCCATCACCTTCCCGCTGACGTACCAATCGCAGAAGTCGCAGAAGAAGCTGGCCGAGATGCAGAACAGCCCGGAGTGGAAACACATCCAGGAGAAACACGCCAAAGATCGTGACAAGCTGGCCCAGGAGCAGATGAAGCTCTGGCAGGCGGCCGGATACAACCCGCTCTCGGGCTGTCTGCCGCTCTTCCTGCAGTTCCCGATCTTGATCGGCATGTATCAGGCGATCACGAACGCGATCGCGGCCTCGCCGATCCAGCTGTACAACCTCTCGACCCACCTGTACAGTTTCCTGCCGGGCGTGACGAGCCTTGTGCCCCTCGACAATACGTTCCTGTGGCTGAACCTCGGGCTGCCCGACCCTTACTTCGTGATGCCGATCCTTGTCGCCGCGACCTCATGGGTGCAATCGAAGGTGATGACCCCACCACCCTCGACCGACCCGCAGATGGCCCAGTCGACGCAATCGATGGCGCTGATGTCGACGCTGATGTTCGCCTGGTTCTCGCTGAGCTTTGCCAGCGGCCTGTCGATCTACTTCATCGTCGGCAACATCCTGGGCATCATCCAGTACGGGATGACCAATCCGCTCAAGTGGAGCAATATCTTCGACCTGGGTCTGACGCCGGCGCCGGCCGTCGAGGCCAAGGGCGGCAAGAAGTCGACGAAGCGCTGAGCACGTGTTCGGCGCGGCTCGGGGAAGCGATCACGCCATGACTGACGAAACGCTTACGCAAGACCTTGCACTGGCCGAATCCACACTCAAAGACCTCCTGGCGAACCTGTCCGAGGAGGCGATGGTCGTTGCCCGCATCGGGGCGCCCGACGAGCCGGATGATCCGGGTGCGCCGACGCCGCTCGAGCTCGACGTGCAGGGCGGCGACCTCGGCTTCTTGATCGGCCACCGCGGCGAGGCCCTTGCGGCGCTGCAGTACCTTGTGCGCGCCTTACTGGCCAAACAACTCAAGCGCAACGTGCACGTCGTCATCGACGTCGACGGTTACCGCGTCAAACGCCGCGAGCAGTTGATGGCTATGGCGCGCCGGATCGCCGATCAGGTCGCGCAGCGCGGCAAGCCGATGGCGCTCGAGCCGATGGCGCCTGATGAGCGCCGGACCATCCACATCGCCCTGCGTGACCATCCCGCCGTACGCACCGAGAGCGTCGGCGAGGGCAATCGCCGAAAAGTCACGATCATCCCGCGCTAAAGCGCGTCACCACAGTGGCTGACGCCAACGTCCACTACCTGGCCATCGGCCACATCGCGCGCGACCTGACCCCAGAGGGCCCAAAGCTCGGGGGGACCGTGTCGTTCAGCGCGCTGACGGCGCGGGCGATGGGCTACACGCCCGGGATCGTTACCGCCTGCGGGCCCGAGGCGCCGCTGAGCGCTCTGGCGGGCGTGCCGCTACACGCCAAAGATTCAGCGGTCTGCACGACCTTCGAGAACACGTACAACCAGGGCACGCGCACGCAGTATCTGCGCGGTCGGGCGGCATTGCTCGCGATCGACGATGTGCCGACCGAGTGGCTGCGCGCGCCGATTGTCCATATCGCCCCGCTCGACAGCGAGCTCGAGCCCGAGATCCTCTCGGCCTTCGATGGCGCTTTCATCGGGCTCACACCTCAGGGCTGGTTCCGCGAATGGGATGAGAGCGGGCGCGTGCGTGCACGACGCTGGCCGAGCGACGCCGATTGGGAGAGAACGGCGCCGCTCTTCGCGCGCGCCGATGCAATCGTGTTCAGTATCGAGGATGTGGGCGGCGACTGGCAGCTTGTCGAGCGTTGGGCGCGCGTAGCGCGTGTGCTCGCCGTGACTCGTGGCCGTGAGGGTTGCACGATTTTTCGCCGCGGTCTCGGCGCGCGAGATTTCGCCGCCGTGCCCCAGGCCGAGGTCGACCCCACAGGCGCCGGCGATGTGTTCGCCGCCGCCTTCTTTGTGCATTGCTACGAAACCATGGATCCCCATGCGGCCGCCGTCGTCGCCAACCACATCGCCGGCGCATCGGTCACCCGGGCCGGCATCGCCGGCGTCCCTACGGCCGAAGAAATCGGCCTCGCTCGACTCAAGGGTGGGATTGGGTGAGTTGGGGCTTCGTCTGTCGCCCCACCCTACGATCCGCTCCGGCAGCCTTTCTCATCGTCCCGCCAGCACCATAAAGACGTCATCCAGAGTCACTTCAGCGGGCGTGATCAGCGCGCCCGCGAACGCGTCGAGCGCACCCGCGAGGGTCTCGGGCGTGTGTCGCTCGCGTTGCGTGATGATATGCAGATGATCGCCGAGCAGGCCGGCTCGCTCGATGCCCGGGATCGCCGAAAGGGCATCTAACGCGCCGACCAGGTCGGTCGTCTCGATGTCGAAGGCCTGGCCGCTGACCACGGTGCGTTTGAGCGCTGTGGGCGTATCGAGCGCCAGCAACCGACCCTGGTTCATGATCCCGAGTCTGCTGCAATGCTCGGCCTCATCCATGTAGTGTGTGCTGACGAAGATCGTTGTGCCCCCCTCTGCGAGCGTGTAGATCAGGTCCCAGAAAGCCCGCCGCGCCTCGGGGTCGACGCCCGAGGTCGGCTCGTCGAGGAAGAGCAAGGCGGGCTTGTGTAAGAGCGCGATACCGAGCGCCAGCCTTTGGCGCCAACCGCCGGCGAGATCGAGCGCGCGATCGCGCTCACGGCCGGTCAACCCGATCAGTTCCAGCACCTCGGCGCTGCGCGCGGCTCGCTCGGGGCCACGCAGGCCGTAGACCCCGCCATAGAACTGCAGGTTCTCGCCGACAGTCAAATCCTCGTAGAGCGCGAAACGCTGACTCATGTAGCCGACGCGCGGCCGGATCTGTTCGGTCGCTGCCACGGAGTCGAGGCCAAAGAGCCGCGCCTCGCCTGAGGTCGGCCGAAGAAGGCCGAGCAGCATGCGCATGGTCGTCGTCTTGCCGCTGCCATTCGGGCCGAGATAGCCGAAGATCTCGCCCGGCTCGACGGCGAAGCTGACGTGGTCGACTGCCGTGAAGTCTCCAAAAGTCTTTGTCAAATCGTCGATGGCGATGATCGTTGTCATGCCGGGCCGGCCTCCGGCGACCGCTGGTGTTCCTGCAGGAGCGCGATGAAGACGTCCTCGAGTTGCGGCGCGACGGGCCGCAGCCGCTCGACAACCACGCCGGCTTCGGCCAGCGCGCGCGGCAGGCGGGCAAGCACACCGTCGGCGGCGCTGACCCGCAGATGCAGCCGATCGCCAAAGGTCTGAACGTCGACGATCTCGGGATCGCGGCGCGCGACCTCACGCGCGCGATTGCGCGGCTCGGCGCCCAGCTCGAGGATGCGGCCGGCCAGTCGCTGGGTGAGTTCGCGCGGCGCGCCCTCGACCAACACCTGGCCGCCGGCCATGAAGCCGATGCGATGACAGCGCGCGGCTTCGTCCATGTATGGCGTTGTGACGATCACGGCCGTCCCCCGCCCCAGTACGCGAATCAGCAATTGCCAGAAATCCTGGCGGGTCACCGGGTCGACGCCGCCGGTCGGCTCATCGAGCAACAGCACGCGCGGCTCATGGATCAGGGCGCAGGCCAGGCCGAGCTTCTGTTTCATGCCCCCCGACAGCCGGTCGGCGCGGCGCGTCTCAAAGCTGCCCAGCCCGACGAAGTCGAGCAACTCACGCGCGCGCCGAGCGACGGCGTCGTCGTTCAACCCGCGGATCTGGCCGAAGAAACGCAGGTTTTCGGCCACGGTCAGATCACCATACAGGCTGAACCGCTGCGCCAGATAGCCGATGCCGGCCCGGGCTTCGTCGACCTGGTACGCGAGATCGTGGCCGTTGACCACCACCCGACCCCGATCGGCTTGCAGCGCCCCGACAAGCAGCCGCAACGTCGTGGTCTTGCCTGCACCATCGGGTCCGACCAGGCCGAAGGCCTCGCCGGCGCGCACAGTCAGCGAAACGCCATCGACAGCCCGCGTCGCGCCAAAGGCTTTGTGCAGGTCATCGGCCTGAATGAGGATCGGAGTGCCAGGTGCATTCATCGCTTTGCCCCAAAAGACCACAGACGGTGGACGGCTGACCGCAAACCTGATGGGCCGGTGGGCCAGCCAGACCGCGACCGCATCGTGCACCGCACTGAAGCCTCAATGCGCAAACGTCACATCCACCGGCATGCCCGGCTTCAAGACGTCATCGGCGTCGGTCACAGCCAGTTCGACCGCGAAGACCGTGGTCTTGCGACCCTCGACGGTCTGGACGTTGCGCGGCGTGTACTCGGCTCGATCGGCGACGCGGGTCACCGTTGCGGCGAACGTGCGATCCGCGAACGTGTCGATCCGCAGGTCGACGGCCTCGCCCAGGGTCACCTCACCGATCCGATCTTCAGGCACGAACACGGTGACGGTCAGGTGATCGAGATCGACAAGCGTCAGCAGCACGGCGCCCGGAACCGCCATCTCGCCCGGTTCGATGGCGCGGGTCACCACCACGCCATCGCCCGGCGCAGTCAACGTGAGTTTGGCGAGCTGGACGCGCAAAAGGTCGACCGTGGCCGACGCGGCGGCGACCTGCGCGCGCGCGGCGTCGAGCTGCGCCTGACGGGCGCCGGCTTCGAGATCCGCCAGGGTCGCGACTGCTGCGGCGTGTTGCGCCTCGGCGGTCTCCACGCGGGCCTCGGCCAAGGCGAGCTGGTCGGGGTCGGGCCCGTCGTTCAGATCCGCAAGGCGCTGCTCGGCGTCGGCGACCTGGGCCGCGAGCACAGCGACGGCGGCCTGCGCGACCTGGATATCGAGGTCCTTCGGGTTGAGCGCGCCGTCGAGGTTCGACTGAGCGTCCTCTACGCGCTCGGCGAGATCATCGACCGCCTGACTTGTGCCGCGCCGGGCCTGTTCGTAGCGCAGCTCCCAGGCGCGCACGGCCTCGACCGCGTTGTCGTACTTCTCCTGCGCGTCGGCGGGTTTGACGAAGGCGCCCAGCTGGGTCGAGAAGACCTTATCGGCGCCAGGGTATTTGGCCAGCTCGCGGTTGACGTCGCTCATCACGTTGGTCCAGACCTCGAGCGTGTCGCGCGCGGCCTGGAGCGCGTTTCC
This sequence comes from Anaerolineales bacterium UBA6663, assembly GCA_002455335.1. Lineage (GTDB taxonomy): Bacteria > Chloroflexota > Anaerolineae > Anaerolineales > UBA6663 > UBA6663. The sequence continues at coordinate 11,416 of DKKP01000054.1, read as the reverse complement.
GACCTCGCCGATGTCCGTCAGTTCGACGTTCTCGAGCGCGGTCTGATAGGCATCCTGAGCCTTCTCGAGCTGATCCTCATAAAACGCGATGTCGGGCGCATTCGTGCTGCGCAGCGTCCGTTCGGCCTTGTCGAGCGCCTTGCGCGCTGTGGCAAGCTCCTGCTCGACCTGGGCGCGGGCCACGTCGGCCTTCTCGTTGAGGGTCTCGAGCGCGTTATTGGCATCGATCACGGCCTGGCGGGTCTGGGCAACCTGCGCCGCCGCGGCCGCAAGCTGCGCGTCCGTGGCGCCGGCCTCGAGCAGCGCCAGGTTGGCCTGGGCTGCGGCGAGCGCGGCTTCGGCCTGATCGAGTTGCGCGGCCAGGCTCGAGTCGTCGAAGGTCACAAGGGTCTGCCCGGCTGATACCGGCGACCCTTCGGCGGCCGTGACCGACAGCACCCGGCCGGAGAGCTCGGGCGCGATGGCCCACGACGTGCCCTCGATCGTGCCCGAGGCGGTGAGCACGCCACTTTGGGCGGCTGTCGGCAGGGTGAGATACCAGAAGGCGCCGCCGACGACGGCGATCAGCCCGACGATTGGAACAACGATACGCGGATTGGGATGCATTCGAACCTCCTGTCGCTCAGTCCAGCCGCTTGCGGAAGCGCAGCGCTGCACTGCCCATGATCACCACCGAAAAGACGACCAGCGCCGCGACCTCGAACCAGAGCGACTCGAGCCCAACGCCCTTGAGCGTGATCCCGCGCACGACCACAAGGAAGTAGCGCAACGGGATGAGATAGCTGAGCCACTGCAAGATCGGCGGCATGGCGGCCAGCGGATAAAAGAAACCCGAGAGGAAGATCGCGGGCAGATTGAAGAAGATCGACGTGATCGTGGCCTCCTGCTGGGTATTGGCCAGGGTCGAGATCAGCAGACCCAGGCCGAGCGTGGTCACCAGGAACAGCGCGGTCAGCGACAACAGCAGCAGCAGACTGCCATTGATCGGCACGTCGAAGAGCAACTTGCCGACGACAAGCACTTCGAGACTGTCGAAAAATGCGATGAATACATACGGCGTAAGTTTTCCGACCACAAGCTCCCAGCTTCGGATCGGGGTGACGATGAGTTGCTCGATCGTGCCGCGTTCGCGCTCGCGCACGATCGCGCCCGAGGTCAGCACGATCGTCAGGAACTGCAGGATCAGGCCGACAAGCGCCGGCACCATGTAATATGCGCTGATCAGGTCGGGGTTGAAGAGCACCTGGGTGCGGACGTCGATCGCCATGCGCGGCGCCCCGCCCTGCCCTCGGGCTGCCAACCGCTCGACGGTGAGGGCCGTCGAACGCGCCTGGCCGATCAGGGTCGCCGCCGAGAGCGCCGTGCCCGCGATCGTCGGATCGGAGCCGTCGATCACGAAAGCGATCTCGGCGGCCTCGCCACGGGCCAACGCTTCGGCGTAATCGGGCGGGATGATGATCGCCGCACGGATCGCGCCCGAATCGATCAGATCATGGATCTCCGTCTCGCCAGCGACATCGTAAGCGATTTGGAAGTAGTCGGCCGCGCGATAGGCGGCGAGAAGCTCGCGCGACTCGGCCGAGCGGCTCTGATCCCAGACCGCCAGGGGCACATTGCGAACGTCGTTTGTGGCCGAGTACCCGAGGAGCAGCATCTGCACCACGGGCATGACGAACGTGATCGCGAGCGTGCGCGGGTCGCGGATGATCTGGATGAATTCCTTGCGGATGAGCGACCACAACCGCGTGATCATGCAGGCCTCCGTGTGCGCGACGCCGGTTTTGCCAGTTTCTCGGGCTCGGTCAACCCGCGCAGACAAACCTCCATTTGCAAGTCGAACCACTGATCCTCATCGATCCCTTTGAACAAGGAAGCCATCCGATCGCCCAGGATCAAGCGAACTACCATGAAGCCGACGATGTTGGCGAACAGGATCAGATACACCTGACGGACATCCTCGACGATGAGCTTGCCCGACTTGCGCATGACCAGCGGCAGCGTCTCGATCAGCCGCGGCGTGATCGAACTGATCACGGTGCGCAGGTGACGGCCCTGAAACTCGACAAGATCCATAAAGGCCAGCGGCACAAGATCTGTTCGGATGCGCTTGAGGATGCCGCGGATGCGCGCGATCAAGTTTCGAAAAAACTCTGTCTTTGTCTCGCCGGCATCGTATGTCAACGCATCGACCAGGTCGCGATAGGGGTGGTACGCATCGATCACGGCCGTGAAGAGCGCGTCTTTGTCGGCGAAGTGGTTGTAGATGCCGGCCAGCGCGAGCCCGGAGGCTGCCGCGATCTGGCGCATGCTTGTGCCGTGGTAACCCTGCCGAAGGAAAAGCGCGTGGGCCGCCTCGAGGACCTTTTGACGGGTCTGATCGCCCTTCGTCGCCGTCGGTTCGGCCGGTCCATCCGGTGTCTCGTCTGCCGCCATATCGTCCTCCCTTGACATGAACGAACGATCGTTCGTATCGTACTCCTATTCGGTTGTCCGTCAAGTGGGGAGTTGGTTGGGGCATGGGCCACACCCCAAAACGCCCTGCCATTAAGCCGCCTGTGTCGGGTACAATTGGGGCTCTCAGCGACCCAAACAACCAGCATCGGCCATGCTGCCGCCAACCCGGCAGGATGAGGCTCGTGCGTGTCGGTGTCGTTGTGCCGTTCGAGCGGACATTTGGGGATGGCGCGAATCTACGTTTTCGTCAACCAGAAGGGCGGCGTCGGCAAGACAACGACCGCGATCAGCCTGGCCGCCAATCTGGCGCAGCTCGGGCAACGCGTGTTGCTGGTCGACCTCGATCCGCAGGCCAATGCCACATCCTCGCTTGGCGTCGACAAGAACACGGTCGATGGCGGGGTCTATACGGCATTGATCGGCCAGGCGACGGCCACAAGCCAGATCCTCAACAGCGCCCGGCTCAAGTTAGCCCTCCTCCCCTCGTCGCTGGCGTTGGCCGGGGCCGAGATCGAGCTTGTCGGCATGCTCGCCCGGGAGAGCCAATTGCAGCGCGCGCTGCGCCCGCTTGAACCCCAATTCGACTACATCCTGATCGACTGTCCGCCCTCGCTTGGCCTGTTGACTCTCAACGGCCTGGTCGCGGCGCGCGACGGCGTTATCATCCCGGTGCAGGCCGAGTACCTGGCGCTCGAGGGCCTGGGTCTGCTCACGGGCACCATCGCACGGGTGCGCCAGGCGCTCAACCCGGGGCTCGAGATCCGCGGCGTGGCGATCACGATGTTCGACGGTCGCGTGGCGCTCTCGGGCCAGGTGGTTGCCGAAGTGCGCAAACACTTCGGAGCCAAGGTCTTCACCACGGTCGTGCCGCGCAGCGTGCGGCTGGCCGAGGCGCCATCGCACGGCGTGCCGATCACGGCCTACGCCCCGAGCTCGCCGGGCGGCGTCGCGTATCGCGCATTGGCCGAAGAGCTTTTGGCCGGCGACCAGCCGGCCCCGCCTTAGCCGGCCGAAGCGCCTTCGGCGCCGCCGACTGTGGTTGACCCCGAAAGCCCGCAAGACTCGGGCGCGCGGCTGGAGGGCGTCGCGGACGCGGCTGCGCCAGCCCAATCGGAGGTCGCCGCAAAGCCTATCGACGCGGTAACGGCCGAGATCGCGCTGACGACTGAGCCTGAACCGGCCCCTGCCGCTACTCCGCCGGGTGATCAGACGGATCCGGCACTCGCGACAGTCGTGCCGGCAGACGACCCCGGCCTTTCGGATGAGGCGACAGCATGAGCACGGCGAAACGCGGCCTCGGCCGCGGGCTGGATGCCCTGATCCCGACCACGTCGTTCGAGACGCCCGACGCCCCGGGCCAGGCGCAGCCTCCGGCGCCACAGGGCACGGCCGTGCTCGAAGCGCCGATCGGGTCGATCGGGCGCAACCCGCGCCAGCCACGCACCGTGTTCGAGCCCCAGGCGCTGCAAGAACTGGCAGCCTCGATCAAAGAGCATGGCGTGCTCCAACCCCTCGTGGTCACGCCCGGCGAGAGCCCGGAGCGCTTTGTACTGATCGCGGGCGAGCGCCGGCTCGAGGCCAGCAAACTGGCCGGCCTGGCGACGGTGCCCGTGATCGTCCGCGGCGCCAGCGACCAGCAGAGGCTCGAACTGGCCCTGATCGAAAACATCCAGCGCGCCGATCTGGGCGCGATCGAGACAGCCCTGGCCTACCACCACCTGGCGCAGGACTTCGGCCTCTCGCACGAGGCCATCGCCGAACGTGTCGGCAAGAGCCGGGTCTCCGTCACGAACACGCTGCGCTTGCTTCGCCTGCCGGCGATGGTTCAGGATGCGCTCTCGGCAGGCATCGTCACAGAAGGCCATGCCCGGGCCCTGCTCCAGCTCCCGACGCCCGAGGCCATCGAGGCGGCCTTCGCCACAGTCGTCAAAAAGGGCCTGACCGTCCGCCAGACCGAAGAGCTTGTGCGACAGCTGATGGGCGAACGGCCGGAGCGCCCGGTGCGCGAGCGAAACGCGGATAGCGATGCGTTGGCCGAGGCACTCCAATCGACGCTGCTCACCCGGGTCCAGCTCAAGCGGAGCCGCGGCGGCGGCGGCACACTCTCGCTCCACTTCTCCTCCGACGAAGAGCTCAACGCCTTCGCTGACCGCATCCTCGGCTCTGAGTTGTAAACCCGTCGCGGCCCTCAGCCCCAAGGACTCCTCCAGGCGACACGGGTGGGGACCGGCTGGGAATCCTACGCTGACCATTTGCCCGTGCACACCCTTCCTCCCTGCGTGCACCCGACCGCGGTCGCTGTGGTAGGCTCAAGGTATGCGACGCGACGACGACATCGATTGGTCGATCGATGAAGACGCGTTCGATACGATCAGCCCGGCCGGCGCAACCTCAACACCGACCGAGCCGGCGGCTGCCGGGCAGCCGGCGGCTGCCGGGCAGTTGACGCTCCGCCTGTCGCGACGGGCGACTCTCGCGGTCGTCGTCGTCATCTTTGGTGCGCTCACCCTTGCCTGGGGCGCCACGCTTTGGCAGGCCCAGATCCAGCGCACCGCCATCGAAGCCGATGTGCGCGCCATCGATGCCGACTTCCAGCGACAGGGCCCGACCGCGCTCGCCATCCTCCAGACGCGTGCAACCGAACAGGCGCCCGAGATCTGGTTGTTCAATCAAGCGAGGCTGGTGAGCCAGGCCTCCGCGGCTTCCCCCCTCGACTGGCCGCGGGCTGTAGAGACCGGGGCCGCGCGGGTCACAAACCATCGCCCGCTAGGCCCGGGTCTTGTGTTGGCAACCGTGGAACGGTCCTTCCTCAATCCGGATGGCGTCGATGGCGCGACCTGGCGGTTTACCACACTCGAAACGTACTCGCAGACAGCCGATGGCGGATGGATCCGCGCCCCAATGCCCGATCTCCCGGGCCGCGCTGTCACGCGCGATCACCTCGAAGGCGCTGTGCGCTGGACCTTCAGCGACGTGGATCAGGCCACCGTGCAGGAGATCGCGCCGCTTGTCGCGCGTAGCCTGGCGGATTTATGCGCGCTTGGCCTCCCCTGCCCGGAGGCTGGCGCGCTCGAAGTGCGTATCGTCGAGCCAGGCGCCACAACCGCGACGGTCTTGTGGGGCGGTTTCTCGGCCAAGACCGACGCCAGCGACCTGATCGCCGGCGCGATCTCCAGCGCAGGCTCATTGAACCGTCGACACTGGCTCACGATCGAGCGGCTCTCGTTCGCCGACACGGGGATGCCTGCCGGACCGGTCGAGGAGCGCGTGCTGGCCCGCGCGATCACGCTCCAGCTCATCGGGCGCTGGCTCGTGAGCCAGTACGAGGAGACAGGCGGGCTCAACGGGGGACCCTTGTGGGGGGCGCTCACGCTGTATTCGGCGCAACGCTCCGGCCTGATCGACGCCCCACGCTCGGATTCCGTGCCCCTCGGGGTGTACTCGTCAACCCAACTCTGGACCGCCGAGGCCGGGTCGGGGCCGGCGATCCGCGAAGCTCTGGGTGTCCTGCGCAAAGTCCTCGAAGCCGAGCCACGCGCCGATCTGAATGCGCTTTGGGCAGAGCTCCCCGAAGCACAGTCGCTGCCTGACTGGCTGACGCGCGGCCTTGGCTGGCCGGAGTCGTTCGCGGCCGAGCGGGTGACAGACGCCACTCGGCCGATCCAGCTCGACGTGCAGGCCGTCGGCGCGCTGGATGGGCTACTGGCCTGCTACGACTCGACCCAGCGGACGACCTGGATGGGTTGGCGCCGCGACGAGGTGAGGGGCATCGAGTTCCTCGATGCTGCTGTGGCCGATTCGTTGATGGCCAATGGCTTTTCCGCCAGGCTCTCGCCGGACGGCCACCGGATCCTGTTGCTCAACGGCGCCCGCAGCCTGATCCTCGATGTCGGCGCGGGCCGTCTGATCCGATTGCCGGATGAGGTCGACAGCTCGACCTGGCAGGTGCGCTGGTGGGGCAACGATGCCGTGGCGGCGCCTTTGGTATCGGATCCGTCAAGCCCGTCCATCATCTCGTTCACGGATGACCCGCCCGGCGTCACTCGGCTCGATGGCCCGCTCGACCCGTACATCGTGAGCCGCAGCGGCGCCCAGGCGTTGCGCATCTTCTGGGCCGGCACCGGCAACTCGTTTGTCGAACGCATCAACATCCGCCTGCTGCACCGCACCTCCGAGTCGTTCAACCCCAACGCCCTGCTCTGGCGCGAGTACGCCACCGATCGTCTGTGGAGTCTTGCCACAGTGCGCGAGAGCGTTACACTGTCCGGGATCCAACTCGACCCGGCGCCCGGGCCCGAACCGGGGCTCCTCTACAACACACCGCTGCCCGATGGCGACCTTAGCCCGCAGGGCTTTGCCGTCGACAGCCTGCACAATCGGGCAGCGGTCAGCTACATCGACACCAATGGCCTGCTCCGCCTGACCGTGATCTATCGGCTTGTCGGGCTGCATGCCTTCGAGATCGCGCGCACCGAACAGAAGACCGGCGGCATCCCGCAAGTTGGGTTCTCGACCGATGGCGCCGTGCTGTTCCTGACCAACAACGATGCCCTCACGAGCAGCATCGTCGCCTACGACGTCGAGACTGGCGGCCAGATCGGTTCGACAAGCCCGGCCTATCCGGTCACGCTCGAAGATGGACTGACCTACCAGCTCCTGATCGGGCCAGAAGGGATCTACCTCAACAGCGGGATCGACAGTGTCTTCGGGTTGCAGCGCAGCCTTGTCACGGTCTGGGACGGCCGCGGCGCCCAGCGATGGGTCGCACCGCCGGGCTGCACGCTGGTCGCCAACCGCTTTCTGCCGTAAGCGAGCAGCCGGCCTCATCTTGGGCGGTTATAATCATAGAAATCCTGTGTTGGAGTAAGTGAATGCCCAAGAAAGGCCGCGTTTTCTCGGGTGCCCGACCGACCGGGCGCCAGCATCTCGGGAACTACCTGGGTGCGATCAAAAACTATGTCGCGATGCAGGCCGATTACGATTGCGTCTACTGCATCGTCGATCTGCATGCGCTGACCACGCTCGAAGAGCGTGAGGATCTGCGCCAGAACACGGTTGATATGGCCCTCGACTGGCTGGCAGCCGGCATCCGGCCCGAGGAGACCATTCTCTTCGTCCAAAGCCATGTGCCCGAGGTGACCGAACTGCACACGATCCTCAGCATGTTCACGCCGCTCGGCAAGCTGACCGATCTGCCGACCTTCAAGGAGAAGGTCGCGCAGCAGCCGCACAACGTCAACTACGGGCTGGTCGGGTATCCGGTGTTGATGTCTGCCGACATCACGCTCTACAAGGCCGACGCCGTGCCGGTGGGCGTGGACCAGGCCAGCCACATCGAGTTTACGCGCGAGGTCGTGCGGACCTTCAACCACCGCACAGGGCGCCCGGTGCTTGTCGAACCGCAGATGAAGAACACCGAGTACCCAAAGGTGCTCGGCACCGACGGCGTCAACAAGATGGGCAAGAGCCTGAACAACCACATCGAGATCTCGGCCACGCCCGACGAGACGGCGAAGCGCGTGATGACCATGGTCACCGATCCGCAACGTCAGCGCCGCACCGACCCGGGCCGGCCCGAGGTGTGCAACGTCTTCACGCTGCACAAGACCTTTACGGCGAGCGATGACGTCGCCGCGATCGATACCGAATGCCGGCGCGCCGGCATCGGCTGCGTCGATTGCAAGAAGAAGCTGGCTGCAAACATCAACGCGCACTTCGCCGACTTCCGCGAGCGGCGCGCGGGGCTGGCCAGCGACCCCAACCACATCCACGATGTCCTGGCCGACGGCGCCGGTCGCGCCCGCGAGATCGCGCGCGCGACGATGGCCGAGGTCCGCGACGCCGTCGGGCTGCCCTGACCTGTAGGTGATTGGGTGATCGTCGCTGCCGCGGGATCACCCAATCGCCCAATCACCCAACGCCATGTGGATCACGGATATCGCCCGACAATGGCCCGATCGCCTCGCGGTGGTCGACACCGCGCGCGGCGACGCGGGGCGTTTCACCTATGCCGAGCTCGACAATCGGGCCGACCGGCTGGCGACCTGGCTGCAGACGATTGCCGGCGTGAGGCGCGGCGACCGCGTCGGCGTGCTGGCGCAGAACAGCATCGAGGTGCTCGATGCGCTCTTCGCCTGCGCCCGGCTTGGCGCGATCTTCATGCCGTTCAACTGGCGCAGCCCATGGCGCGAGCTGGCCGACCTGATCGCGCTGACGACGCCCACCGCCTTGCTTTACAGCGCCGACTATGCGCCAGTCGCACACGATCTGCGCGATGCCGGCGTCGCCATCAGACACTGGCTCGAGTTCGATGATCAGGCGCTGCCCGAGCGGGCGCCCGTGGCCAACTGGCTTGGGCCCGTATCGCAGGAAGACACGGCCTGCCTGTTGTTCACCAGCGGCACCACAGGGCTGGCCAAGGCCGCGATGGTGTCGTATCGCCAGATCGCGTGGAACACGCTCAACGGCGCGATCCGCGAGCTGCGCTGCGACGATATCACGCTGACCGCGACCCCGCTCTTCCACACGGCCGGACTGCTGCTGTACACGCTGCCGCTGCTCATCCTGGGCGGCACAGTGGTCCTTGTGCCGAAGTGGTCGCCCGAGGCCGTGCTCGAGCTCCTCGTCCGCGAACGCATCAGCGTGTTCTTCGGCGTGCCGACACAGTTTCAGCACATGTTGACCGCCGCAAACTTCGCCTCGACTGATCTCAAGCGCGTAAGGCTCACCAGCGGCGGGGCGCCGCTGCCCGTGGCCGTCATCGAAGCCTTCCACAGGATCCATGGCGTGCCGCTCCGGCAGGGCTTTGGCATGACCGAGTATGGGCCGTTCGCATTCATCGCCGAGGCCAACAGCGCCATCGACAAGGCCGGCAGCATCGGCACGCCCAACGCCTGTGTCGAGGCTACGATCCTGAATGAGGCCGGTCGGCCGCTTCCACCCGGCGAGGTCGGAGAGCTCGGGCTCCGCGGCCCTGTGCTGTGCTCGGGCTACTACGGTACACAGGAGGCCGGGCGCGCGCCGTTGGCCGCCGACGGCTGGTTCCACACGGGCGACCTGGCGAAGGTCGACGCCGACGGCTTCTACACGATCGTGGATCGCAAGAAGGACATGTACCTCTCGGGCGGCGAGAGCGTGTACCCGGCCGAGGTAGAGCGCGTGCTCTACACCCACACAGCTGTGCAGCAGTGCGCGGTCGTCGGCGCGCCCGATGCGGTCTGGGGGGAAGTCGGTCACGCCTACATCGTGCTCAAGCCGGGCGCGGCGGCGACGGCGGAGGAGTTGATCGCCTTCTGCCGCGAGCGCCTGGCCGCGTACAAGGCGCCGAAACACGTCAGCCTTGTGGCCGGGTTGCCGCTCTCGGCGGCGGGCAAGATCCTCAAACGCGAGCTTCGCGCCGGGGCCGTTACGAGCGGCGGTTGACGCCACTGCGGACCAGGGGCGAGCCGGCTGGCGCCGGCCAGGGAATCGAGCGAGGCCTATCAGGCGCAGGCTATCGCCGACCTAAAAGGCGTGAGCGCAACAGCGGAGGTGAGATGCGGCTGGTCGTTCAGCGCGTAAAGCAGGGCTCGGTGACGGTCGCCGGCGAGACCGTCGGCGCGATCGACGACGGGCTGGTCGTCTTGATCGGCGTCCGTCGCGGCGACACGGGCGAACAGGCCGATTGGTTGGCAGACAAGACCGCCCGCCTGCGCATCTTCGAGGACGACGCCGGCAAGCTCAACCGCTCGGTGCTCGACAGCGGCGGGCGCGTTCTGGCCATCTCGCAGTTTACGCTGTACGGCGACGCGACAGGCGGCAATCGGCCGTCGTTCATCGAGGCCGCGCGACCCGAAGACGCCGAGCCGCTGATCACGCGCTACATTGAGCGCTTGCGAGCCCTGGGCGTTCAGGTCGAGACCGGGCGCTTTCGGGCGGAGATGCAGGTGCTGATCCATAATGATGGGCCGGTGACGATCGTATTGGACCGCTAAAGGATCACCCTTCCATGGCCACGATGAAACGCTTCCCGGTCGGCGACGCTGAGGCACGCGGCTATCTGGCCCTGCCTGAGGGGGGCAGCGGCCCCGGCGTGTTGATGCTTCACGCCTGGTGGGGTCTGAATCGCTTCACAAAGCGACTGTGCGATCAGCTCGCCTTTGAGGGGTTCACGGTCTTTGCGCCCGATGTCTATCGGGGCAACGTCGCGCGTTCGGTCGAGCAGGCAAAATACCTGCGCAGCCAACTCGACCGCGAGGTCGTGCACGCCACGCTGACAAGCGCGCTGGCCTTTCTACGGGCGCAGACCGCGCTGGCCACGCCACGCGTCGGGCTGTTCGGGCTCTCGCTGGGCGCCGCGTATGCCTTGCGGCTCTCTGTGACCCGCCCGACCGATATCGCCGCCGTGGTCGCGTTCTACGGCACGAGCGGCGGCAAGTTCGAAAAATCCGAAGCCGCCTACCTCGGCCACTTCGCCGAGCACGACCCCTTTGAAAGCGCGACCGCGGTCGCCGGGCTCGAGAAACGGCTGAGGGGCGCCGGTCGGCCGGTCGAATTCTTCACGTATCCAGGGACGGGACACTGGTTCTTCGAAGACGATCAGCCCGGCGCATACAACGCCGTCGCAGCCCAGAAGGCCTGGGCACGATCGGTTCGCTTCCTGCGCAAGCACCTGACCCAAAAGAGTCGCCCGGCGAAGTGAGGATCGCGCCCGGCGTTTGCCCACGTGTCATAAGGGCGATTCGGCTGGCCGCACCCTTCCCCGACGCCACAAGGCCAGATCGACCTGGGCCGCGACAGCGCCGGCCGCCAGGGCCTCCGCGATATCCTCGGCCGTCACAAGCCCACCGGCTGCCACCAACGGCACGTCCAGGCCCAAGGCCGCGACGGCCTGCACTGTGGTCAGCAGCGGTTCGCGCGTGGTGACGGCGTACAGGCGCCCCGACCGCGGCCAGCCGGGCTCGGCGACGCCCGAAGGATGCCA
>DKKP01000356.1 GCA_002455335.1 Anaerolineales bacterium UBA6663 | reverse complement strand
GTTGGGCTGTTCGCCCATTAAAGCGGTACGTGAGCTGGGTTCAGACCGTCGTGAGACAGGTCGGTCTCTATCCACTGTAGGCGTAGGGGATTTGAGGGAGCCTGTCCTTAGTACGAGAGGACCGGGATGGACGAACCTCTGGTGTGCGGGTTGTCGTGCCAACGGCATCGCCCGGTAGCTACGTTCGGTCGAGATAACCGCTGAATGCATCTAAGTGGGAAACTCGTCCCAAGATTAGATCCCCCATGGCAAAAGCCAGTAAGGCCGCAGGTAGACCACCTGCTATATAGGCACCACATGTAAGCGCTGTAAGGCGTGAGTGAAGGTGTCCTAATCGGCCGAGGGCTTAGTCCATTGTGCGTGGTGCGGAGAAATTGAAGGTTCACAGTTGACGTCGAAAGACGGTATTCAGTTGTCAGGCTGGCTCATGCCGGCCTCCAAAATCGATAAACTCTCTTGGTGATTTGTGCGTCGAGGGTACACCCGGTCCCATCCCGAACCCGGAAGTTAAGCTCGACAGCGCTGATGATACTTGGTGGGAGACTGCCTGGGAAAGTAGGTCGTCGCCAAGGGGTTTGTATCGCTCTTCGGAGCGACTCGCTCTTCGGAGCGGCGCACTCTTCGGAGTGCACAGAGAGGGCCCGACGCAAGTCGGGCCTTCTCTGTTTAATCCGGTCAGCACATGTCGCGTCGAAAGACGCGCACAAACCGCTCGCGGCGGAAGCCGGCTGCCTCGTAGGCCGCCAACGCCGCGTCCCGTTGATTGTCGGTCTCGACGCTCACGCGCTCCGCGCCCAGCCTCGCCAGGCGCGCGCAGCATGCTCCCAAGAGCGCCTGACTCAGCCCAAGCCCACGATGCGTCGCTGACACCCCAAGCGGCTCGATCTGGCCGCCCGGGCGGCCTGCCCGGCCCTCAGGCGCGAACCAGCCAATGCAGAACCCGGCCAGCGTGCCATCCGGCGCCTCGACCACCAGGTCGAGCTCCGGGCGATAGCGTTGGTGTCGCAACGTGCGGGTGCGCCACGCCTCCGTCATATTCTTGCTTTCGAAAACCGCTTGATGCAGCGCCACATAGGCTGGCACCTCGGCGTCTCCCAGCAACTGGCGCACTCGATAGCCCTCGGGCGGTTCGACTTCGGCCACGCCAAGCGCGGGGCGGCTCAACAGGACCTTGGACCACGGATCCTGCGAAACATCGGTCTGATCAGCAAACCCGGCGGCCGTCAGGGCCCGGATCTCGGCCTCTTCGCCATCGAGCACAGAGACAAACCAGCATGGACGGCCCTGGTCCGGGTCGCCACAGAGCGCCTGCGCCCGCTCGACGGCCCAGGCCAGCGCATCGGCGTACAGGCCGCTGCTGGCGTCGGCAACGATGTCGATCGCCCAAAACGGCGACTGTACAACGGCCCAGGCCGACGGAGCTCCGCCAGCGTCGCGCCAGACACGCAGGTTCTCCGGGCGATCGAGGGCCCACGAACTCAGCCTGTACGGGAGGTCGATCAGGTGCAGATGACGCTCCGGCTGCCGAGACGCCAGAGAGATCAAGGGCTCGCTGTCAATGAGCATCGTCTGTGGTCTCCAGTGAGGCCAGTATACGGCTTTTGACCGCACCTGACGCAAAGACGGATCAACCGAAGCCGGGCACTGCTCGGCTTCGGTTGATCCGTCTGCACTGCAATACGCTGGCACTCAATGGCGCAGGATCTGGCTCAAGAACAGCCGTGTACGCTCCTCTTCAGGGTTGTTGAAGAACTCCAACGGTGGCTTCTCCTCGACGATCCGGCCGCTGTCGAAGAAGATGATCCGGTCGGCCACGCCACGCGCAAAGCCCATCTCGTGCGTCACGGCCACGATCGTCATCCCCGACTCGGCCAGGCTCTGCATGACGTCCAGCACTTCCTTGATCATCTCGGGATCGAGCGCCGATGTGGGTTCGTCGAACAGCATTACTTTGGGTCGCATCGCCAGCGACCGCGCGATGGCCACCCGTTGCTGCTGCCCACCCGAAAGCTGGGCCGGGTACTTGCCCGCTTGCTCCGGGATTTTGACCCGCACCAGCTGTTCCATCGCCATCTCCTCGGCCTGTTTTCGCGGCCACTTCCGCACCAGGATCGGCGCCAGCGTGATGTTCTCCAACACGGTCAGGTGCGGGAAGAGATTGAATTGCTGAAATACCATCCCGATCTCGGCTCGTATGGCCCGGATGTTCTTGACCTGGCCATTCAGCTCGGTGCCATCGATGATGATCTGCCCTTGTTGATGCTCCTCGAGACGGTTAAATGTGCGGATCCAGGTTGATTTGCCCGAGCCGGATGGGCCGATCACGACCACCACCTCGCGCTCCCGAACTGTGGTCGTGATCCCCTGAAGTACGTGGAAGTCGCCGTACCACTTGTGCACATCTTTGCAGACGATGATCTCGCTACCGAGGTTCTTGGCCATGGCTTGCTTTCAGGGCGTTTCTGGAACCGCCGTGCCTACGCTTTGGCGAATGACGAAAGACAAAAGACCCGGGATGTGCGCAAAGAGAGGTGCCTTTCGCCTAACGTCATTCGTCATCCTGCGATCAACGGCCCGTGGTTTGCGGGCGAGCGATCAGAAGTTCGGGAAATCCGGCAGCGGCTCGCCAAACCACTTGAGTGAGAGATTGTCGAGGTCGTGATTGAGCATGTGTGAGTAGATGAAGGCGTTCACCCAGGTCAACAACGCCTCATCGCCCCGACGCACGCCGATGTGGCAAGGCGACTGCTGCAAGACGAACTTTGACTCGACGTTCATCTCAGGATGGTCTTTGATGATCTGCCCGGCGATCGAGTTGCCTGTGACGATCAGGTCGACCTGGCCGCTCACGAACGCCTGGACGGTCGTCGCCTGGTCATCGAAGCGCATGATGTTCGCATCCGGCCCGGCCGCATCGCTGAAGGCGATCTCCTCGAGCGTGCCCAGCGTCGCACCGATCGTGTAGGCCTTGGCCTCCTCGACGTTGGTCACGGGCTTGTCGGCCGATCCGTAGACCGCCCAGAAGAAGGGCGCATAGGCGTTCGAAAAGTTGATCACAAGCGCACGCTCGGGCTTGATCCCCATGCTAGAGATGACCAGGTCGACTTTGCCGGAGGTGAGGTACGGAATCCGGTTCTGGCTCGACACCGCCACCAACTCGGCTTTCACGCCCATGTCGGCCGCCAGCATGTTGGCGATGTCGACGTCGTAGCCCTCATACGAGCCGTCGGCCGCCAGCGTACCGAAGAGAGGTGTATCTTCGGGAATGGCGATCTTGATCGTCCCGGCGGCCACGATCTGGTCGAGGATGTTTGTCGGTGCGCCGGCGGCTTCACCCCCCTCGGTCGCGCCATCCGGCGTCGGGGCGCCGCCGCAGCCGGCAGCCAGGACCAGGGTCAACAGGCCGGTCAGGATGCGCATCGATCTCGAACTCGTCTTCATGCTGTCCTCCCATGAGTGTGGTCGGGAAGGCACCTCGCGCTCAGGGCGAAGCGCCCGGCCGCTTTAGCGCGTCTCGATGGTCAGCCTGGCTTCCAAACGCTGGCTGTACAGCGAGAGCGGATAACACACGATGAAGTAGATGGCGCCGACCATCGCAAAGATCACGAACGGCTGAAATGTGACGTTGTTCAGGATCTGACCCTGACGGGTGAGCTCCACGTAACCGATGATCGAAGTCAACGACGTGTTCTTGATCACCTGCACCGCAAAGCCGACCGTGGGTGGGATCGATACTTTCACGGCTTGCGGCAGGATGACATGTCGGAATTGCTGGAGCCAGCTCAGCCCAAGCGACGTCCCAGCCTCCCATTGCGCCTTTGGGATCGCCTCAACGCTTCCGCGCCAGATGTCGGCCAGATAGGCGGCCGCATAGGCGATCAACGCGACACTGGCGGAGACAAAGGCTGGCACATCGAACCCGAGCAGGATGGGGATCCCAAAGAAGATCAGGAACAGCTGCATCAGCAACGGTGTTCCCTGCACAAAGGCGATGTAGAACCGGCTTATCGATTGCAGGAGGCGGTTCTTGGAGACCCGCATCATCGTCAGCACCAGCCCCAGGATGCCGCCGCCCGCAAACGCGACAAGCGACAGCACCACGGTCCAGCCGGTCGCCCGGACCAACGCGATCAGTACCTCGGTGAAATCGAAGGCGCGCATGGTTAATTCGCCGGCACTTTGCCAAATGCGAGTCTTGCGATCAGGCTAAAGACTGCCCGAAAGAGATACGCCAACACGAGATAGACAAGCGTGACAAAGAGATAGATCTCGAAGCTCCGAAACGTCCGCGACTGCAGGAACTTGGCCTGGAAAGCCAGCTCCTGAGCCGAGATCGTCGAGATCACGGCCGAGTTGAGCATGATCAGGATGAACTGGCTCGTCAGCGCCGGGTAGACCGTCATCAGGGCCGGCTTGAGGATGACGAACGTGAAGATCTGAAAGCCCGACAGCCCCAAGGATCGACCCGCCTCGATCTGACCTTTGGAAATCGATTCGACACCGGCCCGCACGATCTCGGTCGCGTAAGCGCCGATGTTGATCGTCAGCGCGAGCAGGGCCGCCTGACTTGCCGGCACCTTGATATCCAGCGATGGCAGACCGAAGTAGACGAAGAAAAGTTGAACCAGGAAGGGCGTGTTGCGGATGACTTCGATGTAGAACTGAATCGCGCCGGAGATGAGCGGGTTGCGAAGCGACTGGAGCCCGGCCATCACCATACCGATGACCAGACCCAGGGCCGTGGCGAGCATCGCGATCTGAATCGTCAGCCAGGCCCCCCACAGAAAGAGGTCCCAATTCTGCCAGATGACGTTGAACTGGAAATCGTAATCCATGGCCGCCCCCGAGGCTGGACCCGCACGCTCCCGGAGTGTAGAAAAAAGGGGGCGCCGCCGCATCCGATAGCTGGGCGATTCGTGGCGTCTGCCGGGCCGATTTGAGGATCGGCCAGATGGGGGAGGGGCAGATCGATCAGGCGGCCAGTTTGTGGCGTATCGCCAGGGTTACGGCCTCCAGCCGGCTGCCGACGCCGAGTTTCTCGAGGATGTGGCTGACGTGGGTCTTGATGGTCGACCGGCTCACGCTCAAACGGTCGGCGATCTCGGGGTTGCTATGTCCTTCAACAAGCAGCTGCAGCACAACGCGTTCACGGTCGGTCAGGTCATGGCCCGGCGCCTCGGGCTGCCCGGCCCGATTCGGCTGTAGCGTCCTGCGGATGAGGACGCGTGTCGCCTCGGGGGCCAGCGTCGGCAGCCCTACCCGGGCTGCCCGGATCGCGGCCGCCAGTTCATCGACCGTGGCGTTCTTGAAAAGATAGCCGATCGCGCCGGCCTGCATCGCGTCTTCGACCAGCTTCTCGTCGCTGAAACTCGTCAGGGCGATGATCTGGGTGCCGGGGAAGGCCTCGCGTATCCGGCGGATTGCGGTGACCCCGTCGACGACTGGCATCATCAAATCCATCAAGATCACGTCCGGACGCAGCTCGCTGCACCGATCGAGTGCCTCCTGGCCGTTGACGGCTTCGCCCACAAGCGCGAAGTCGTCGAACGCCATCAGAAACACGGCGAGGCCACGTCGAACCATGTCATGATCATCGACGAGCAAGATGCGGATCGGAACGGATGCCGTCATGGATGGTTCCTTCACTGCGCCGGTCGTGGCCAGATCGCGAGGATCTGGGTGCCCGACCCGGCCTGGCTGATGATCGACAGCGCCGCGCCGATTTCCTCGGCCCGTTCGTTCATGATCTGCAGCCCGAGATGGCCGCCGTGCGGGTCCTGCGGTGAAAACCCCTGGCCATTATCACTGATCTGCAGTGCAGTCCGCTCGGCATGCTGATCGAGTTTTAGCGCAACACACTCGGCCTGGGCGTGCTTGACGACATTATTGAGTGCTTCCTGCGCGATCCGAAACAGGTTCTTCTTGACCAGGATCGGGATCTCGCCCTGCCCGTCGATAGACAGGGTCACGTCGAGCTGGGTGCGACCCTTGAGCCCGTCGACGAGCTGGCGCAACAGATCGCCAAGCACAGCATCGGCCATCGAGACCGGGCGCAACTCGAGCAACAGGATGCGCATCTCGGTCAGCGCGCTACGGATCAATCGGTGAAGGTCGCCCAGACTTTGCTGGACAAGCCTTGGGTTGCGCTCCCAGAGCCTTGGGAGCGTCTCGGCGATGACGCTGGCCGAGAACAGGCTCTGGCTGACCGCATCATGCAGCTCTCGCGCCAGCCGCTGCCGATCCTCAAGGACCGCGGATTTCTCGGCTTCGCTCCGGAGCCGGACGTTTTCCACGGCTAACCCGATGTGATCGGCGATCGAGGCCAAAAGAGTTAACTCCTCGACGTTTGGTGGACAGCCTGTGTCATCAAACAGGCTTAAGACCCCGATCAGACGCCCACGCGTATCCTGGATCGGCTCGGCGATGAGCGTTCGCCAACCGCCTGTGGCGACCGCCGCCGGTAGTCGCGGATCATGTGCCAGATCGGCGATGACGAACGACGTGTGCGCCTCAAGTGCGGCGCGCACGTCGGCATGCTCGGTGAAGAATGACGCCAGATGCTCGGCAAGGGGCTCGGTGACGTTCTGCAGGGTGGTGAGTCGGAACCGCGCCGTGGATTCGTCCACAAGCTGGATGATTCCGGCTCGGCGCCGCACCGCCGCCAGCGAGCGCTCGAGCAGGCGCGTGAGCAAGGTGTCACGATCCTCGACGTTGCTGGCGACGGCCGTCACGTCGTAGAGCACCGAGAGCTCGCGTGTCCGGTCGGCGACGCGCTGCTCGAGTTCTTCGGCATAGCGCTGCACCTCGTCCTGCAGCCGTCGGCGCTCAATGATCTCGGCATTCAGGCCGACGTTGACCTGGGCCAGCTCCTCGGTTCGCTCGACGACGCGCTGCTCCAGCCTGTGCTGTAACGCCACGAGTTCGGTCGTGCGCGCTGTCACGAGGTCTTCGAGATGGCCGCGGTAGTTCTCTAGCTCGGCCTCGGCCTGTTTGCGATTGGTGATATCAAGGATCGAGACGAGCACCTTCTCCCAGGTGTGCTCATAGCCCGGCGCGATCGAGACGCTCGTCCCGACCCAGAATTTCTGGCCCGTAACCATCCGCTGGACTGTTTCGCACTCGAAGTGCGTCAGCCCCTGTGCAAAGGCGACGAGCTGTTGACCGAAACGCGATAGCGATTCCTCAGAGAAGATGTCGCTCAACCCGCGGTACAGGCGCTCCTTGCTGTCGGTCTTGAACAGTTCGAGCGTGTTCTGATTGACATTGAGCACTTTCACAGCCCGTACACAAGCTTCGATGGCTTCCGGGTGGGCGTCGAAGTGGGCCTGGAGGTCGGTCACGCCGTTTGCATGCAGGTCGTCGATGATCTGCTTGACTTCCGAGAAATCTTCTTCACGCAGCGAGACAGGCGAGTCCTCGAAGATGCTGCGATACCGGATCTCGCTTGCGCCGAGCTCGACATTGGCCCTGGCCAACTCGGCCGTGCGCCGTTGAATGGCGACCTCCAACTCGCGATTTGAGTGCAGGATGCGCCAATACAGCCAGAAGATGCCGGCTACCAACGCGATCAAGATCAGGGCGTAGAAGTAAACATAGATATTCTTGTTCAACCAGATCGCCTGGATCGAGCCGATGGCGCGGCCCTGATGGGCCACCACGGCCGTGATTTCCATGCGCCGAATCAGCTCGAGCGCGATCAGCGTGCGCGTCCACGGGTCGGGCTGTGCGGTCTGGACATCGACGAAATCGAGGCCGGAGTCGGTGAGCACCCGAAACCGCTCGTAATCCTGTTCGCTGGCGATCAGCGAGAGGTAGTCGGTTGGGACCTCGGGCTCAAAGTGCCACAGTGACTTCGATATGACCCTGGCATAGGCTTCGACAGCGCCGCGTTGTTGATCGCGTGTATGGGACTCGTAGACGACGACAAAGGTCACGAAGAACACGGCCAATACGACGATCAGGCTTGTCAGGTATTTTCGCGTGCTCGTAGCGCGCCTCCTTGCCTGCCGCGTCATTGGGCGACGCGTGGGGCTTCCTCTGTCGGCAGAAAGACGTAGAGTTCGATCGATCGGTTGAGCCGCTCGATGATCGCCGGATCGACCTGCAGGCTGCAGAGGATGTAGCGCTCCTCGCCGGAGACGATGTCCGTGAAATGAACAGCCTTGAAGTCATGGCCGTCGAACTCGGAAGAGGCCAAGAGCCCGTCGACTTCCTCGGGCGCAATGAAGAAGTAATCGGCATGACCGGCCGCGATCATGCGCAACATCCCGCTGTTTTCGATCGTGGTTACGGTCCGCACCGGATTGAGATCCCGGATCTGGCGATCGAGATAGTCGCCATAGGAGTAGCCATCCTTGACGAGGAGGACCAGGCTTGGATTTGAGAATGCCTCGACGACGGCGTGCCCTGACAAGATCGTGTCATTGTCTGCCCGCGCCAGCGCCACCTGGGGCTCATCGCGATACACAGGGAGCGTGTATTGAGCGAAGCTCTGGCGCTCGGTGTTCTTGAACCAGCCAACGAGACAATCCTGGCCGGCATTCTGCTGTAGAAGGTAGATCTGACGTTTGGATGGGGTTTGTTCCCAGCGGTATGCGATGCCGCTGGCCGTGAAGATCCGCGTGGTCGGCTCGCCTGTGAGCCCGCCAACCCCGTCGCTTGTGGTGATCAAATACGGCGGGCGCTCGTTGTAGTGCAACGTGATGACGGCGTCGTCGCTCGGCGTCGGAGTCTCGACTGTGGCAGACAATGTCGAAACCCCAACGCAGGCGGACAGGGCAAACCCGGTGGCCAGCGCAACTACCCACCGGGTTGAGATGAACCGATCAGCACGATGAACCGCAACAAACATACCATCACCGAGCCTCTGCAAACGGCACAGCCGAGCACGCATGAGCGATGGGTCAACCCCCGGGGATGGAGCCCATCCATCATAGGCGATCGTGCCAACAAACGGTGATAAGGAAATCGTAAAGAACCGGGCGACCGGAGCGCTGACCGGCATCAGAATCGGGACGCGACAGCCTGCAGGAAGTCGATCGAATAAGCCTGATCCAGGCCAGGGTTGTGAGATATCCGCCGGTGAACGAAATCGCCGTTCGCGGCGTTAAAGGGTGTAGAGTCTGAACACCCAAGGAGGATTGTGTGAACCGCCACATCACTGTGTTGAACCTGAGCGTTGCGCTGGCGCTGGGTCTGTCGGCCTGCCTGCCCGCCGGCATCGGCCAGGCGCCTACACCCACGACCGCCGCGCCGCTACCGACGTTGACGTCTGTGCCAGAGACGACGATCCCGTCGACTGCCGTGCCGGAGCCGACCGAGACACCGGCGCCCGCTGGCGGGCTCGTGGCCGGGCAGTTGCGGAACGCGACGTACCTCTTCACTGACCTGCCCGATCGCCCCGTGCAGCTGACCGACGGCGTCCAACCGCGCGACATGAGCGATCCGGCCGGCGCCGATTATCGTATCCCCGGATTTGTCGAGGGCGGCGAGGCGCTCACACTCGGCGATCTGAACGGCGATGGCGCCGACGACGCTGCCGTCATCCTGACGGCCGATCCCGATGGGACAGGCGTTTTCTACCATCTGTTTGTGATGCTCAGCGACGGTGGTGAACCGGTGCAGGCGGCCGAGGCCTTCCTGGGCGATCGCGTGGCGCTGCATGCGCTGACAATCGAAGCGGGCGAGATCCTGGTCCAGATGGATGTGGCCGGGCCCGAAGACGGCGCCTGTTGCCCGTCGCAGCCCAGCGAGCGGCGCTATCGCCTTGAACCCGATCTGTCATTGAGCGTCACGCTTGTTGAAAACGGCCTGCAGGTGACTTATCCGCTGGATTACGGCGGCGGTGTTGTGGGCTATGCCGTGGCCGCTCAACCGGCCACGCCCTGGACGCCCACCGGCGACGATGCGCCGACCGAGTTCGGCCTCAGCCTTCCGGCTTTCGGACAGGCACTCGGCGTGCCGACCGACACGCCATTTGGCGCGCGCATTCGCGTTTTCCCGGTGAGGAGCTTCGCTTACTATGGCTATGACGGCGAGCTCGCGAGGCTTCAGGCCCTGCTGGCCGAGCCCAATCCCGATTTGGGCGCATACGCGGCTGTGCCCGGTGCCGATGTCGTTCCGACGTTGCCCTTCCTGCCCACAGCGAATGCCAGCCAGGTTTTCCGCGCTCAGCCGGCGTTGCTAAGCTTCGGCGGCGAACGCGGCGGCAGCGAGGGCGGCCGCGGTGTTCGCTATCTGACGCACTATGCCCAGGGCTTCGTGCCCCTGACTCGGCGAGAGGTCTGGTATTCATTCCAGGGCCTCACCGAAGATGGCAGCTATTACCTCAGCATCACCTTCCCGATCCGGATCGAGGCGCTCGAGGAGGTTGCTCCGCTCGATTTCAACCCGCCTGATTTTCTGGCCTATCTGCAAGAGCGTTTCCAAGTCGTGCAGAACGCGGGAGACATCCAGCCCAACTTGAGCCTGCTCGACTCGATCGTGAGCTCGATCGCGATCACGTTCGAACCGATCCCGGAACAGGTGATCGTGATCGAGTCGCCTGCGGACGGCGCAGAGGGCGTTCAGCCCGGGTCGCTCGTCCGCGGCACTGCCAGCATCTGGCCGTTCGAGGCCACCCTCGTGTATCAGGTGTACGACGGCTCAGGCGCCTTGATTGGTCAGGGCCCGATCACCACGGTCGGCGATATCCCAGGCCCCGTGACTTTCGAGGCGCCGATCACGTTTACGGTTGCGGAGGCGGGACTCGGTTGGATCGAGGTGCTTGACTTGAGCGCCAAGGATGGATCTGTCGTGGGCGCCGATCGAGTCGAGGTGCAGTTGGCGCCGTGAGCGCCCGCACCTGAGAAAAAAGGGCCGGGGTACGACCCGGCCCTTTCGATTCCCGTTGTGGCTTATGCCACGCGTTTCGCCTGGCGGGCCTTCTTGAACTTCAACTTCACCCGACCGAGGTTGATGACATCGCCCGTCGTGAGTTCATGGCCTTCGGCCGACGTCACCTGATTGAAATTGACCCATGTGCCAGAAGTGGAGCCTTCGTCGTAGATCCGATACACGTTCTCGGCGACGGCTTCGATGCGGGCGTGGAGTCGCGACACCGAGCGATCGTCGAAGGTCACCTCAGCGAGCTCGGGGTCACGGCCAAACCGCATCGAGACGCCGTTCAACTCGATCCTGGCTCGGCCCGCGCGCGTTGCGTCGATGATCTCGAGCACGGCGTGCGAGTTGGCAAAGTTCGCGGCCTGAGCCGCAAGCGCATCGGCGAGAGGACGTGTGATGCGGCGGGGGAGCGCAGAGAGATCGGAGACGCTGACACGCGGCATCTGCGGGCGAGGCAGGCTGTTCAAATCGGACAGGGCCGGCATCCGCAGCCGACCTGGCGACGCCTGACGCACCGGCTGTACCGGCTGGGTCAGTTCGGCCGACGCGGCCATCGGTTCAGCCTGCGCGCCAGGCTCGCTGTGCGGGGCAGGCTCTGCCGTTGGCGCAGCCGGTCGCGGCATGCCCGTGCGCAGCTGGGCGAAACGATCAAGTAATCGCGTGATCTGCGGGGTTTTCCAAAGCTGTCGCCGCCACACAACCACTCCGACCGCGCCCAGGGCCGCCAGGCTCAGCAGCCCCGCCCAGAACGCATACGGCGTTGCCGGACGAGCCGCCATCGTCGCCAGCGTCGGCTCAACAGCTATCGAGGGTGGTTCAACCTTAAGATCGGCTGCTGTGCTCAGACCCTCGAGGCCAAGCTCATCGACGATCCGGATCTGCACCGTGTGCGTCGCAGGCTCGACGATGCCAGCAAGCGGCCAATCGATGGCCTCGCCGGCCTCGGTTGCGCGCGCCGCCACCTGCCCATCGACGAGAAGCTCGACCGACGACAGGGCGCGCACGTGGCCGTCTGAGAAATTCAGCGTGTAGGGTATCGAAAGCACATCGTCAACGGCGCCTGGCGTATGCGTGTCGGGCAGTTCGCCAAGCGTCACCGAGGGTGGTTCGACGCGGAGTTGGAAGACGGCCTCGCGAGCGCGCACGACCTGACGATCCGGCAACTCCACAGACAGGCCAAGCCGATGCTGACCGGTCTCGCTCAGGCGCGATCGGTACCCGATCTGATATTGGCCCCGTTCCGCCGCCAGCGCCTCGAACAGGGGGGCCAGGCTCTCATCGCCCTGGAGATAGAGGTGCAGGCCACCGGTCTCCTCGGCCAGCGTCTCGAGCGCCGCTGCGCCCGGACCTTCCTGAGTGCCCTCGGGCCCAACATAAACCGTGAGGATCTTGATCCCCGCGCTTTGCGCGCGCTGCACCAGGGTGTTGACATCGATCGGCCCGTCGGGCTGGGCCAGGCCGTTCGAGGCATACACGACGACGCGCCGCATCCCTGGGCGTGTCGTGGCGTCACTGGCGATGTCGATCGCGCGTGTCAGCAGAGCGACTGGGTCAGCTGCGCCGACGTATTCGGTGGCGTAGCGCCTGAGCGCCTCAGTGACCGGCCCGCGGGTGTTGGCATGGATCAGCAGTTCTTGCTCGGGCGTGATCAGGCTGATGTCGTCGAGTTCGGGCTGGAGGCCTTCAGGGGAGGCGGCGAAGGATTCGATGGCCAGCCGCAAGTAATCGAGCCTGGAATTGCCAGTGACATCGCGGGTTTTGAAGGCCGGACCCACATCGAAGGCGAAGACCGTCTGAACACCCAGGGTCACTGCCTGTACGGCACTCGGTGTGACGGCTTTCCCATTTTCGGTCAGGGTGAAGGCGTCTCCCTGCAGGTCAACCAGGGGCTGGCCTTCGACATCCGTCAGGCTGACATAGGCGAACATCTCCGGAAAATTGTTCGCGTCAACCGCCGTGATGGCGACGACCGGGGCGCCCACAGGTGCCTGCTGTGCTTGCACTACCGTCGCTTGAGTTGAGAGGCCGGGCGCGATCGCCAGCGCAGTCAACCCAAACGCCGTGAACAGCCGGACAACGCTTCGTAACATACCGGATCATTCTAGCATT
Organism: Anaerolineales bacterium UBA6663; assembly: GCA_002455335.1. Classification (GTDB taxonomy): domain Bacteria; phylum Chloroflexota; class Anaerolineae; order Anaerolineales; family UBA6663; genus UBA6663. The sequence continues at coordinate 12,942 of DKKP01000356.1, read as the reverse complement.
GGGCCTGACACCGACAAATTGCCATAACCCTCACCGACCGAATTACGTTGTGATTCGTAGGGCAAACGTAGGGTAGGCGTACAGGATATTACTGATTTCTAACTACTTTATGTAATTAAGAATCGCCCGTAATTTGCGCTCCCTTGGTCCGATTTGGGGGTAATCCCCCAGTCAAACCAGGGCGGACTCCCGTTCCGGAACTCGCACGTGGCGCCAACAAACGACAGCGCCGACCTCTGAGCTTTGAGAGGTCGGCGCTGTCGCTTGAGGATGGGTCACTCAGTGACTGCGATCGGAGCGCTCGCTGCACCCGTCAGTCGACGGAAGGCAAGAGTCCAGGTCGTGGTCGTCCAGGTCGTGAGCACGCCTGAGAGAACCCACAACACAGGCACGTAAAGCCCGCAGCAGATGAGGGTCGGCAGGAACGTACCCAGGTCGGGGCTGGCGTTGCGCGCGCCGGCCTCGATCAGCAGAACGAGCGTGGGCGCAAAGGCCAGGAGCAACGGCAACCCGAGAAGCAGCCCGACCACAAGGCTGATCACAAACGTGATGATGCCCAGGATGAGCACCGGCGACCAGTTCTGACGCAGGAACGCCCAGCTCTTGCGGAGCGAGTCCATAACGCCAACTCCCTCGAGCACGATGTAGTAATCGGCAAAATACTGCCAGATGGCGACGACGATGCCCACCGGGATCAGCAGACAGATCAACGGGAGAAGACAGAGCATCAACAGGCCGCCCGAGAGCACACCCAGCACCGCCATCACAAGGCCAAAGAGCACGAAGGGCGCGACGAGCAGCAAACGCTGCAGGAACAACGGCACAATGTTGCGAACGCCGACCGCCCAGGCTTCACCGAACGTTACCGAGCCCGTGGCGTCGGCCACAGCCGAACCGTGGATCAACCCGCCGGTGCCGATCAGCCCCAGGATCGTGACGATCGCGATCAGGAGCAACACGGCGCAGGAGATGCCGATGATCCAGGGCAGATATTGGCCGGGATCCTGCGTGACGAACCGTTCCAGTTCGGGAGGGAGCTGCGGTGCACCCTGGTCGTCCATCGGGAAGTTCGGGCTGCCTCCGCCATTGCCACCACCTCCACCTGAGCTGCCGCTGCGCGAACAGCCTGCGAGGATGCCAAAGATCCACAGAATCTTGTGGCGCCAGGTGATGTGCCATGCACGCCCCAGAATGGCGCCAAAATCGAGAGAAGTATTCATAAAGGCCTCCGAGCCTGTTTGACTGCATCAAGATATACGCGCGCGTCGAGCACCCGGTTGCGAAATCGGGGCGGCGAGCGCCGGGCGTGAAGCGAGGCCTATCCGAACCCGATCGGCATCGTCGAGTTGGCAATGCGCGGCAGCAAAACCGGGCAGGTTCGGTGCTATTCCCACTCGATCGTGGCGGGGGGCTTTGAGGAAATGTCGTAGACCACGCGATTGATCCCCGCGACTTCGTTCACGATCCGGCTTGAGATGCGTGCAAGCAGGTCGTAAGGCAGTCGGGCCCAATCGGCGGTCATGAAGTCGTCTGTGGTCACGGCTCTGATCGCGCAGGTCTCTTGATACGTCCGGCCGTCGCCCATGACGCCGACCGAACGGACCGGGAGTAAGACGGCGAAGGCCTGGGACGTGGCCCCACGGAGCATGTCGGCCGCGCCGAGTTCATCGGTCACGATCTTGTCGGCAGCGCGCAGGGTCTCGAGGCGTTCCCAGGTGAGCTCGCCCAGACAGCGCACGGCAAGCCCCGGCCCGGGGAAGGGCTGGCGCCACACCAGTGCCTCTGGGAGGCCGAGCTCGATGCCGACCTTTCGAACCTCATCTTTGAACATGAACCGTAACGGCTCGACAAGCTGGAAATTGAGATCCGGCGGCAACCCACCGACGTTGTGATGGCTTTTGATCTTGGCTGCCGTCTGCCGCTCGGGACCGCGCGACTCGATGACGTCCGGGTAGATCGTGCCCTGNNAACTTCTCGCCGATGATCTTGCGTTTGGCCTCCGGGTCGGTGACCCCGGCCAGCGCTTCGAGGTACTCCTCCGCGGCGTTGACGGCCACAAGCCGGGCACGCAGCGTCTCGTTGAACGCCCTGACCACGGCCTCGGGCTCGCCTGCGCGAAGCATTCCTGTGTCGACGAAGACGCAGGTCAGCNNCAGCCTCGACCATGCTCCCGGGGGTCCAATCGGAGTTCAGGCCGGCCTCACGGATGAAGTTGGCCAGGATCGTTCGGCCATGCTCGGTGTGGTTGACCTCGGGATGAAACTGGATTGCGAAGATCTTGCGCGCCGGGTCCTCGATCGCGGCGATCGGGCAATTGTCGGAGGTGGCCGTGACAATGAAACCCGTCGGGATGCGATCGACGCGATCGCCATGGCTCATCCAAACCTGAAAGGGTTCGGCCCCCGGGAGGAGATGGCTCTTGGCCCCAGTCGGGACCAGGGCCGCCCTGCCGTATTCGCGCTCCGACGAAGGCTGAACGTGCCCGCCAAGGGCCCGTGCCAGGGTTTGCAGCCCATAGCAGATGCCCAGGATCGGCTGACCTGAAGAAAGGACATACCCCGGAAGTTGCGGCGCGTCGGCGTCGTAGACCGAATTAGGCCCGCCCGAAAGGATGAAAGCCGCCGGTTGAGCGGCCATGACCTTTTCGACCGGTGCATCCCACGGGAAGATCTCTGAATAGACGTTGAGCTCGCGGATTCGGCGCGCGATCAGTTGCGTGTACTGCGACCCAAAATCAAGGATGGCGATAGTGTGCATGCGCCAATGATAGGCGAAAAAGCACGGCCCGCGCGTCGCGCAGGCCGTGCTTTTTCGCCCAAAAGAAACCGACGATCGGTTGGTTATTCAGCAAAGACGATCTGGCCTGAATCCATATTGCTGATGATCGCCAGCGATTCGATCGGCACATTCAGCGTTTGCAGCAGCGTGCGCCCGCCCTCGAACGTCTTCTCGACCAGGGCTCCGATGCCCGTGATCGTCGAGCCGGCCACCTGGGTCAGTCGGACGAGGCCCATGATCGTCTGCCCTGTGGCGAGGAAGTCATCGATGATCAGCACTTTCTCGTGGCTGCCGAGCACCTCGGGCGAGACGATGAGTTCGACAGTGCGGCCCTTGGTGTGCGAGGGCGTCAACGTCAAAAAGACCTCGTTGGGCATGGTCACGGGTTTGGCCTTGCGCGCGTAGACGACCGGCAGGTCAAGGTATTTGGCGGTCATCAACGCCGGGGCGATCCCCGAGATCTCGGCGGTGAGGATCTTGGTCGAGCCGAGGTGCGCGAATCGACGCGCCAGCTCAGAGCCGCAGGCATCCATGAGGGCGGCATCCACCTGATGATTGATGAAGCCGTCGACCTTGAGGATGCCGTTGCCAAGGTTGCGGCCGTCGCGTTTGATCCGTTGGATAAGGGCTTGCATGGTTCGCGATTCTAGCAGTGTTTGGCGTTCCCTGTGCCCGCTGCTCACGCGCACACTCTGAGGTGTGGTTAAGATGGCGGCACACAAACTGCTCTATAATGAAAGAGCCGGGTCTGCCCGGCATTGGCTTTTCACAGTGATTGCCGCCGGGATGTCGCGCCGGTCGAGGCGGTTCCGTTGCCGTGGCGCCGCCCCGGCCCGGAAGACCCCGACTGATTCGCCCCAATCGGCAATTGCCCTGCGCAGGTAAACGACATGAGTGGTTCACTACCACCCACACCTCCTCAAGATTACGCCCGAGTGCAGCGCCTGCGCGCGCGACGCGCCAACGCTCCCCGGCTCCCGGGCTGGCTGCTTGGCGGCATGATCGCCCTGTTTGCCGTGGCGACAGTGCTGGCCGGCTATCTGGTGTTCACCAGTGTGCGAGACCTTGTCGCGAGCTTCCAAATCGGGAATCCAAACGGCTTCGCCCCACAGGGGCCGGCCAGCAGTTCGACACCCGGCGCCTCGAACACCGGCGGCGAGACAGGCGTCGTCGGCGGCATTCTGCCGCAAAAGTGGCAGGGTAAGTCGCGGGTGACCGTCTTGCTTCTGGGTATCGACCGACGCCAGGGCGAGACCGATCGCGCCTACCGCACCGATTCGATCATGCTGATCTCGATCGACCCGGTGGCCAATACAGCCTCGATGCTGTCGATCCCGCGCGATCTGTGGGTCGAGATGCCCGATGGCTTTGACCCCAACACGATCAACACGGCGAACTTCATTGGCGACGCTTACGAGTTGCCGGGTGGCGGGCCTGAGTTCGCGATGAAGACCATCCGCAACAACCTCGGCGTCAGCGTCGATTACTTCGTCCGTCTGGATTTCACAGCCTTCGAGACGATCGTCGACGCGATCGGCGGGATCGAGATCGACAACCCCTCCGACATCAGCGACCCGGAGTACCCCGACGGCGCTTACGGTTACGAGCCCTTTTATCTGACCGCCGGCGAGCACACGCTCAACGGGCACGATGCGCTGCGCTACGCCCGCACTCGTCACGACGACTCGGATATCAATCGCGCCGAGCGCCAGCAGCAGGTCGTGCTTGCTGTGCGTGACAAGGTGTTGAGCGTCGGCAATCTGCCGACGCTGTTGGCTCAAGCGCCCGGGATCTATAACACCCTCCAGGAGAGCATCCAGACTAACTTGACAATCGAGCAGATGATCGCGTTGGCCCTGCTGGCCCAGGAGATCCCACGCGAGAACATCATGTCGGGCGTGATCGACTATCGCTACGTCACCGAAGAGACCACGGCCGAGGGCCGACAGGTGCTGATGCCCATCCGCGACGAGATCCGTAAGCTGCGTGACGAGCTCTTTGCGATCCCGGCCGCGATCGCGCCGGCCAATCAATCGATCGATCTCGCTGCGCTGCAGGCCGAGCGGGCGGGTGTGCAGGTGCTCAACGGCTCGGGCCGCCAGGGTCTGGCGGGCGAGACCTCGACCTGGCTTGCCGCCCAGGGCCTGACGATGCTCACGCCGGGCAATGCCGATCGCGGCGACTACCAGTCGTCTGTGATCATCGACTACAGCGGCAATGCACATCCCGACACGCTGCGCTGGTTGCAGGCCACGTTCAATGTGGCGACCGTCATCAGCGCCAGCAACCCGCCGGATGCCACGATCGATATTCAGGTGGTCGTGGGCCAGGATTGGGCCCTACCCGGAACTGTCACGGAAACGCCCTGACAGGAGGGCCGATCGGGTCGTATGCGACTCAATCCGCGGCGCCTCGATGGGCGTCGATCGGGCACCTGTGTGCTTGTGTCAGCTCGAGGCCTGGTGCTAAAACGAGCGCATGCCTCAACCCCAAACACCTCACGCCCTGCCCGGGCCCTTGGATGCTTTGTTGAGCGTGCCACGCCTGTTGCGTGATCCGCAGGCGTTCTACGATGCCGTGCAGGCCGATGTGGGTGTGCCCGGCAAGGCCATCCGATTGGCGTTCTCGTCTTTTTGCTTTTTGTTTGTTTACGGCTTTGTCACGGGCTGGGCACACAGCCCATTGCAGGCCCTGTACTCGGGGCTCAAGATGCCGATCCTGTTCCTGACAACGATGCTGTTTTGCTTGCCGGCCCTGTACTTCTTCTCGCTCGCGGTCCTGGGGACGCGGCTCGGATTCTGGCAGGCTGTGACGGTCGTCCTGGGGGGGATTGGCGTGACGTCGTTCTTGTTGCTCGGGCTGGCGCCGGTCACGCTGTTCTTCGTGTTGACGTCGAGCGATCAGGCGTTCTTTCAACTCCTGGCCGTTGCCTTTGTCGCGATCAGCGGCTACATCGGCCTCTACTTCCTATGGGGCGGAATGGCCCTTGTCGATGAGACCCGCACGGGGGCCGTGAAGCGGCTGGCGAATTGGATCTTGCGGGCCTGGACGTTGCTCTACGGCTTTGTGGGCTCGCAGATGGCCTGGCGCTTGAGCCCCTTCATCGGCGAGGCGGGTCGGCCGGCCGAATGGGTCCAGCCCTCACGCGACAACTTCTACGTGGACGTGATCCGCGCGGTTCAACACGTGGTCGGGGTAAACGATTCGCTCATCCTCCCGACGCTTGTGGGGGCCGTGCTGTTCGGCATCGCGCTCGCGGCGCTTCTGGCGCTCAACGGCGCCAAGCCGCGGCCGACGCCCGCTGAGCCAGCGGCACCGGCGCTGGTGTGAGGTTCTCGGGCGAGGGGGGGGTACGTGAATCAACTGACGATCCGCATCCGACTTTGGTTGAGTTTCTTCATCCTGGCGCTGCTGGTCAGCGGCGTCACGGCTTTCCCGCTGGTGTGGGAGGTCACTATCCTCCAGGCGTGGTTCGGCTCCGGGTCGACGGCTGGCACGGCCTGGCCAGAACTGGCGCGCTGGATCGTCACAGTGCACGCGGGGCTGACCGACACACAGGCCCGTTACCCGTTTCTGTTCTACGGCACCGATTGGCTGGCCTTCGCGCACATCGTTATTGCGATCGCGTTCTGGGGGCCATTGCGTGACCCGGTTCGCAATGTGTGGGTGGTCGAGTTCGGCATGATCGCATGCGGATTGATCCTGCCGCTCGCCTTGGTCTTTGGCCCGCTGCGCGGAATCCCATTCTTCTGGCAGATCATCGATTGTTCGTTCGGCGTGTTCGGGATCATCCCGCTCTGGCTGGTTCGCCGCGATATTATGCGTCTGACCGCACAACGCCGGTCCGCGCCTGGATGAAACCACCGGCTTCGCCGACCTCGACATTCTCCAGACTGTGCACTTCCGTGGTCTGACCGGGGCGCACACACACGGCGTCCGGGCTGGCTGGCCACATCCGGCCTATCTTCGGGAGGTCGGCCACGGCCAGCATTGGCTAGAAGCGCCGGTTGACGAAGAGGGTGGCTTGAGTCGGGGCTCTCATGCGTTCCCGCGAACCCATGTGCTGACCAAGTCGGCGGCCTGTGTGAGATCCGCCGCGGTGGCCTCAGGCACGATGGTGTCGCGATGCGCGACGTTGGCTGGGTGATCGGCCTGGGCCGTCAACCAGATGTGGCGCAGCCCGGCCAACTGAGCGCCGAGGATGTCTGCGCCCAGCGTATCGCCGATCATCACCACCGAAGTTGGGGCGAGGCCCCAGGCATTGAGAACGACTTCGAAGGCGCGCGGGTTGGGCTTTCGTATGCCGATCGCGGCCGAGATCACGATCGGGTCGAGTTGCGCGCGCAGCTCGAAACGATCGAGGAGCCGCTCTACGTTTGCAACGTCGGCGGCGTTCGAGAGCAACCCGACATGCAGACCGCGGCCGTGCAGTCGCGCGAGGGTCTCGCGCGCCCCAGGCATCAGGCGCCAGCGTGACTCGCTAAACGCATAGTACGCCTGCAGCGCTCTTCCGAGGTCGGCGCCCTGCAGCGGCGGCGCGCCAAGCTCATGGAGCGTGCGGTTGAGCACGAAGGCTATGGTATATTCCACGAAATTCGCCTGGCGTTGATCTTCGAACACCTGGAAGTTCTCGGTAAAGCGATTGAGAAAGGCCCGCTCATCCAGTCGATAGCCCTGCGACGATAGCTCTGTGTAGAGATCGCGTCGCATCCGCGGCAGGATCCGACCCCAACGATGATCATCATCGGAATAGATCAGGGTCGAACCGAGATCGAAGATTACGCCTTCAATCATTGACAGCCCCTATGAACACAGAATTGATCATCAATACCCTGCGCGTGGACGCCGATCTTTTGCAGCGACGCGAAGTGCGTCGCTGCAATCTCGCCGAGTGCCAATCGACCTGTTGCAGCGGCGGCGTGTATATCTCAGTGCGCGAAGCGGAAGATATCCTCGCCCACGCCGCCGTGATCCAGCCCTTCTTGCCGGAGGCTCGGCGTGATCCGGCGCTGTGGTTTGACGGCAGCCGCGAACCCGATGACGATCACCCGGTCGGCGAGCCGTGCACCGGGACGAGCGTGATCGACGACCCGACCCACCCGGCCGGAACGACCTGTATCTTCCTCGGCCCGGATCGCCTGTGCGCGTTGCAGAAGGCCTCGATCGAAACGGGCGAACACCCCTGGCGCTACAAGCCATATTATTGCGCACTTCACCCGCTGGTCTGGGATGAGAAGATTCTGGTGTTGGCCGAGGGCAGCGAGGTCTATCTCGAGGGCGGGAGCTGTAGCCGACCGGCTCCGGGCGCGCCCATTCAGTTGGTCGATCTTTTTGACGATGAGCTCAAGCTCGCGCTCGGAGAGGGCGGGTACGCCGAACTGCGCGAAGTCGCGCAACAGCGCAACGGTGGGGCCTGACTTGATTGTTGGCGAATGACGAGGGCGGATGGCGGGGGTCGATCGACCCCCGCCATCCGCCCCTCGTCGCTCAAGCTGCGCGCTCAGTCCGTTCCGGCGGCGGCGATGCGGGTTTCGCGCTGAAGTTGGCTGATCCGCGCGAAGCCGACCATCCGCTGCAGTTCCTCGTCCCACAGACGCCAGTTCAATGTGCGCAGGCTCTGGCCGAGGGTCAGGGTTTTGCAGTTCTGGAAGAGCGGGTTTTCTCGGAAGCACCGCTCGAGCTCGTAATTGGGCACGCGGGGGCTCAGGTGGTGGATGTGATGGAAGCCGATGTTGCCCGTGAACCATTGCAGGATCGGCGGCAACCTGTAGAACGAACTCCCCTCGACCGCGGCCTGGAAGTAGTCCCAATCGGGGTGCGGCTTCCAGTATGTCTCCTCGAACTGATGCTGGACATAGAACATCCAGACGCCGACGACCGACGCGGGGAGCAGGATCGCGCCCTGCACGACCGTGAAGGTCTCCCAACCCAGCAGCGCTGAAAGCACGATCGCGACAAGCAAGATCGCCAGGCTTGTCAGATGCACGCCCCGGCGTTCGCGCTCCGGGTCCGACTTGAGCGGAAAGCGATTGATCACCAGGAAGAGGAAGGGCGCGCCGATCAAGAACAGCACAAACGGATGACGATAGAGGCGGTACCGGAGCTGGTCGAACCAACTCAGGTTCATATACTCGCGGACCGTGAGTGTGTCGACGTCTCCGATGCCGCGCCGATCGAGATCGCCCGATGTAGCGTGGTGGATGGCGTGGCTGCGGCGCCAGCTGTGATAGGGCGTGAAGGTGAGCACGCCCAACACCAGGCCGATCCGGTCGTTCCACTTTTGATCCTTGAAGAACGAACTGTGGGTGCAATCGTGGAAGATGATGAACAGTCGCACAAGCATGCCGGCGGCAGGAAGTGCCAGCAGCAAGGTCAAGGGCCACCAGCCGGCCTTGAACGCCCAGGCCATGGCGACCCACAAGGCAAGATATGGGACGAGCGAATTGGCGAGTTGGCCGAGGCTGCGGCGCAGATCGGGATTCTGATAGGGCGCCGTGAGCTTCACCCACGCGCGCGAAGGTTTACTAGAGATTTCGTTCATGGTGTGGGCCTTTCCACTCGGGGCGACCTTGTGGGCCGCCAGGAAGCGGACATCGCTGCACGGCGATGCCAGGGGCGCTGCGACGCGCCGATTGTCAGGATGCGGGCAGGAAGGCAGAGGCTAGCAGAGCAGGGGCGAGCGAACGCTGGCGCGCGAGTCACCGGCGACATGCCAGCGCGATGCACACAGGATCGTTGGGGCCACCACCGGTGCGAGGACGGCCGGCATGGCGCGGGCCGTCAACGCGACGACCGCCGTCACGAGTTCGATGATGGCAGCGACGGCCGCCCACTGCTGCCAGGCCTTGGGGACAGACCGATTATTGGACGGCCCGCACATCGCCTGGCGGCAGGCTTCGAGATTGCGATGGCATTGGGCCACATACAACGCGATCAGGGCGATCTGGTTGTAAGCGGCTGGAACGGGCCCGGTCTGCGTTGGCCCGCTAGCCATCGTGGCTCGAAACCGCGTCTCGAAGCCGGTGAGGCAGGCCTGCGCCTGAGTGAGCGCCTGACTGAGCTGGGCGCGATAGGCCTGGGCGGCGTCGCCGTTGACGAAGATCGGCGGAACGCCGAAGCTCGGCCGCCAGGCGGCAAGGTTCAGATCCTGCTTCAGGCGCCGCTGGGCGGCGTCCCACTGACGCATGCGCTGGGCATTGGCCTGCGCTAACGCCTGGAACAACGCATCGGCATCCTGCTCGATGCGATCCCAAACCAGGTCCATCGGGATCGTATTCGCCCACATATCCAGCATTGTAACCGGTTGCCGCAAGCCCTCCAAGTGGCACTCCCAAACGCCGCGTCAAACAGGTTTGCGGGCCGGTCCCGTCAGGCGCGGATCCAGGCCAGGGCCTGGCGGACCTCGCCGAGATGGTGGGCCGAATGAACGATCGCGGCCAATGCCAGGGCGAGCCGATCCGGCGCACCCCAATCCTCCGTAGCGGTCAGTCTCGCGCGTACCCGCGCGCTCACGGTGCCGAGTCGGTTGCGCAGCGTGATCCATCCCTCGGCATCGACGTCTCGCACGGTTCGCCAGACCTCGCCCCAGTCGACGGCGCCATCCTCGCCGTTCAGCAGGTGATGCTCGATCATCTCCAGATATACGATGATATGGGCCACGTGGGCCGCGATCGTCGCCTGTTCGCGTCCCATGCGCTGCGAGGCCTGCTCGGCCGAGACCTCAGCGAGGGTTTCGAACAACGACGTCTGTCGATCCAGGTAGAGGCCCTGGACGCGCTCAAACGTCTCATCGAAGAGCTCGAGCACGGCGGCGGATACCGTGGCCGGGTGGATCGGCGTAGACTTCATCGAGATGCCCTCCGCTAGAAGTTCGACGTCACATCGATCAGTCCGCGCTCGCGCGCCAAGTGGTCGAAGTATTGGAAGGTCACGGCTGCGACGCCGATCAGGGCCAGCGAGATGCCCCCCAGCGTGAGCAGCAGGTCGCCGTTGCTCCAGGCCGAGAAGGTTGGGAAGGCCGCAGCCGAGGCCCCGAGCAGCGCGCGTCGGATCAGTTCGAGCCAATACGTGATCGGCAGAGCATAGGCGACGGGCTGGAGCCAGGCCGGCAGCAGGTCGATCGGGTAGATCGCGCCGCTGAAGAGATAGAAGGCGGCCGCGAAACCTTCGCCGACGAACCACGGCTCCGAACGAATCGAGAGCGTCCACATGCCGATCGTCACACCGAGCGCCGAGAGCGCCACCAACCCGAGCGCCATGGTCAGGGCGAACAGGCCCCAATCGACGCGGAGCACAGTGATCGGGAGCTGAAAGAAAACCGCGCCGATGCCGAGCGTGATCACGACCGCCAGCGTGCCTGTGATGAAACGCGCAACGGCGCGTCCGACCTGGTAGAGCGGCAGGCTGATCGGCGAGATATAGATGTACTTCAGCGTGCGATAGCGCTCGCGATCATCCAGGATCGAGTAAGAGGCGCCGGCCATCACGGCGCCGACATAGATGTAGAACGTGTTGCCGAGGAACAGGTATGCGTAGATCGGCGCATCGGTGCCCACGCCGGCCACCGCCCAATACATGAAGACCAGGATCAGCACGCCGGTCACCGGCTTGGCGACCGAGAAGGCGATGAACATGAACGGGTCGGTCCAGTTGGATTCGATCTGCCAGCCGAGCCAGGCAGCCGGCCAAAGCGTGGCTTTGAGCGTTTTAAACATGATCAACGATTCCTGTCTGTAAGCGTGCCTTCTTCGATGGCCTTGCGCTCGACGACCTCGAGCGCGACCTTCGCACCGACCCCGAAGATCACGGTCAGGCCGGCCAGGATGGCGATCTCGATACCCACGGTCAGGAAGCCCAGCGTGGCGCCGTTGCCGAAGCTGAGCTGCCGCATGGCATCCAACCCGAGCGTCATCGGCAGCACAGAGGCCGCCAGCGCCACCGGAAACCCGAGGGCGCGCACCGGGAAGTAGAAGCCCGAGACGAAGTACACGGGCTCGCGCAACGCCTCGGCGATCTGCCAGGCCTCGCGCCCGAAGAGCAGGAAGATCGAGGCCAGCATCATGCCCAGCCCGTAGAGCGCCGCCATCGTCAGCGTGAAGACGGCGATCAGCTCGACAAAACCCGAGACCTGGAATCGAATATCGAAGAGCAGCGTGCCCAGGATGATGATCGCGCCGGCGCGTAGCAGAGTGGCGAGCAGCCCGCCAAAAGCCATGCCCAGCAAGATGGACATCAGCGAATTCGGCGCGATGATGTACAGTGGCAGGTTCCCACTCGACTTCTCCCAGTACAGCTGCGAAGCCATCATCCAGATGACGTTCAGCCAAAACGCCGTCATCGCGCCGCCGATCACGACGAACCCGACGTAATCTTCGGGCGCCTGGATGGCGCGATAGACAAAGACATAGCCGACCGTCGCCATGAAGGGCAGGAAGGTCTCAAAGAAGATCCAGAGCTTCTCACGCGTCTGACCGATGACGCGAGGATAGGCGCGTGCAAGGATGCTGCGCACGAACAGGCGCCAGCCGCGGTCGAGACGGGCGGGCTGGTTGAGGGTGGTGATCTCGATCGTTGAGGTGGTCATGGTGGCTTGTCCAGCCCTTCACTCGTGCCGTTCGGCTTCGCTCATGCTCAGCCCGACGACATCGACAAAGACGTCCTCGAGCGTGGGCTCGCGCTTCTGCAGGTTGAGCAGGCTGCCGCCGTGCACGCCAACACCCGTGATCAACTCCCCAAGGGCATCGTCGCCGCTCAGGATCACCTGGAGCTCGGCGCGACCATCGAGCGGCGTGTGCGTCAGGCTGCGCACGCCCGGCAAGTTCTGCAGCGCGCCGTCGCTGCCGGGTTTGAGCGGCGTGACCTCGAGATGGTAGACCGCGTCGGTCTTCAGTCGTCGTTTGAGCGCGGCCGGCGTGTCGCAGGCCATGACCTGGCCGGCGTTGATGATCGCGATGCGGTCGCAGAGCTCGTCCGCCTCGGCCATGTAGTGCGTGGTGATCAGCAGCGTACGATCCGGCCGGCCAGCCATCCAGGCACGCACGAAAGCGCGAATGTCGCGGCTGGCCCCGACATCGAGGCCGAGCGTCGGCTCGTCGAGGATGAGCAGGCGTGCATCGATCGCCATGACGAGGGCGAGGTGCAGCTGCACGATCATGCCCTTGGACA
>DKKP01000052.1 GCA_002455335.1 Anaerolineales bacterium UBA6663 | reverse complement strand
CATGAAGGACCCGGCGATCATCACCGAACGCTTTGCCGCGCCCCAGGTTGTGCCGGCCACGCTGGAGGCGCTGCAGGGCCTGCTGGTGCGATGACCGTCGACGGCACGCCCACCGCCGATGCCCTCGTCGCCGCGGCCGCCCCGGCGCTCGCCGGCCCGACCGATCGGCTGTGGTGCGTGGGCGGTCTGATCACCGACGACGCGGGTCGTATCTACGTCCAGAAGCGCGCGGCAAATCGGCCTCTCTTCCCGAACTGTTGGGACGTGGCCGGCGGGCATGTCGAGCCCGGCGAGAGCCTGCAGCAGGCCCTCGCGCGCGAGGTCCACGAGGAGACGGGCTGGCGGCTTGAGCGCGTGCTGCATCTGGTCGACGCCTACGACTGGGACGACTCCTGGTCGACGGACGGCAGGCCGCGGCGCGAAGCCGACTTCATCGTGACCGTCTCAGGCGATTTGTTCAATCCACGCATCGAGACAGATAAATTCTCGACCTGGCGGTGGATCGGTCCTGACGATCTCGGGGTCCTGGGCGAGAACCGCGCCCCCGGTGACGACTTCATCATCCAGCTTGTCGCGCGCGGCCTCGCCTGGCTGAACCGCTAGGCGTCGTGCCCGCATCAAGGAGCCCACCATGGATTACGTCCGCCTCGGAACGACCGGCCTCAAGGTCTCGCGGATCTGCCTCGGCATGATGACCTATGGCGATCCGGCCTGGCGTGACTGGGTGCTCGACGAAGCCACCAGCCTGCCGCTGATCCGCCGGGCCTACGAAGCCGGCGTCAACTTCTTCGACACAGCCGACATGTACTCGCTTGGCGTGAGCGAGGAGATCACGGGCCGGGCCCTAAAGACGCTTGCGCCGCGCGACGAGGTCGTGATCGCGACCAAGGTCTTCAATCCGATGGGCCCGAAGCCGAATCAGGGCGGCCTGTCGCGCAAGCACATCCTCGACGCGATCGATGCCTCGTTGCGCCGTCTGGGCGTCGACCACGTCGATCTGTACCAGATCCACCGCTGGGATCCCGAGACGCCGATCGAAGAGACGATGGAAGCGCTCAATGACGTGGTGCGCGCGGGCAAGGCCCGCTACATCGGCGCCTCGTCGATGTATGCCTGGCAGTTCGCCAAGGCCCAGCAGATCGCCAACGGACGGGGCTGGTCGCGCTTCGTGACCATGCAGAACCACTACAACCTGGTGTATCGCGAGGAAGAGCGCGAGATGATCCCGCTTTGCCATGACCAGGGCGTCGGCCTGATCCCCTGGAGCCCGCTGGCGCGCGGCTTCCTGGCTGGCAACCGCCGCCGTGACAGGACGGGCGAGACGACGCGCTCCGGCAGCGACGCGTTCGCGCACGCCATGTACTACAGCGACGCGGACTTCACGGTGGCCGAGCGTTGTGCCGACGTCGCGCAGCAACTGGGCGCAAAGCCCGCACAGGTGGCGCTGGCCTGGCTGCTGCACAAACCCGGCGTCTCTGCGCCGATCATCGGCGCATCGAAGCCTTACCAGATCGACGATGCCATCGCCGCGCTCTCGATCAAGCTCTCGCCCGAGCAGATCGCTTCACTCGAAGCGCCCTATGTGCCGCACAAGGTGTTGGGGCATTGAGAAGGTGTCAGGCGTCGGGCGTCAGTGAGTGTTCGAGGAAAAGATGGGATTCTGTGGGTCGAGGGTCTGATAAAATCGCGAAATTCGGCACTTTGTAGGGGCAAAATGCAGGATTTCCGAATGCAGAATATCGACGCCACATCTAGATGGCACTGGGTTCTGCGAATGAACTGGAGTACCATCTCTTGCTGGGGCACGACCTCAGCTATCTTTCGGACGCGATCCACCTGACGCCTCATGCGCAAAGTTACCGTCACCGTTCCCTGCTCCTCCGCCAACCTCGGCGCCGGATTCGATGTGCTCGCGCTCGCGCTCAGCCTGCGGAACACGGTCGAGTTCTTCGAGACCCGTCAGGGGATCGAGATCGACGTTGAGGGCGAGGGCGCCGACGATATCCCGACCGACACGACCAACCTGGTTTATCGCTCGGCCGAGGCCGTCTTTGATCATGTCGGGCGCCGCCCCGAGGGTCTGCGGATCCACGCGGTCAACGCTGTGCCGCCGGGCTCGGGCATGGGCTCGTCGGCGGCCGCGATCGTTGGCGGGGTGGTGGCCGCGAACGCCCTGATCGACGCACGTCTGTCGCGCGAGGCGTTGGTGCGGATCGCGCATGGCATCGAGGGCCATCCCGACAACGTCGCCGCCCAGATCCTGGGTGGGTTGACGCTGGTCAGCGCCGCCGAAGAGGAGTTGCTTGTGCGGCGCCTCGACGTGCCTCCCTTAACCGTGACTGTCGCTCTGCCGGATTTCAAGCTCTCTACGGCCGAGGCGCGTCGCATCCTGCCGCAGGAGGTCGCACTCAAGGACGCGATCTTCAACCTCGGGCACGCGGTCTTCACCGTGCAGGCGCTGACGGCCGGCGACTACGAGCTCCTGCGCTTCGCCATGAACGACCGGCTGCACCAGCCGTATCGCAAACGCCTGATCCCGGGCTACGACCTGGTCTGCGCCGCCGCGCGTCAGGCCGGCGCGGCCGCGCTGGCGATCTCGGGCGCCGGGCCGTCGATCATCGCCTTCGCGCCGCGCGGCCATGATGCGATCGCCAACGCCATGCGCCGGGCCTTTCACGAGAGTGGGTTGAAAAGCCGCACCTTCGTGCTCCCAGTCGACCGTCAGGGCGTGCAGGTCAGCGTCATCGGTTGATCGTCCACCGTCGGCTCGCCATGCCGGCCTCAGGAGAACCCATGGAAACGCGTTTTCTCGGCAATTCCGGCTTCAAAGTGCCCGTGCTTTCGCTCGGCACAGTGACCTTCGGCGGCAAGACCGAGGATTTCGGCGGCACAGGCGTCGCCGAGGCCACGCGCCTGGTCGACATCTGCGTCGACGCGGGCCTGAACCTGTTCGACAGCGCCGACGGCTACGCGCGCGGCGCCTCGGAGGAGATCCTGGGCCAGGCGATCAAAGGCCGCCGCGATCAGGTGCTGATCTCGACCAAGGCGACGTTTCGCTCCGGCCCAGGCGCCAACGACGTCGGGTCCTCGCGCTTCCACCTGCTGCGGGCCGTGGAGGCCAGCCTGCGACGGCTCGGCACTGACTATATCGACCTGTTCCAGCTCCACGCCTTTGACGCACGGACACCGATCGAGGAGACGCTTGGCACGCTCGACGACCTTGTGCGCGCCGGAAAGATCCGGTACATCGGCTGTTCGAATTTCTCGGGCTGGCATCTGATGAAGTCGCTGGCGATCTCCGATCGACACGGCTGGGTGCGCTACGTGGCGCATCAGGCGTTCTACTCGCTCGTCGGTCGCGACTACGAGTGGGAGTTGATGCCGCTCGGCCTCGATCAGGGCGTCGGCTGCGTGGCCTGGAGCCCGCTGGGTTGGGGCCGGCTCACCGGCAAAATCCGGCGCGGCCAGCCGTTGCCCGAGCGCAGCCGCCTGCGAAGCGATTGGGTCGCGGGCATCGGCCCGCAGATCCCTGAGGAATACCTCTACACAGTGGTCGATGCGCTTGACGCCATCGCCGAGCAGACCGGCAAGACCGTGCCGCAGGTGGCGCTCAACTGGCTGCTCCAGCGCCCGACCGTGTCGACCGTGATCATCGGCGCGCGCGACGAGGCGCAGTTGCGTGAGAACCTGGGCGCAATCGGCTGGGCGCTCACGCCCGAACAGGTCGCGGCGCTCGATCAGGCCAGCACGCGCCCCAAGACCTACCCCTACTGGCATCAGGCGGGCTTTATCGAACGCAATCCGTTTCCAACGGCTTGAGGGAGGAGGGAGGAGCGATCCCTCCTCCCTCTTTTCTCCTTACGGTTTCCCGTAGTTGATCCGCAGGATCTCGCCCATCTCGTAATCAGCGACGTACAGCGCGCCATCAGGCCCGACCGTGACGTCGAGCGGTCGGCCCTGGGTGTTGAGCTCGAGCAGCCAATCGACCGGGCCGGCCGTGTAGCCCGCCTCGCCCTTCGTGAGCGGCACATGCGCGACGCCGCGCGGCAGGTCGATGTAGACGTACGAGCCAAGCACTGCGACAAAGGCGTCGTCGCGATAGGCCTCGGGGAAGACTGCGCCGTCGTAGAAGACCAATCCGTCGGCCGACGAGCGCGGCGTGAAGGTCGCGATCGGGGCGAGTGCGTCGGCGCAGGCCGGGTTTGTCGCGCCGACGTAACAGCTCGGCCAGCCGTAGTCGCCGTCGGCCACGATGTGATTGAGTTCCTCGGGCGGGGCCTCGCGGCCGAGGTCGTCGCGGCCGTTATCTGTGGCGAAGAGGTCGCCGGCGGCGTTGAACGCCAGACCGTACGGATTGCGTAAGCCGCGCGCGAATACGCTTAACTCGCTCCCGTCGGGCTCGAAGCGCAGGATGCCTGCCGAGCGGGGATCGGCCTCGACGCACACATCACAGGTCGAGCCCATCCCAAGATAGAGAAACCCGTCTGGCCCAAGCACAAGATCATCGTTTTGGTGGAGGCCGTCGCTGGGCAGCCCCGAGACGATCACGTCTCGATCCTCGGCGCGGCCGTCGCCATCGCGGTCGGCGAAGGCGACCACGCGCCCATCGCCGAGGTCATTGTGCGAGACGAAAAGCCGACCGTCATGCCACAGCAACCCGAGCGGCACGCGCACGCCGCTGACGAACGTGGTCGTTTCATCGGCGCGGCGGTCGCCGTCGGTGTCGGTGAGCGCAAGCACCTCGGCGTTGGTCGACGCCACGTACAGTGTCCCGTCCGGGCCAAATGTCAGCGCCGTCGGGCGGAACACCGTGCCGTACACGGTGACCGAAAACCCGGGCAGCGCCACGCCGCGCTCGACAAGCGTGTCGGTCGGGATCGTCGGTATGGGCGTGGGCCGTGGGCGGATCGGTGAGGGTCGCGGCGTCGGGCTGACCGGCGGCGTTGGCGATGCGATGCGCGTGGGCGTCGACGTGGGCAGCGCCCGGGTGGCTGTCGGGGTGTGGGTCGGCGTTGGCGTGGGCGCCGCGCAGGCCGCGATCAGCGCCGCCAGCCCGAATACGGCCAGTCGACTGTCGACGACGCCTCTCGCGCCACGCAGCAACGCCCTACGCGCCACGCCGTCACAACTTCGGCAGCTCGATCGTCTGCTGGTGCTGGTATTTGCCCTTCTTGTCGGCGTAGGACGTATCGCACGGCCCGTCGCCTTCGAAGAACAACACCTGGGCGATGCCCTCATTGGCGTATACGCGCGCCGGGAGTTGCGTGGTGTTGCTGATCTCGAGCGTCACGAAGCCCTCCCACTCGGGCTCGAACGGCGTGACGTTGACGATCAGGCCGCAGCGCGCATAGGTCGACTTGCCGACACACACAGTCAGGACGTTACGCGGGATGCGGAAGTACTCGACCGTCTTGGCAAGCACAAACGAGTTCGGCGGGATCACACACACATCGCCCTTGAAGTCGACCATGCCGCGCGGGTCGAAGTGCTTGGGGTCGACCACGGCCGAAAAGACGTTGGTGAAGATCTTGAACTCGTCGGCCACGCGGATGTCGTAGCCGTAAGACGATACACCGTAGCTGATCACGCCGCTGCGGACCTGGGTGTCGACAAACGGCTCGATCATGCGATGTTCGAGCGCCATCTTGCGGATCCAGTTGTCGGGTTTCAGACCCATCCTGCACCTCGTTCCTAGCGAGCCGGTTGACGCGGCTCGGCGACCACTGTGTTGCGCAGCACCCCGATGCCCTCGACCTCGACCTCGATCACGTCTCCGGTGCTGAGCGGCGCGACCCCGGCAGGTGTGCCGGTGAGCACAACATCGCCGGGCTCGAGCGTCATCACCGAGGAGGCGAATGCGATCAGTTGAGATACGCCGAACAGCAGATCGTGCGTCGAGGTCATCTGGCGCGTCTGCCCATTGACGCGGCATTGTACCAGCGTGTCGGCCAGCGCCAGATGTGTCTGGATCACCGGCCCGAGCGGGCAGAAGGTGTCGAAGGCGCCGCCGCGGACCCATGATCCATCGAGTTCGACAAGGTCGCGGGCGACAACGTTGTTGGCACAGGTGTAGCCCAGCACGTATTGGGCGACCTCCTCAACCGCGATCCAGCGGCCGCGCCGCCCGATCACCACGGCCAGCTCGGCCCCGTAATCGACGCGCGCGCTCTGCGGCGGCAACACGATCGAGTCGAGCGTGCCGATCACGGCGCTCGGCGGCTTGAGTGAAAGCAGCGGGAAGGGCGGCGTCGCCGTCCCGACCTCGCGTGCGCGGTCGGCGTAGTTTTGCGTGAAGCTCAGGATCTTGCCCGGCGTGCACGGCGCGAGCAGCGTGAGGTCGGCGGCCCGGATCTGGCCCTGGCCGCGCGTGTGTGGACCGAAAGGGTCGCCGATCAGCGGTTGGACGACGTCATCCTCCAGCACGCCATAGGCCACCAGATCTTCGAAGCGGTAACGGACGAGCTTCATGGCTGACCCGGGTCGATCATGTATGCCATTCGTGCCAGCGCTCCCAGTGTTCCAGTCCGTTGTAGGCGACTTGCTCGTAGAGCGAAGCGAGTGATGGATAAGCGTACGGCGGTTCGGCGAGATCATCGAGCGTCCCGCCGGCTTCGATCACGCGCTGGGCGATGTGAATCAGCTCGGCGCCGCCCTCGCCCAGCCAGTGGACGGCCAGGACTCTCTTGTCGGAGGGTGCGAAGAGCACCTTGACCAATCCGAAGTTGTCGCCCGTGATCTGGCCGCGCGGGTTCTCGGCGACGCTGGCTCGCCCGACGAGATACGGCTCGCCCATTTGCTTCAGCTCATCTTCGGTTGGGCCGACTGAGGCAACCTCGGGCAGTGTGTAGATGCAACGCGGGATGACGCGGGTCCGCGGGGTCTCGTTCAGGAAGGCAGCGCGCACGGCGGCGCGGCCTTGCTCCATCGATGTCGCGGCCCAGGAGTAGCCGCCGATCACGTCACCGGCGGCGTAGACGCCCGGGGCCACCGTCTGGTAACGACCGTTGACAGGGATGAAGCCCTGGTCGTTGACGGCGACCCCGATCGCAGAGAGCCTCAGTCCTTCGGTGTTGCCGCGTCGGCCGGCCGCGACCAACAAGGTATCGCAGGCCACTGAGAGCCCGTTGCGCAGTGCGACGCGCAGCCCTTCGGGCCCGGTCGCCACCTCGCCGAGCGGCTCGCCGAGCCAGAAGCTCACGCCCTGAGATTCCATCGAGCGGCGAAGCTGATCCGCCAGTTCATCATCGGTGGCCGCCAGCACCCGCTGGCCGAGCTCGATCACGGTCACCTGGGCACCAACCGACATGAACACGCCGGCAAGCTCCAGACCGATCACGCCGGCGCCAAGCACCACAAGCCGCCGCGGGAAGTGATCCATTTCGCCGATGCGTCCGGCGTCGTATACCCGAGGATCAGTGAATGGGATCCCGGCTGGGCGATGCGCCTCGGCGCCTGTGGCAACAACGATCGCATCACCGGTCAGCGTGCGCTCGCCTTCGACCGTCTCGACGAGCAGGGTGTGCGGATCAATGAAGCGCGCCTGGCCGCGCACCACCTCGATCCGATAGCGATCGACGTTACGTTGGATCAGGCCCCAATCGGCCGTGAGGACCATCTGGCGCCGATACATCAGGTCGGCCGGGGTGAGTTTCGGGTCGATCTGGTAGGTCAGCCCCGGGATCGCGCGGCGGTGCAGCGACTGCAGGAACGCCGCGGTCTCACGCAGGGTCTTGGAGGGCACCGTGCCCGTGCTGATGCCGCTACCGCCCAGACGCGGCGCCTGCTCGACCAGCGCAACCGTCTTGCCGAGTTGCGCCGCCTGCTCGGCAGCCTTGGCTCCGGCGGGGCCCGAGCCGATCACCAGGAGGTTGTAATGGGTCATAGGCGTTGTCGGGTGATGATACCACCCGGCGCGCGTGGGGCGTGGGGCGAGGGGCGTGGTGCGGGTGGGCCTAAACGCCCCTAGCCCCTCGCTCCCCGCTCTCCGCACTCCTGATCGCCCAGGCGAGATCGTACTCGACCTGCCAGCGCTCGATGCGGATGTCGTTGAGCGGGAGACGACCGAGCAGGGCTGCGAAATCGGTGCGGCTGAGATAGTGACCCAGGATCAGACGGGCATAGGGCCCGACCCGGTGCGTGATCAGGAGCACACCGCAGGGGCGCAGGACGCGTAGCGCCTCACGCAGGACGCGTTCGGCGTCGGGCACGAATTCGAGGGCTTCGAGACAGACGACGGCGTCGAAGGCCGCATCGGCAAAGGGCAGCTGATCGACAGGCGCACGCAGCCAGCCGACGCGTTCGGCCGCATGCGCGGGCAGCGCATCGCGCCCGGTTCTCAGCATGCGCGTCGCGAGGTCGACGTTGACCACCGATCCGTCGAAGGCCAGCTCGCGCACCAACGCGCGCGCCGTGCGGCCAGTGCCTGCGGCCAGATCCAGCACGCGCGGGGCATCGACCTCGATCAGGGCCGTGGCCAGCGGCAGCCCGAGGATCGTCGATTCGACGACCGGATCGAAGTGCTTGATATCTGCATCGTAACGCCGGGCGACCCAGTCGTAGGTGGCTGCGACAACGCGCGGACCCAGGTGAGCGCCCTCACACAGCACCAGTTCCCAATAGGCCAGCTGCCCAACGCCGATTGCCGCCAGCAGGACGACCACCCAGCCCTCCGGCGTCATCTGAGCTTCTTCCGACGAGTGCACGACATGCGGCCATTGTAATGGGCGCATCCTGCCCAAGCCGGCGCCCCTGTCAAGGTCTCAGGGTGTTGACGAGGGCCAGCGTTCCTGATACAATTAATTCAATATGGCGGGCCGCAAAGCCCGCCGAATCGCATACCCGCCGGTGCAGACGCCGGCTAGGTGGAGACGGTCGCAATCGCGTTGCGTGCCGTCTCCTTTTTTTGTTGATAGGGGTGGTCAGATGTGGACGACGATGCTGTGGATCGGACTGGGTGTCGTATTGTTGATCGTCGGCGGCGAGTGGCTTGTGCGAGGCGCATCACGTCTCGGGCGGGCGGCGCGGATCTCGCCGCTCGTGGCTGGTCTGACGATCGTGGCCTTCGCGACCAGCGCTCCGGAGTTCGCGGTGAGCGTCCGCGCCGCGTTGAGTGGCGAGGTCACCTTAGCGATCGGCAACGTCACTGGCAGCAACATCGCCAACGTCGGCCTGATCCTGGGTCTATCGGCGCTGGCTGCGCCGCTGCATGTGCCGCACCAGCTGGCGCGTTTCGATGTGCGCGTCATGCTCGGCCTATTCGTGTTGATGTGGGTGCTTGGCGCGGATGGCGGGTTCTCCAGGTTCGATGGCCTGGTCTTGCTGGCGGTGCTCGCCCTCTATCTCACGATGCTGGTTGTCGCCGCGCGCCGGCTTGAGCACCTGGTGGGCGAGCCGGCGCCGATCACACCGCCGACGCGTCGCCAGATCGGCGAGGCCGCTGTGCTGACCGTGACCGGGCTTGTGCTGCTCGTGCTCGGCGCCGACCGCCTGGTGACTGGCGCGGTCGACCTCGCACGCGTCCTTGGAGTCAGCGAGCGGATCATTGGCTTGACGATCGTGGCGATCGGGACGTCACTGCCCGAACTTGCGGCCTCGGTGGTCGCGACTGTGCGCGGCGAGCGCGAGATCGCGGTCGGCAACGTCGTCGGCAGCAACGTCTTCAACATCCTGGGCGTGCTTGGCACGACGACGGTCGCCGCCCCGGTCGAACTGACCGCGACCGCGCAGACGTTGAGCCTCGACTTCCCGGTCATGGTCGGCGCCGGGCTCGCCTGTCTCTGGGTCTGTCGCTCGTCGCGCAACATCACACGGATCGAAGGAGCCGCCTTGCTGACCGGCTATGTCGCGTACTTGCTGGTGCTGACTCTGTGAGGCGTACCGGACGACGAATGACGAAGATTGCGCCTTCGTCATTCGTCGCCCGGCACCCGATCTTCCTGGAACTGAAGCCGATGCAGCCTCGCGTACAGACCGTCGCGCGCGAGCAGCTCGGCGTGGGCGCCGAGCTCGATCAGCCGCCCGGCCTCGAGCACGGCGATCCGATCGGCGCGCTGCACGGTCGAGAGCCGATGCGCGATGATGATCGTGGTGCGATTGCGCATCAGCCGGTCGAGTGCCTCTGCGACCAATCGTTCGGATTCCGAGTCGAGGCTCGAGGTCGCCTCGTCGAGCAGCAGGATGCGCGGATCCTTAAGGATGGCGCGCGCGATAGCGACGCGCTGCCGCTGGCCGCCCGAGAGCTTGACCCCGCGCTCGCCGACGCGGGTTTCGTAGCCGGCGGGCAACTGCTCGATGAACTCCGCCGCGTTCGCCGTGCGCGCGGCGGCCTCGATCTCGGCATCGCTGGCGTCGAGCCGACCGTAGCGCAGGTTCTCGCGGATCGTGCCCGAGAACAACTGGGTCTCCTGTGGCACGATCCCGATCGCGCCGCGCAACGACGCGAGCGTCAGCGCACGCAGATCGTGGCCGTCGACGTGCAGCGCGCCGGCCGTCGGGTCGTAGAAGCGCGGGATCAGGTTGAACAGCGTGGTCTTCCCGGCGCCGCTTGGCCCGACCAGCGCCAATACCTCGCCAGGCTCAATCTCGAGAGTGATGTCGTGCAGCACACGCGGCGTATCACGGGGCGCCAGGCCCGGCACCGGATCGGGGGGCTCGATAGTCGAGGCCTGCGCATCGTTGTAGCTGAAGGAGACTGCCTCGAACGTGATCCGGCCCTCGACCCGCTCGATCGCGATCGCGTCGGGGGCATCGGCGATGTCAGGCGCTTCGTCAAGGAGCTCGAACACCCTTCGGCTGGCGCCCAGTGCTTCCTGCACCTGGGCGTACAGACCTGCAAAGGTGCCGAGCGCCGCGCCGATGTTGGCGCCGTAGACGAGGAAGGCCACCAGCGATCCAGCCGAGAGCCGATTGGCCAACACTTCCTGACCACCGAACCACAGGATGGCCGCGATCGCGCCGAAGCCCAGAAAGGCCATGGTCGAGCCAAAGGCCGAGCGCCAGGCGGTCACGCGCATGGCCGCCTTCAACGCGGACTGTACGACCGTGTCGTACCGCGTCGTCTCGAAGCGCTCGCGCGTGAAGGCCTTGACAACGCGGACGTTGGCCAGCGCCTCCTCGGCCGCGGCATTCCCCTCGGCGATCTGATCCTGCACCTCGGTCGAGAGCCCGCGGAGCCGGCGTCCGAAGACTACGGCGCCGATGCTGATGACTGGCGCCAGCGCCAGGATGAAGAGCGACAGCCGCCAGTTCAGGGTCAACATCAGCACAAGCGACCCGATGAAGAGCACAGTCTGGCCAAGCACCTCGACCAGGTTGTTGGTCAGCGTCGCGCGCACGACTGTGACATCGGCAGCCAGCCGCGAGATCAGCTCGCCGACCCGTCGGTCGTTGAAAAAGCGCAGGCCGAGCGTGTGCAGCCGTGCATAGGTCTGGCTGCGCAAGTCGGCCACGACGTGTTCGCCGACCCAGGCCAGGGCATAACCTTGCACAAATCGAAAGACCGCGTTGAGCAAGAAAGCGCCGATCAGCAGCAGCGTGATCCGGTTAAGCTCTTCGGCGTTGTTCTTGGCGAAGACGGCATCCACCAGGTTTTGCATCACCCAGGGGAAGAGCAGGCCGATGCCCGAGGTCAGCAACAGCGCCACGGCCGCAAGCACCATCACCCGCCAATACGGACGTACATAGCCGAACAGACGCGTGACCTGACGGCCTGAGAGCTTTTCAGGCGGCGCGTTCGGGTCGGGTCGGGGCAGCGGTGGGCGGCGGGGTCCAAACATGGAAGGGATTCTACAGCTGAGTTATGGGCGAATTGTGTGGGCCTCAACGCAAACAGCCGGGCGAACGCCCGGCTGTTTGCGTTGGTACTGATTCAATCAGCGCTCAGCGCTTGAGGATGCTCGGGATGAGCAGCCGCATCTGAGCGGCGCCGACGGTGTCGGGTTGAGACACGACCTGCTCCCGGCCTGCGCCATTCACCTCGGTCAGCCAGTAGGTGTATGGCCCGGTCCCGGAGACGTTGTCGGTGCAGCTGTAGCTGCTCTCCGGGCCGGTGGCGGCCACCTGGCAGACGCGCTCGGCCGCATTGAAGTCAGTGCTTGTGCCGCGATATACGCGATACGCGACGACGTCGACCTCGGCCGCCGTAGCCCAGTTGATCGTGACGATGCCATTCGTCGGCCCGTTGACGTCGAACAGGATCAGGGTCGCGGCCGTCGGCACGCCGATCAGGCCGGCATCGACCGTCAGATCTTGCTGCCCGGCGGTCAACGTGTAGGTGCCGGTGCAGCCCGTGAGCGGATCGGCATCGCTGTCGAGCCCGTCATCGCCGCTGTTGCTCGAGGTCAGGCTCGAGCCGTTGGGCAGGTTGCTGAAGCACACCGAGTAGGTGCCCGGCGGTAGGCTTGGGAAGAGATAGCTGCCATCGGGCGCCGTGGTCGTCGTGGCGATCGGCGTGCCCCCGGCGTCGCGCAACGTCACGGTGACGCCGCTGACGCCCAGTTCGCCCGGATCCTGCAGCCCGTCGTTGTCGAAGTCATTCCACACCAGGTTGCCCAGGCTGGCCGGTTGTAGGAGGCCGAAATCGACAGTCAGGTTCGAGTTGTTGTCGGTGTCGCCGTCATTGGTGGGTTCACCGCCCGCCGTGAGCGTGACGACGCTCGAACGGACCGCGTAACCGGGTTGGCCGCAGACGCCGACGCTGTTCCCGTTGTCGTCGTTGTTGACGTCGTTGTCGGGGTCCGGCGGTTGCGTGCCCGGGTTGCCCTCGTACGGGCCTGTGGCCGAGCCAACGGCGCCGGTGCTCGAGCAGTACCCGGCCGGCGGCACCACCTCGACGAAGTAGTCGCCGGGCACCAGGCTGACGAAACTGTACACGCCGTTGGTCGTGACCGTCGTGGCCAGGAGCGTGCCGGCCGATGAGTACAGGTTGATCGTCGCGCCGACGACGCCGGTCTCGCCGCCGTCGACCAGGCCGTTGTTGTTGACGTCGTTCCAGACCAGGTTCCCGAGCGAGAGCGATCCGACAAGACCGAAGTCGACGGTCAGGTTGGTGTCGGTGCTGGTGTCGCCGTCACCCGTCGGCTCGCCGCCGATTGTGAGCGTGACGACGCTCGAGCGCACGCTGTAGCCGGCCTGGCCGCAGGTGCCCTGGCCGTAGCCGTTGTCATCGTTGTCGATATCGCTGTCCGGGTCCGGCGGCTGGCCCGCGCCAGGGTCGGCCTCGTACAGGCCGCTGCCCGAACTCGAGCAGGCGCCGACCGTCGGCGTGATCACGACGTAGTAGTCGCCCGGCGTCAGGTAGTCGAAGCGGTACAGCCCGCCGCCCGCGGTCGTGGTCGTGCCGAGCGGCGTCCCGGCGCCGGTGAACAGCTGAACGGGGATGCCATCGACGCCGGTCTCACCACTATCGACCAGGCCGTTGTCGTTGGCGTCATTCCACACCAGGTTGCCCAGCGCCAAGGTCGGCGTCAAACCGAAGTCGACCGTGAGATTGGAGTTGGCGTCGGCGTCGCCGTCGTCGATGGGCTCGGCGCCGATCGAGAGCATGATCGGGGCGGTGCGGATGGCTGTGCCGCAGGCGCCGGTGCTGTAGCCGTTGTCGTCGCCGTTGACGTTGTTGTCGGGGTCCGGCGGTTGGGTGCCGGGCGTGCCCTCATAGGGGCCGGTGGCCGAGCCGGGCGTGCCGGTGCTCGAGCAGTAGCCGGAGGGGGGCGTGATCTCGACGACGTACTCGCCGGTGCTCAGGCCCGTGAAGCTGTAGAGGCCGCCGCCAGCGGTGGTGGTGCTGGCGAGCAGGGTGCCGCCGGGGCTGTAGAGACGGACGGCGACGCCGTTGAGGCCGGCCTCGGTGCCGTTGACCAGGCCGTTGTTGTCGCTGTCGACCCAGACGAGGTTTCCGAGGCTGACAGCCGGGGCGAGGCCGAAGTCGACGGTGAGGTTGGAGTTGGCGTCGGTGTCGCCGTCATCGGTCGGCTCGGTGTTGGAGGCGAGCGTGACCGGGGCGGAGCGGACGACGTAGCCGGGCTGGCCGCAGACGCCGACGCCGTAGCCGTTGTCGTCGCCGTTGACGTTGTTGTCGGGATCGGGCGGCTGGGTGCCCGGCGTACCCTCGTAGGGACCGGTGGCCGAGCCGTTGGTGCCCGTGCTGGAGCAGACGTTGGCCGGGGGCGTGAGCTCGACGTAGTAATCACCCGGAGCCAGGTTCGGGAAGCTGTAGACGCCGCCGGCGGCGGTGACCGTGGTGCTGATCAGGGTGCCGGAGGTGTTGTAGAGACGGACGGTGACGGTGTCGAGGCCGACCTCGGCGCCGTTGACCAGGCCGTCGTTGTTGGTGTCGCCCCAGACCAGGTTGCCGAGCGAGACGGGTCGGAAGAGGCCGAAGTCGACGCTCAGGTTGGAGTTGGCATCGGTGTCGCCGTCGTTGGTCGGTTCAGCGCCGGCCGAGAGGGTGACGGCGGTCGAGCGGATGGCGTAGCCGGCCTGGCCGCAAGCGACTGTGCCTGAGCCGTTGTCGTCGTCGTTGGTGTTGGTGTCGGGATCTGGCGGCTGGGTGCCGGGCGTTCCCTCGTAGGGTCCGGCGGCAGTGGCGGCGCCGGGCGCGCCGGTGCTCGAGCAGTAGCCGGCGGCCGGGACGACCTCGACGATGTAGTCGCCGGCGACGAGGTTGGTGAAGCTGTACAGGCCGCTGGCGTTGGTGGTCGTGGTGGCGAGCTGGGCCCCGGCCGACGAGAGCAGGTTGACGGTGACGCCGCTGAGGCCGGCTTCGCCACCGCTGACCAGGCCGTCGTTGTTGGCGTCGAGCCAGACCAGGTTCCCGAGCGACAGCGTGCCGATCAGGCCGAAGTCGACCGTGAGGTTCGAGTTGGCGTTGCCGTCTTCGCTTATCGGTTCGCCGCCGACGGTCAGCGTCACAAGGCTGCTGCGGATCACATAGGTCGGCGCGCCGCAGGTGCCGACGCCATAGCCGTTATCGTCGGAGTCGGTCGCGACAGTGTCGGGATCGGGCGGTTGAGAGCCGGGCGTGCCCTCGTACGGGCCTGTGGCCGAGCCCGGCGTGCCGGTGCTCGAGCAGGCGCCATCGGGCGGCGTGATCGCGACGTAGTAATCGCCGGGCGCGAGGCCGCTGAAGAGATAGAGGCCGCCGCCGCTGGTGCTGGTCGACGCCAGCTCGGCTCCCGTGCCGTCGTACAGCCGCACCGCGACTCCATCGATGCCGGCCTCACCGGTGTCGAACAGGCCGTTGTTGTTGAGGTCGCGCCAGACCAGGTTGCCGAGCGAGAGACCAGTGGTGAACCCGATGTCGAAGGTGTGATCGTTCGCGCCGGCGTCGCCAGTCGTCAGATTGATGACCGCGTCGCTGCCGCTGACCGTTGCATCCGAGTCGACTGCGTCGCGGGTATTGCCGCTTGCGTTCGCGGTGGTCAGGGTGTAGCCGCCTGATGTGATCGCCGTCTGCGTGAGCGGGACCCGTATGCTGTAGGCGGTGTTTGGCGTCAGCGACTGGCCACCCGCGAGATTCCGATCGGTCACGCCGCCAAAGTAATACTCGCCGTCGGCATCGGTCGTGGTCGTGCCGATCTGCGTGCCGGATTGGTTGTACAGGTTGACTGTGACGCCCGAGAGCGACGCCTCGTCCGGATCCTGAATGCCGTTGGCGTCGCTGTCGACCCAGACGCGGTTGCCGATCTCGATTGGGGCATCGTCACATAGCGCCTCGAGATCACCCAGGCCACCGGCTTTGCCCATGCTGCCGGCCGAATCCAGGCCGAAGACCTCGTAGCTCCGGGTGCGCAGGCCCGTGGTGTTGCTCAGCCACGCAATGCCGCCGGCGCGATAGTCGTCGTTGGGGTCGAAAACGGGTGCTCCGATCTCGGTGCGGCCCGGGACGAGCTTGAGCCCACCGAGCGTGATCTCCTGATGCCCACCGTCATCGCGCGCACCGAGTTGATACATATCCTGCCAGTAAAACTCGCCGCCCCCGGGGCCCTGCGCCGGGACGCCGTTGGCGCCGCCTGTTGTGGTGCCGCCGCAGGTCGCGTTGTTCTCGAGGTCGAAGCCGCCTGAACCATCGGGGCACATGCGCAATATGTCGCCGGCTGCCGTGCCCTCGAAGAGGTCGGTCGAGGCCGCAGCGGTCAGCGTCTCGCTGACGGAGCCCGTGGCATTGATCAGATCGATGGTGATTGGTGTGCCGGCTGTCGTCGGCGCGTAGTTGGCGTTGCCCCACTGATTGCTGGCGCGATCCATCAACCCAAGGATCAGCGAGCCGTCGCTGTCGAACTCGATATCCGACAGGAGCGGCTGGGGATAGATGATCTGCTTGTCGTAGGCCAGGGCGTCGCAGGGCGCATTGGTCGGGCAGACGCTGGCGACTGTGTCGCGCCAGGGCTGCCATTCGGCCGGGAAGCAGATGCTCGCTGGCAGGGTCGCACAACCGCGTGAATAGTCCAGCGGGGCTTCGGCCACCAGGTCGAAGGCCGCACCGTTCAGGCGGAGCACGTAGGCCCGGAGGTCTGTCCGAAGCAGCGAGGTCTCGGCCGAGCACACCACGCCGACAAAAACCTCGCCATCGCGGGCCTCGACCGCCCAGGGGCGCAGGTCGCTCGCGTTGGAGCAGGCTGTGGCGCCCACGGGGAGCGCGATCGGTGTGCCGACGCCGGTGCTCGGCGCAGCGATGGGGAGGGCGTAGAGCGTGCGATCCTCGAGGCTGACGACGTACAGGGTGGCGCCGTCGTCCGAGAGATCCAGATCACCCAGTCCGATCGTGCCCACCTGTGCGAAGGCGTTGCGGTCGTACGAGGGTGCAGCGTAATCATCGTCGGAGAGGTCGCGGCCCGTGATCGTGGTGCCGGCCGGCCCACCAGGAAGCGAGGCCAGATCGAAGAACACCGAGGTCGCGCTGGCCAGCCCGGTCGCGGGATCCACGGTCAGTTGGTAGACGGTCGTCGGGCCGCCCGGGCCGAAACCGGCGTGGCGTTTAGCGACGGCGCCCGCGTAAAGCGTGTTCGTGCCGGCGCGCCAGGCGAGACCCCAGGTGGCGCCGATGTTGGATGAGACAGTCGTCGTGATCAGCCCGGCCGCAGAGTCCGATGAACTGTTCTCCGGGAAGGCCACAAGCCCGCCGGTGTTACCGACCAGGCTGCCTGAATTTGCGGCGCCGTTCACATAGCGTGGCGTGCACTCCAGCGGGTTGTTCTGGCAGTAGTCGCTGGGCCGACTCAGGCCGAGGTTCAATTCGCCGCCGCCCTCGGGCACGAATTGCACAGTGGTGCCATTGTCAGCGCCTTCACCCGAAGGCTGGTAGCCGGTCGGGAGCGTGAATTCCACGCGATACGGCCCGGTGCCCGTGGCTGAGAAGCTATACGAGCCGTCGGCGCCGGTCGTGGCGCTGCCCCGGAGGATGTCGCTTGAGTCGAATACCTGCACCTGAACCCCGGCGACGCCCTGGTCGACTGCGGGTAGGCCGGCGCTGGCCGACGTGTTGTTGACACCATCCTGGTTGTAATCAAGGAATGCCGTGCCCGAGATCGTGCCTGCAGCGTCGGCCACAGGCAGAGCGACCGGAAATTGGGTCAGAGCGCCGGCTGTCAGGGCCAGCACGGTGATCAGGTGCCAGGCGCGTCGCAGGATGCGAGCAGCTGCTCCGGAAGAGAGGTATGAAGATGGCATCACGGCTCCGAGCAAAAACAGAGATGGTAACGGGCTGCGCCGGTTGGGCAGGCGTCACGGCGGCGGATTGGGAAAACGCGGGGACATGATAGAGGGAATTATGTTCGAGATCAATAGGTGATCTCACTGAGGTCAACCGAAATTGAAACGGGTTTGTAACCTCGCCCGACGCCGTGTGCGCGGTCGACACCCCGTTGGCCGGCGGGCGCATGGCCCGACGCCGTGTGCGCGGTCGACACCCCGTTGGCCCGGCGGGCGCATGGCCCGACGCCCGGCGTGCCGGCGCAAGAATCGTTATAATTGAGATGTCGTCCCCTTAGCTCAATTGGCAGAGCACACGGCTTACATCCGTGGGGTTATAGGTTCAAGTCCTATAGGGGGCACACCAGAAAGGCGAGGGGAATACAAAGGCCCTCGCCTTTCGTATTGAGCCGACGTGTCGGCCACCACGCATCATCGGGAGGGCTCCCCCATGCGACGACTGCACTTGTTGGGCCTTGCGGCCATGGTCTTGAGCAACCTGGCCTGCGCGACCCTGGTCGGTGGGCCCTCGACGGCGAGGCCAACGGCGCCGCTGCCACCAACCCCCGCTTCGATGGTGACGGCCCGACCCAGCCCGACGGCGCCAGGGGCGTCGCCGACCGCGGTGGCCGATGCGACTCCGTTGGCGACGCTCGGTCCCGTCCAGGAGGCGCCGGTCGATCTGGACGTCGGCCTGTTGCCGGGCGTGGATCTACCTGAAGTGAACACCCAGTATGCGATCGACGTGACAGTCACCTTCAACGCCGACGGCACGGCGACGCTCACCGGAGTCTCGCGGTTCGTCTACACCAACCACGAAACGGCGCCGATCTCTGACCTTGTGCTCATGCTCTGGCCCAATAACCGCGACCAGTATCTCAGCGCCATGACGCTCGATTCGGTGTCCAGCGCGGGTCGGGAGCTCGAGCTTGTCGCGGGCGGTGAAGGCGAGATCGCCCAGCGTTTCGCGCTGGATGCCCCGTTGCCCCCTGGTGACAGCGTCGACGTGAGCACGGCGTTTTCAGTCGAGGCCCGCCCCGGCATCGACGACTCGGGTGCTGCCCGTTTCGGCCTGACCAACGACGTGCTTCTCGCTCCGACGTTTTATCCGCTCATCCCGCGACGGATCGATGGCGACTGGGACACGCAACTGGCGCCACCCGGTGGCGATACCACAAACAGCGACACGGCCACGTTCGTGTATGTCGTGCGTGCCCCAGCCGATCTGGCGATTGTCGGTAGCGGCGTGGTCGTCGATGAGCAGGTTGAGGGCGATCAACGGCGCCAGACGCTTGTCGCAGCGCCAATGCGGGATCTGGCGCTTGTCGTCGGTCCGCTCACCCGAACGTCGACCACGGTCGACGGCGTGATCGTGAACGCCTATCTGCTCGAGCGCCACGCCGAATATGCCGACGACATGCTTGCCTTTGCTGGAGACCAATTGCGTACACTCAACCAGCGCGTAGGCCCTTACCCATTCACCGAACTCGACGTGATCGATGCCCCAGGCGCTTTTGGCGGCATCGAGTACCCGGGCGAGATCTTCATCGGCGTGGTCGGCCCCGATCGCTTCTTCGAGGTCGCGACTGTGCATGAGGTGGGGCATCAGTGGTTCTACAGCGTCGTCGGCGACGATCAACTCCGCGAGCCCTGGCTTGACGAGGCCTTCGCCTCCTACAGCGAAGTGCTCTACTTCGAGGCCAAGGATGGGCCCGAGGCCCGCGTTGAATACGTGGCCGACTTCCGCAGGTATTACGAGGCTGTGCTCTCCGACGCCGCCCTGCCGATCGGGCTGCCGGTCGACGGCTATCCGGCCGAGAGCGACTACTACGCTGCGGTGTATGCCAAGGGCGCTGTCTTCCTCGATCAACTGCGCGAGGTCATGGGCGACGACGCCTTCTTCTCGTTTTTGCAGGCGACCTACACCGAGCATCGCTTTGGCTTCGTCACCGGGCAGGATGTGCAAGCCAGGGCCGAGGCCGCCTGCGCCTGTGAGCTCGATGGGTTGTTCGATGAATGGGTCTACGGACCTTGAACGGGATCGTCAAGCCTGTTATAATCGTTATTCGCTCGGGCAATTAGCTCAGTTGGTCAGAGCGCACGGTTCACATCCGTGAGGTCACAGGTTCGAGCCCTGTATTGCCCACCATAAACAACAGGCCACGCATTGCGTGGCCTGTTTGCGTTTCTCCAGACCGGCAAATGCCTGGCCGCGTGCGACCGGCCGTTGTTATACTTGGTCCTGAGCAAGACTTGCACCTTCATTAGTCAAGCGTCGGTCGCGGCGCACGTGGCCGGCGCGCAAGATAAGGAGACTGCCGCAATGGCGCGCCCTGTCACTCTTTTCACCGGCCAATGGGCCGATCTGCCGTTTGAAGTCCTCTGCGCCAAGGCCAAGTCGTTCGGCTATGACGGCCTCGAGATCGCCTGCTGGGGCGACCACTTCGAGGTCGACAAGGCCTTGAGCGACGACGCCTACATCCGTTCGCGCCACGACATCCTGGCCAAGCACGGCCTGAAGTCGTGGGCGATCTCGAATCACCTGGTCGGCCAGGCGGTGTGCGACAACATCGACGGCCGCCACAAGTCGATCGTGCCCGCCCGGATCTGGGGCGATGGCAAGGAAGATGGCGTGCGCCGCCGCGCCCAGCAGGAGATCATGGACACGGCTCGCGCCGCACAGAAGTTCGGCGTCAAGGTCGTGCCCGGCTTTACAGGCTCGTCGATCTGGCCGTATCTGTATTCGTTCCCGCCGAACCCGCCGGATCTGGTCGCCAACGGGTACAAGTTCTTCGCCGAGATGTGGAACCCGATCCTCGACGTCTTCGACGAGGTCGGCGTCAAGTTCGCGCTCGAGGTGCACCCGACCGAGATCGCCTTCGATGTCGCTTCGGCCGAAGCTGCGCTGAATGCGCTCGGGCGCCGACCGGCCTTCGGGTTCAACTACGACCCGAGCCACTTCGTCTATCAGAACGTCGACTACGTCGGCTTCATCCGCAAATTCGCGGATCGCATCTATCATGCCCACATGAAGGACGCCTACATCTCGCCGACCCGGCGCGAGGGCGGCGTCTTTGGCGGGCATCTCGACTTCGGCGACCCGCGTCGCTCGTGGGACTTCCGCACGTTGGGCCGCGGCTCGGTCGACTTCGAGGAGATCATCCGCGCGCTCAACGACATCGGCTATCAGGGCCCGCTCTCTGTCGAGTGGGAGGATGGAAAGATGGATCGCGAGCATGGGGCGACCGAAGCGGCCGCCTTCGTGCGCAAGCTCGACTTCCCGCCGTCGGCGATCGCCTTCGACGCGGCCTTCGAGCGCAAATGACATAGGGCCGTGGTGCGTAGCGCGTGGAGCGATCGTCAGTCGCTCCACGCGCTACGCATCCCTCGCTGTATCTCGCGCTTTAGGCAGCGCCCATTGCTTGGCGTTTTGGGTTACCCCAGGAGAGCGCCATGACAGAAACCGGCATCAGCACGACGGTGAGCGCGACGAAGGGCAGTGCGATCCCCGAGGTTGGCGTCGGCATGTTGGGCTATGCCTTCATGGGCACGGCGCATTCCAACGCCTTCAAGAAGATCCCGTACATGATCTACCCGCCGGCGGCGATCCCCAGGCTGGTCATGGTGGCGGGGCGGAACGAAAACGGGGTGCGCTCGGCGGCTGAGCGTTTCGGCTATGAGGCCTATACCACAGATTGGCGCAAGCTTGTAAAGGATGACCGGGTCCAGTTGTTCGATAACGGCGGGCCGAACCACCTGCATGCCGCTCCCTGCATCGCAGCGGCCAGGGCGGGTAAGCACATCCTGTGCGAGAAGCCGTTGGCGCGCAATGCTCGCGAGGCGGCCCGGATGCTCGATGCGGTCGTCAAGGCCGGCGTGGTGCACGCCGTGGCGTTCAACTATCGCTTCGTGCCTGCGGTACGCCTGATCCGCGATTTGATCGATTCGAATAAGCTCGGACAGATCTACCACTTCCGCGCCGCGTATCGGCAGGAATGGGTCATGCCGCACTACAACATCCCGATGAACTGGCGTTTGCGGAAGAAGCAAAGCGGCAGCGGCGCGCTCGGCGATATCGGGGCACACATCATCGACCTGGCACGCTATCTGGTCGGTGAGCCCCGGCGCGTGTGCGGCGCCACGCAGACGTTCATCAAGGAGCGCCCTGTGTTGCGCACCGGGCAGGTCGAGCGGGTCGACGTCGACGATGCGTTCGGCGCGGTCGTGGAGTTCGAGAACGGCGCGCTTGGCACGATCGAGGCCACGCGCTTTGCCGCCGGGCGCAAGAACTACAACGTGCTCGAGATCAACGCCGAACACGGCTCGATCCGTTTCAACCTCGAGCGGATGAATGAACTCGAGGTCTTTTGGGTCGGTGAGGAGCCGCGCGACACGCGTGGCTTTCATGTCGTCAACGTCAGCGAGAGCTATCACCCGTTCTGGAAGCACTGGTGGCCGCAAGGTCATATCATCGGGTGGGAGCACACGTTCATCCACGAGATCCATCATCTCCTTGAGGCGATCGTGGCGGGGAAGAAGGTGGCCCCCTACGGCGCCGATTTCGAGGACGGCTATAAGAATGCCGTGATCTGCGACGCGAT
Organism: Anaerolineales bacterium UBA6663; assembly: GCA_002455335.1. Taxonomy (GTDB): domain Bacteria; phylum Chloroflexota; class Anaerolineae; order Anaerolineales; family UBA6663; genus UBA6663. The sequence goes on along the minus strand of DKKP01000052.1, from coordinate 2,935 downwards.
CCTGGCTTCGGCCCGCACCGGCAGGCGACTGGCGGTCAAGTACTGAGCCAGCGGCGCGAAATCCGTTGACGTGTCCGTGGGCGGCGCGCTAAGCCGTCCCACGGACACGTTTTGTTGTCAGGAGATATGCATGGTCGCGACGCCGCATGGCGGAGCCAGGCTTGGCCAGATCCTTCCCGGCGCTTATCTCTCGCTGCTGATCCAGAGCCTGACGCTCAATATCGTCGGCCCGGTGCTTCCGCTGCTGGCGATCGAGAATGCCACGACCCCTGAGGCGCTCGGCGTGGCATTTACGCTCTCGGGCGCCGGTTTTCTGGCGGGCACGTTGCTCTCGAACCGCGTCGCCGACACGCTCGGGTTGCGCGCCACGATCGTGGCCGGTCTGGTGTTGATGGGCCTTGGGCTCCTGGGCGTGATGGCTGCGCCGTTGGCGTGGCTGTTTCTGGCCGTGTTCTGCCAGTCGCTGGGCAATGCCCTGGTCGAGGTCCAGCTCAATCGTGCGGTCGAGTACCTGGCGGGCGAGCGGCCGGGCGAGGTCCTCAACCGTTTGCACAGCATGTGGGGCGTGGGCGGCATGATCGCGGCTTTGGGCACGGCGGCCCTGATCGTGGGCGGTTGGCCCTGGCGTTGGATCGCGGGCCTGGCCTTAGTCGGTGTGCTGGCGTCGATCGGGCTCGTCCTCCGCTGGCCCTGGGTCGCGGCCCCACGTGAGGTCGCGACTGGCCATGGCGGCCCTGCGTCTGCCATGCGTAAGGCCTGGGGCGTGATGGCCCCGTTCGCCGTGACGTTGTTCGTCTACGTCGGGCTCGAGATCTCGACGTCATCGTGGGCCACGACGTTCTTCGCCGGGCTGGGCGAGGGCGTCGTCGCCGGGGCTCTGGCAACGGCCGGGTACTTCCTGCTCTTTACGCTCGGGCGCTGGTTCGCGGGTCCTGTAGTCGATCGCCTTGGGCTCATGCGCATGGTCAGGCTCGCGCTGGCGCTGGCCGCGATCGGTATTGCGTTGACGGCCTGGCCGACGACACGCCTGGCCGGTTTTGCGTTGGCGGGTTTAGGGCAGAGCCTGGTCTTTCCGACAGTGTTGGTCTGGGGTGTGCGGCGCCATCCCATCTGGCGACCCGAGCTCAACGCCGTGGCGTTGGGCGCCGCCGGCGCGGCCAGCATGACCGTGCCGTATCTCATCGGTGTGGCTGTGGCTGCAGCGGGAACCGGTGCGCTGACACCCATACTTGTGATCCTGACGATCCTGGCGTTGGCCGTCACGGCCACGCTCCATTGACTCAGACAGGTGATTGATGAACGCTGATCCGTTTGCGCTTGCGATCGTGGCCGGTGTGGCCTTTCTTGTCGGCTTCACCAAGGGCGGCTTTGGCGGGCTGGGCGGCTTGCTGACGCCGATCCTGGCGATCATCATGTTACCGGCCGAGGCGACCGGCGTATTGCTGCCGATGTTGATCTTCGGCGATTGGTTCGCGGTGTATACCTATCGGGGCGAGTGGGATATGCGCGTATTCTGGAGCATGTTGCCGGCCGCGGCGGTCGGCTCAGTGATCGGCACCTGGCTGTTGACGGCAGTCTCGCCAAACGCGCTCCGTCTGATCCTCGCGGGGTTCATCATGCTGCTGGTGGCGTATAAGTTCGCCAGCGACCGGCTGCAATCTTGGCGGTATGTGCCGGCGCCGTGGCATGGCCCTGTCGTCGGCGGGTTGGCCGGGCTGTTCTCTGGCCTGTTCAACAACGGGGGCCCGCCATTCAACGCCTTCCTGCTGTTGCAGAAGTTGAAGCCGCGCCAGTTCATCGCCACAAGCGCAATCTTCTTCGCCGTGCTCAACCTGGTTAAGATTCCGTTCTTCTTCTTCGCAGGAATCCTGAATTGGGCGCTGATGCGAGATCTTGTCTGGGCCCTGCTGCTTGTGCCGCTTGGGATCTTCGCTGCGCGCCGCGTGGTGCTACGGCTTGACCCGCAGCGTTTCGAGGGTGTGATCATCGCGCTGCTGTTTCTCTCGAGCGCGATCTTGATCTGGCAGACGTTGTAAGTCGGTGGACGGCGGATCGTTGCGATCCGCCGTCCACCGATTGCTATCTACTTTCCGAACCACTCCCCCAGTTGTTCCAGTGGTAAACGCGAGGTCAGGTCGAGGCTGAGCGGCGTGACCGAGACCACCTTGTCGGCGACGGCCTGGATGTCGGAATCGGCGCCGGCGGTCGGGTCGATGTACTGGCGCCAGCGGATCCGGCCCGGGTGCTGCAGATCGGTGCTGGTGCGGTAAGGATGATAGAACGGCGCGCGCGACTGGCGTGTGATGCGCCACGGCGTCGCGGGCGTGGCGTTGTCTGGCACCTCGACCTTGACGATGTCGACGTCGAAGGGCAGGGTGCGCCCGAGCAGGCGCTCGGCGAAGAAGCGCGTCCAGGCCGCGGCCTGGGTGAAATCGACGTGATCGGTGTTCGAGAAGAAGTGGGCCTCGTCGACCTCGAGCGAGACGGCCAGTGCCGGCAGTCCGATCGCGGCGGCGTCGAGCGCTGCGCCGATCGTGCCCGAGGCCGTCACGCCCGAGCCGACGTTGTCGCCGTAGTTGATCCCTGAAACCACAAGATCGGGTCGGCGCGGCAGCAGCTCGAGCANNGCGTGGTGGATGCACTGGCCGGGGCTGGCGTCGACGGCGTAGGCCGCGAGTGGGCGCCCGTTGTACACGCGCGACATGTCGGTGATCACGCCAGTCACATCCTTGGGGTGTGCGCGGCCGATGCTCGTGTACTGCTTGTCGGGGGCGACGATCACGACTGTGGCGATCGCGCTCAAGGCTTCGGCGACGGTCCACAGCCCGGGCGAACCGATGCCATCATCGTTTGTGCAGAGGATCAGGGGTTGAGTCATAAAGCCGATTGTAGATGATACCGAGAGACGCGACGCCCCGCCGGGTTCTCCGGCGGG
>DKKP01000053.1 GCA_002455335.1 Anaerolineales bacterium UBA6663 | reverse complement strand
GGCCGTCACCGACACCCAGGCCGCACCGACGCCGCTCGGCGGGTCGGGTCGGATCCTGTATGGCGCCGGCCCGGCCGACGGCGCGCGTGATCTGATGCTGCTGGATCTGGTCGCGGGCGACGCGATCACGTTGACCACGGGTGGGCGCAACCTCAACCCGGCCTGGTCTCCGGACGGCGCGCGCATCGCGTTCGCGTCGGATCGAAGCGGGAACCTCGAGCTCTATGTGATGAACGCCGATGGGACGGATGTGGTGAACGTCTCAGACACGCCGCGCAGCGAAGACTCGCCAAGCTGGAGCCCGGATGGGCAGTTCCTGGCGTTTGCATCGGACCGCAGCGGGGATTTCGAGATCTACCAGATGCGCGCCGACGGCACCGAAGTTGTGCGGCTGACCCAGGCGCCTGGCGCGACCGACGTCCAACCTGTCTATGCGCCCGACGGTCTGAGCATCGTGTATGCCTCGCTGCGCGAGGGCGCCACACACCTGTATCGCCTCGACCTGGACACCGGGTCCGAGGTCGTGTTGACCGATGGCACGGGCCAGGATCGCTTCCCGGCGTTTAGCCCGGATGGGCTTCGGGTTGCATTCGCCTCGAATCGGGGCGGCGCCTACGAGATCTACGAGCTCGATCTGGCCACGGGCGCCGTGCGGCAACTGACCGACTCCAACGCCCAGAACGGGTCGCCGGCCTATTCACCCGATGGGACCCAGCTGGTGTTCGACTCGAATCGCGACGGCAACTACGACCTCTACCGCCTGACCCTGGCCACGCGTGGGGTCACGCCCATCACCCGCAGCGAACGGCCGCTCCTCAATGGCGAGGCCGCCTGGGCGCCGATGCCGTGACCACGGTCCGCTGCAACCCGCAAGCACGATACCGCCGGCCGACCCCATGCCCGGACGACCCGATGAATTGGCCGTGATACGCGCCCGCCCACGCACCGCCACGGCCGGCGGGGCGCCTGGCCTGGAAATTGCATCGGTGGCTTCGGGGATACTGTGTCGCGTTTACATCCGACCTTAACCAACCGTGACCGAATAGGTGAGTAAGATGAGGGTCGGTCGCTCAGCAACAGCGAGCGGATTTTCACGTAATGAACACCATGAGCCTGCCCGATCTCGTCCACGTCGATACAGTTCGCAAGAATTACACAGGCCCGGCCGGTGAGGTCACCGTCCTCAAGGGCGTGTCGCTGACCGTCAAACCCGGCGAGTTCGTCGGCGTGCGCGGGCCAAGCGGCTCGGGAAAATCCACGCTGATCAACATGATCACGGGCATCGATCGCCCGACCTCGGGCGCCGTGACCATCGCCGGCACCCGGATCGACACGATGTCGGAGAACACGCTGGCGCGCTTTCGCGGCCTCAAAATCGGCGTGATCTTTCAGTTCTTCCAGCTCCTTCCGACCCTGACGGTGCTCGAAAACACGTTGCTCCCCATGGAGTTCTGTCGCGTCTGGAAACCGCGCGAACGCACCGAGCGCGCCTTCGCGCTGCTCGAACAGGTTGGGTTGACCGATCAGGCCCAGAAGCTTCCCAACACGCTTTCGGGCGGCCAGCAGCAACGCGCCGCGATCGCCCGCGCGCTGGCCAACGACCCTCCGCTGCTCGTGGGCGACGAACCCACTGGGAACCTCGATTCCCGCACGGCCGATCGTGTCTTCCAGCTCTTCGCCGACCTCGTGGCGCAAGGCAAGACCTTTATCATGGTCACTCACGACAATGAATTGGCCGCCCGGATCCCGCGCGTGATCCAGGTGCAGGACGGCGTGCTCCTCGAGGGTCATGAACACCATGCCAGCGAGTATCGGGCGCACAGTGCCAACGGGCATGTCGTTGGTGAGGCTCACGGGCCATCCGGGGCGGGGCACGCGGTGTCAGCCCCGGCGGCGTCGACCCCGTCTGCGGTCTGAGGCACGATCATGGGCCTGGCATTTCGCAAGATCTGGCGCGACATGCGCAACAACCTCGGGCGCACGGCCCTGGTCGTCGCGAGCATCGCGATCGGCGTCCTCGCGCTCGGCCTGATCGTCGCCGGCCGAACACTGATGGCGCGGCAGATGATCGTCTCGGTCACGGCCAGCCACCCGACCACGTTACAACTCTCGGTCAGCCCGCCCATTGATGACGCCACGCTGCGCATGATCCGCCGGCAGCCCGGGGTCGCCGGCGCGCGCGGCGTGATCTACTCTGGCATCCGTTGGAAACCAACCCCCGACGCCGAGTGGGCCGACGCCACGCTGATCGCAATCGAGGACTTTACGACCCAGACCTATGACCTGATCACGCTGCGCGAAGGCGCCTGGCCCGGCACCAATCAGGTCGTGATCGAGCACAGCCATGTCGCGCCCTACGGCCCGCCGCCGATCGGCGGCATGCTGTACGTCGATGTCAACGACCTCGCCAAGCCACTCGCGCTCGCGGGCGTGGTTCGCGACCCGAAAGCGATCGGCCCGCCGTTCACCAGCCAGCCGACCTTCTATCTCACCCGCGACACCCTGGCCAATCTCGGGCGCTCCGACCGCTTCAATAGCCTGCAGATCGAGGTGGCCGACTTCAGCCAGGAACGGGCAGAGGCGCTCCAACGCAGCCTGACCACGCGGCTCGAGGACCTCGGCGTCGCGGTCACCGACGCCGAGATCACGGCGCCCGATCGACACTTCTTGCAAGACGTGATGGATGGCGTGACCATGATCCTGACGGTCATGGCGCTGCTTTCGCTTGGGATGAGCACGATCCTGGTGATCAACACCATCAACGCCATCCTGGCGCAACAAGTGCCGCAGATCGGGATCATGAAGACCATCGGCGGCCTGCGCGGCCAGATCACGGGCCTGTACCTCGCCGGCGTGGTCATCTACGGCTTGCTCAGCCTGCTGATCGCCATGCCGGTCGGGGCCTATGGCGGCTGGGCGCTGGCCCGCTGGATGATGGACCTGATCAACGTGACGGTCAGCGACTTCGAGGTATTGCCCTCCATGCTCGGCGCGCAATTCGTCACCGGCCTGATCGTGCCGGTGCTGGCCGCGTTCTGGCCCGTGGTGCAGGGTGTGGGCATCTCGGTCCGCGAGGCCGTCAGCCAGTACGGCCTGGGCACAGGCAACTACGGCTCACGCTGGATCGACCGACTCCTGGCCCGCGTCCAGGGCCTGCCGCGGACCTGGAGTATGGCGCTGCGCAACACCTTCCGACGGATGAGCCGGGCGGCGTTGACCGAGGTCACGCTGATCGGCGCAGGCGTGATCTTCATGATGGTCATCAGCGCCCAACACTCATTCGAGAGCACGCTGGCCATGATCTTCCGGGGTTTTGGCTACGACGTGATCATCGGCTTCACGAGCTGGCAGCGCATCGACCGCGTCACGCCGATCCTCGAGGCCCAGCCCAACGTCGATCGGGTCGAGCTCTGGCAATTCGCCAACGCCCAGACACGGCGGCCCGAAGATCCGGCTACCGTGGCCGACCGCGAACTACTCGTCCGCGGTATCCCCCGCGATACCGAACTCTTCACCCCCGAGCTTACGGCCGGGCGTGGCCTGCTGCCGGACGACGACCGGGCGATCCTGCTCAACCAGGATCTGGCCGGCGAGATGGGCGTTGCCGTCGGGCAGCGGATCGAGCTCGACTTCGGCGATGGCCCGGCCCAGACCTGGACCGTCGTCGGCCTGATCTACGACCTGGCCGGGCGCGGGCGCACCGCTTACCTCTACCGCGACATCCTGGCCCGCGACCTGGGCTTTGTGGGTCGGGGCAGCGTCGCCGAGATCCGGCTCGAGGCCAACTCACTGGCCGCCCAGCTCGAGGCCGAGCGTGAGCTCCGGCAGGCGCTCGAGGCTCAGGGGATCGGCGTCGGATTCACCGAGACACAACTTGTCGCCCGCGGCGAGGCCGGGGCTCAATTCGGCATCCTGACCACGATCCTACTGATTATGACGGCCTTGATCGGGTTAGTCGGCGCGATCGGGCTCTCGGGAACGCTCTCCATCAATGTCCTGGAGCGCCGCCGCGAAATCGGCGTGATGCGCGCGGTGGGCGCGTCGTCGCTCGATGTCGGCGTGGTCTTCATGGGTGAGGGGCTTTTGCTGGGGGTGGCCAGCTGGGTGGCCTCCGTCCCGCTGGCAGTTGTGGCCGGTCAGTGGTTTGTCAGGAATCTCAATGAAACCATTGGCTTCAACGGTGCGTATTACTTTGCTGAACACAGCGTGTGGATCTGGTTGGCGATCGTCGTCTCGCTCTCACTGCTGGCGAGTTGGCTCCCGGCGCGTCGCGCCGCGGGCATCAGCGTCCGCGAGAGCCTGGCGTATGAGTAAGGCCTCATCCTTCCACAAAGACCAGGTCGCCACGACCCTGGGTGTATCGTGGCGGGGATCGAACGAGAGGGGAGAAAGCTATGATCAATCGGAAATTCATGTCTATCGTGGTTGCCGCCGGACTTCTGGCTGCGGCCTGTTCGGCTCCGGCGACACCGGCGCCCGCCGAGGATCCGGTGCTCGCGCCGATCAGCGATTTCGGGGCCGTGGTGGCCGAGGGTCGGCTCGAGCCCGATCGGACGTCGTTGCTGGCCTTCCAGAGCGGTGGGCAGGTGGCCGAGATCGCCGTCGTTGAAGGCGACAGCGTGAGGGCCGGCGACGTCTTGGCCACGCTGAGCAACGGCGAGTCGCTGGCCGCCCAGGTCGCGCAATCCAAACAGGCGCTCCTCGATGCCCAAAACGCGGTCAAGACGCTCAACGAGAACGTCGACCTGACCCGGGCGCAAACCGAAGACGAGCTGGCTGCCGCGCGCAAAGAGCTCGATCGCGCGGAGCGTCGGCTGCGCAGTATCAGCGCCCCGGATATCGCGTACTATCAGGATCAACTTCAAAAAGCCCAAGACGCCTACCAAACCGCCGTGGAGAACGCTGAGATCACGGATATCGGCGACGTCGGCAACTCGCTTCAGGCGGCCAAGGACAATCTGCAGACCTGGACCAATGCCCTGAACGACGTCAACTCCGAGCTGCAGAAGTACCCGGGCGCCGAGATGGTCTTCGCGACCGCCATCGGCACCTTCATCAAGCCCGCCGACGCCAAGAAGAGCTACGACGACGCCGTCGAGGCCGTGCGGGTCTGGGAGCTCCGCTATCAACAGGCTCAGCGCGGCGACGCGCAGACTTTGAAGGATCTTGAGGACGCGCTTGACGATGCCGAAGCGAACCTGGCAGGCGCCAAGAACCCCAAGGATCTGGATGTGCAGGTGGCGCAGGCCGAGGTCGACCTGATCACGGCCCAGATCGCCGATGCCGAGCTGCGGCTTTCGAAGCTGGCAGACGGCCCGGACCCCGATCAACTGGCGTTGGCGCTGGCCCGTGTGGAGACGGCCGAGGCCCAACTGGCCGCGGCGGAGGCGGCGCTGACCAACAGCCAGATCGTGGCCGCCATCGACGGCACAGTCGTCGAGGTGACCATCAAGGTCGGTGAACAGGCTTCGCCGGGCGCGCGCGCGATCACGGTGGCCGCGCTCGATAAGTGGGTGGTCAAGACCAACAACCTCACTGAGATCGACGTCGTCCGGCTCGAAGTGGGGCAGGCGGCCGAGGTGGTCTTCGACGCGCTGCCCGACACGCCCCTGCAGGGCACGATCCGCGAGATCAGCCAGACCTTTACCGATAATCGCGGCGATGTGACCTACGAGGTCACGGTCGAACTCACCGCTGTCGATCCCCGCGCTCGGTGGGGCATGACGGCGCAGGTGACGGTCAACCCCTGATCCAGGAGTTCGCGAATCTGAAAAACGAAGGGCCCGCGCACTGCGCNNGGTTATGTGAATCCTTAAACTTTCATCTCCCTAGTTGCCTGAGTGGGTGATTGACCCTATAATGTGGGTCCTTGTGGGGAATGGTGGGGGAAAGTAGGGAGCCTCACCAGCCCCGCGGGAGTCAATTGAAGCCCACGTCTCGAAGCGCCGGATCACACCGGCGCTTCGGTCATTAAGGGCCCTGTAGAACGTATGTTTCTGGGTGAGTACGCGCACACGCTCGACACGAAAGGCCGGCTGACGATCCCCGTAAAGTTTCGGGAGGCGTTGGCGGGCGGTGGCGTCGTGACGCGCGGGTACGACAAGAACCTGTATTTATACACCCGGGCGGCGTTCGAGCAATTGACTGAGCGGTTGCGGGTCTTGAGCACGACCGACCCCAACCATCGCGCGCTGTTGCGTCTGCAGTTCTCGGGCGCGAGCGAGGCCGATGTCGATGCGCAGGGGCGCATCCTGGTGCCGAGCTTCTTGCGCGAGTACGCGGCGCTCAACGGAGAGTGCCTGGTGGTTGGGGTGGGTGATTACGTGGAGATCTGGAGCCGCGCTGGCTGGGACGAGCAACTGGCGATCATCAACAACGCCGGGCTCAACGCGGAGCGGTTCGCGGATATCAAGTTAGTCGAGTAGTCCGGTAGTCAGGTAGTCGGATCGTCAACTACCTGACTACCGGACTACCGGACTACATGACTCACGTTCCGGTCCTTTACAACGAGGTGCTCGACGGCCTGAACCTGCGGCCGGGCGGCCTCTACATCGATGGAACTGTGGGAGCGGGCGGCCATGCGGCCGGGATCCTTGAGCGTACCGGGCCTGACGGACGATTGATCGGCTTCGATCGCGACCTTGCGGCGCTCGCGACGGCGAACGAGCGGTTGGCGGTCTTTGGCGATCGGGTCCGGCTGATCCACGTACCATACACAGCGCTGGCCGAGCATGTGGCGGCGGGCAGTGCGCGAGGGATGGTGCTGGATCTGGGGCTGTCGTCGCTGCAGATGGATGACCCCGAACGCGGCTTTGCCTTTCGCCATGACGGGCCGCTCGACATGCGGTTCGACCCGAGCGAGGGGCTGACGGCGGCCGAGGTGGTCAACACCTGGCCGGTCGATGAGCTGGCCGACGCGCTGTACGAATACGGCGAGGAGCGCCTGAGCCGTCGGATTGCGCGCGCGATCGTCGAGGCCCGTCCTGTGCAAACGACCGCACAACTGGCCGAGGTGATCGCCCGGGCGACGGGCAAGTACCGCGAGCGCATCCATCCGGCAACGCGCACGTTTCAAGCGCTGCGCATCGTGGTGAACGACGAGCTGGGGCAGGTGGCCGAAGTATTGCCGCTGGCGGTGCAGGCCCTGGCCTCGGGTGGCCGACTGGCCGTGATCACGTTCCATTCGTTGGAGGACCGGATCGTCAAGCGGTTCTTCCGTCAAGCTGCCGGGATGGTTGGGGAAGATGCCAACGTTTCCTCACCAACCCTGCGGATTGTCAATAAAAAAGTGATTGAGCCGACCGCGGCTGAGATCGAGACGAATCCGCGGTCGCGCAGCGCAAAATTGCGCCTGATCGAGCGGCTGTAGGGGATTGCGCGATCGGCGTGCTCGAAAAATGGCGTGAAAGAAGGGTTGCGTGGGCTTTGCCCGGCAACCATGGGCATAAGAGTTGCAAAACCTGCCTTCGAGAGGCGGCCCCAAGGTCGCCCGTTTTCGGAGGCACGGATGCAGCAAATCCTTAGGCGCAAGTCGATGCTCGGCCAGGCCCGTGAGACTGTTTCACGGGTGGTCGAAGGGTTGAAAGACGAGATCGATACCATGCAGATGGACATCCTTCAATCCAACCAGGTGCTGCGGGCCTTCAAACAGGCGCCCTGGCGCATCCAGACCCAGACCCTGGCCTGGTTCTCGATCCTGATCCTGGCTACGCTGGTGGTCGGCGGGCTCTACCTGGCCGTGGCCTCGCGGGCAGGCAATGCAGGTCGCGACCTGCAGTACTACGAGCAGCAGAAGACCGACCTCGTCCGCGAGAACGATCGGCTGCGTGCTCAACTGGCGAACCTCCGCAACATGGATCACATGGCTGCGCGTGCGCTGGCGCTGGGTTTCGTCCCAGCCACGCCCGAGCAGGTGTACTACATCGCTGTCGACGATTACCCGATTGACCCTGGCCCTGCGCCGCTGCCCGTGACCGTGAGCGCCCCAGTGCCCGCAACCGCCGATGAGGCGGCAGCCGCGGCGCTCGTGGCGCGCGCCGATCAGGGTTGGCTAACGCAGTCGCTGACCGGTCTATACGAAACGGTCTTCAGCTCGGGCGAGGGTGAGTAAGATGCAGGACACGATCTTCTCCCGATTGCGCTGGGTCACAGGAGGGATGGCGCTGACCGCGCTCCTGATCGTTTTCCAGCTGGTCAGGATCCAGTTCGGCTCCAACACCGGTTACTTCCGCGATCTCGGTGATGAAGTCAGCCAGCAGCCGCGCGAGTTCGCTCCGGCCCGCGGCAGGATCTTCGATCGTGACGGTGAACTGCTGGCCACAAACGACGTTCAATACGAGGTCGGTATCAACCCGAACTTCGTCATCAGGCCCGACGATGTGGTGCGGGTGCTGACCGAGGCCCTTAGCCTCTCCGAGAGCGAGATCCGGACCGCGATCGACAGTGACGATCGCTATGTGCTCATCGCGCGACCCGTGAGCGCCGAGGTGGGCGAGTATATCAACCGCGCGCAGGAGACCGACGGGGTCAACATCAGTGGCGTCAGCCTGACGCCGATCGATCATCGGGCCTACCCGGGCGGGGTGCTCGGCGCCGGGACGTTGGGCTTCGTCGGCTATAACCAGCTCAACAATCAGATCGGCTACTACGGCGTCGAAGGTTTCTACAACGACCTGCTTTCGGGCAAGTCGGTGCAGGGCATCCAGCAACTCGTGCCCTTCGACACCGAGCCGAACCCGGTGCCGGCGCAGGGCGCCGATCTCGTGCTCACGCTCGACCGCGACATCCAGTTCCTGGTCGAGGGCATCCTGCGGGATGCGGTTCAACGGTACGGGGCAGAGAGCGGCACGATCGTGGTGATGGATCCGCAGACCGGCGAGATCCTGGCGATGGCGTCTGATCCGTCGTTTGATCCCAATAACTACGGGGCTGCCACATTGCCCGAGCCGCTGAACGCCGGCGTCACAGGCCAGTACGAGCCCGGATCGACCTTCAAGGTGCTCACCATGGCGGCCGCGCTCGACAGCGGTCTTGTGACGCCGAACACGCCCTTTACCGACAACGGCGTGATCGAGGTCGGCGGCGCCGAGATCCGCAACTGGGATGGCGGCGCCTGGGGCGCCGTCGATATGACGGGCTGCATGCGCCACTCGCTCAATGTGTGCATGGCCTATCTGTCGACCTCGATGGGCGCCAACACCTTCTACGACTACATGAAGGCTTTCGGCATCGGCAGCAAGACAAACGTCGACCTCTCGGCCGAGAGCCCCGGGCACCTGAAGGTGCCGGGCGATACCGACTGGTACGACTCAGACCTGGGCACCAATTCGTTCGGCCAGGGCGTGGCCGTCACGCCGCTGCAATTGCTCACCGCCATCGGCGCTGTGGCCAACGACGGTGTGATGATGCAGCCGCACATCCTCAAGGAAGTGCGCAACGGCGACGCCAGTCATACGACAAGCATCCAGCCGCTCGGCCAGCCGATCACGGCCGATACGGCGCGCACGTTGAGCGCCATGCTCGCCACCTCGCTTGAGACCGGCGAGGCCCAGGACGCGCTCGTGCCCGGTTACCGCATCGCGGGCAAGACCGGCACGGCCTCGATCCCGGTGCCCGGTGGCTACGACGAGACGCAGACGATCGCATCCTTCGTCGGGTGGGGGCCGATCGACGATCCGAAGTTCCTGGTTCTCGTCCGGCTTGATCGCCCGTCGGCAAGCATCTGGGGCTCTGAGACTGCGGCCCCGACCTTCGGTGTGCTGGCGCAGCGGCTTGTGGTGCTGATGCAGATCCCGCCGGACGACGTGCGGGTGCAGATGGCGGCGACCCAACCATGAGCGCCATCGCGCTCGGGAGGGACGGCGCATAGCGCGCCGGCGATGCTGACGCTGAATTGGATGGTGGAGCAACTNNGCCTTGCCCATCCATGAGGTTGTGATCGATTCGCGCGCTGCCGGGCCCGGGAAGCTTTTTGTGGCGCTGCCGGGCGAGCGTGTCGACGGGCACGACTTCGTGGCCCAGGCCTTTGAGCGCGGCGCATGCGCGGCGCTGGTGGGCCGGGCGCCCGGTGCGGGGCTGCGGACGATTGCGGCCGAGGCGGCGAGCGCGGCCGATCTGGCGGCGCCGGTGTGTCTGCAGGTGCACGATCCGTTGAAGGCCCTGCAGAGCCTGGCCGCGGCCTGGCGGGCGAGGTTCAGCCCACGCGTGATCGGCGTGACCGGCAGCATCGGAAAGACGACCACCAAAGAGCTCATCGCCAGCGTGCTGGCGGTTCGCTACCGAACCTTAAAAAGTGAAGGCAATCTGAACAACGAGATCGGGCTCCCGCTCTCGCTGCTGCGGTTGCGTCAGGAGCACGAGGTCGCGGTCTTCGAGATGGGCTTCTATGTGCCGGGCGAGATCGCACAACTGTGCGGCTGGGCCAGGCCCGCGATCGGCGTGGTCAACAACGTCTACGCCGTGCACCTGGAGCGGGCCGGATCGCTCGACGCGATCGTGCGCGGCAAACGCGAGCTCGTCGAAGCATTGCCAGGCGACGGCGTCGCGATCTTGAACGCCGATGAGCCATTGGTGCTTGGGATGCGCGATCACAGCCGGGCGCGTGTGGTCACTTACGGCCTGAGCGCCGAGGCTGACTTGCAGGCGACTGAGATCACGACCCTGGGCTTCGATGGGATCCGCTTCACGGCCCGGCATGCCGGGCTGACCTATTCGGTCACGACGCCGCTCCTCGGCGCGCACTCGGCGCTGACGGCGCTCCGCGCGGCGGCGGTGGGCCTGGCCTGTGGGTTGACGTGGGACGAGATCCTGACTGGGCTGCGCGAGCCCGGCGAGGGTGCGCGGATCCGGCTCAAGGTACGCAAGGGTCCGCGGGGCAGCACGCTGATCGACGATGCCTACAACGCCTCGCCCGAGTCGACTGTGGCGGCCCTGAACGTACTGGCCGAAGCGGCCGGGCGCAAGGTGGCCGTGCTCGGCGACATGCTCGAGCTCGGCGACGGGGAGCGTGCGGCGCACGAACGCGTGGGCGCGCGCGCGGCCGAGGTGGCGGCGTTGCTTGTGACGGTCGGGCGCCGGGCGCGGTGGATTGCCGAGGCCGCCCGTGTTCACGGGCTGAGCGACGTGATCACGTTCGACGACCTCGAGACGGCGAGGGCGGTCGTGCCCGGGCTGCTCCAGCCCGGCGACACGGTGCTGCTCAAGGCCTCGCTCGGGATGGCGTTTGCGGGTTTGGTGAAGTCCCTGACGGAGGCGGTCGACGCATGTTGACCAGCGATGTGGCGTTCGCGCTCGCCGTAGGCGGGCTGACGTTTCTGATGACCGTGATCTGGGGCGCGCCCCTGATCACGCTGCTCAAGCGCTTCAAGATCGGCAAGCTCATCCGCGTGGACGGGCCGCAGGGCCACATCCAGAAGATGGGCACGCCGACCATGGGCGGGCTGATGATCGTCATCCCGGTATTGGGCGTGACAGCCACGCTCAACGCCGTGACGCTGCTCAACGGGGTCGAGTCGGGGCGCTCGGTATTGCTGCCGCTCGGTGTGCTTGTGGCGTTCACGCTGCTGGGCGCCTGGGACGACTGGCTCGGGCTGCAGGGCACGCGGCGCGGCGAGGGGATGCGCGGGCGCTGGCTGTTCCTGATCCAGAACATCCTGGCGCTTGGCGCGGCGCTCGGCCTGGTGTACGTGCTCGGGATTCGGTATGTGCTCATCCCGACCTTGCCCGCGATCGAGCTGCCCGATTGGGTTTACGTCCCGATCGCGGTCTTCGCGATCGTAGCGATGTCGAACGCGGTCAACCTCACCGACGGGCTCGACGGGTTGGCGGGCTTGATTGCTGCGACGGCGTTTGCGGCCTACGGCGTGATCGCGTATCTGCAGGGCCAGATCTTTGTCGTGCGCTTTTGTTTCACGCTGGTCGGCGCGCTGTTCGCGTTCCTTTGGTACAACGCGCATCCGGCAGAGCTCTTCATGGGCGGGTCGGCGTCGTACTCGTTGGGCGCGACGCTCGGGGTTGTAGCGCTGATGACCGGGCAGTGGCTGCTGCTCCCGGCGATCGCGATCATCCCGGTGAGTGTTGCGGCGAGCGTGGTGTTGCAGGTGGGGTACTTCAAGCTCACCCGACGACTGAGCGGCGAGGGCAAGCGGCTCTTCCGCATGGCGCCGCTGCACCACCACTTCGAGCTCTCCGGGTGGAGCGAGACCCAGGTGGTGCAACGTTTCTGGCTTGTCGCGCTGCTCCTGGCCATGGTCGGGATCGCGTTGGCCTTGTTGTGATTTGCGATTTGTGATTGGTGATTTGCAATTGACCTGCGCGGCAGCGTCGATCGCAAATCACCAATCGCAAATCACCAATGAAGATGAGCGACTGGTTGAACAAGCGTGTGGTCGTGCTCGGTCTGGCGCGTCAGGGGATGGCGTTGGCGCGGTATCTGGCCGGGCAGGGCGCAAGGGTGACCGTGAGTGATCTGCGGTCGCGCGAGGCGCTGGCGGAGCCTCTGCAGGCTCTGGCCGGATTAACAATCGAATACGTCCTGGGTGAGCATCCGCACGCGTTGCTCGACGGCTGCGATCTGCTGTGTCTGTCGGGCGGCGTGGACGTGAACGCGCAACTACCGACCGAGGCGCGTCGGCGCGGGATTGCGCTCGGCAACGACGCCGAGATCTTCCTGGCGCGTTGCCCATCGCCGCACACGATCGGCATCACGGGCAGCGCCGGCAAGACCACGACGACCACGCTGGTCGGCGCGATGCTGCGGGCGCAGTTTGGCGAGCGCGCGGTCTGGGTGGGCGGCAACATCGGCAACCCGCTGATCGGCGAGCTCGAACGGATCGGGCCAGACGACCGGGTGGTGCTCGAGCTCTCGAGTTTCCAGCTCGAAGTGATGACGACGGGCACGGCCATCGCGGCTGTGCTCAACGTCACGCCGAACCACCTGGATCGGCATGGCACGCTCGAGGCGTACGCGGCGGCCAAACGTCGTCTGCTCGATAACCAGCGCGGCGCCGGGGCGCTGGCCGTGCTCGGGCTTGACGATCCGGGCAGCCGTGCCTTTGCCGAGGCAGCGCGCGGCAAGATCGCCTGGTTCAGCGGCGAGGTCGAGGTGGAGCAGGGTGCCTGGTTGAAGGGCGACGCGCTGGTCTGGCAAGGGCACACGATCGTGACGACCGGTGAATTGAAGCTGCGCGGCGCCCACAACGTGCTCAACGTGCTGGCGGCGTGCGCGATCAGCGGCGCGGCCGGGGCCGAACCCCCGGCGATGCGCGCGATCGCGACCACGTTCACGGGCGTCGCCCACCGGCTGCAACAGGTCCGCGAGCATCGGGGCGTGCGCTGGGTGAACGACTCGATCGCGACGGCGCCCGAACGCGCCATGGCCGGCGTCCGGGCCTTTGACGAGCCCGTCATCCTGCTGGCCGGCGGGCGCGACAAGAAGCTGCCCTGGGACACGTGGGCGGCGCTGGTGCGCGAGCGGGTCAGGCATGTGGTGGCTTTCGGTGAGGCCGGAGACCTGATCATCCGGGCGCTGCGAGCGGCCGGTGTGCCGGCCGAGCGGTTCACCCAGGTCGATGGGCTACAGNNGGCGGTGGGCCGCGCGGCCGGGCTGGCCCGGGAAGGCGATGTGGTGCTGCTCTCGCCAGGGGGCACCGGGTTCGATGAGTTTCGGGATTTTGAAGAGCGTGGCGTGGAATTTGCACGCTGGGTGATGGCGTTACCCTGATCGGTCGTCGCCCGGGCCTCTGGCCCCGGCAGGCACAAGGACGTGGAACATGGCATTGGCAGATAGCACCCTGGAGACGGTCGAGACCCCGAAATCGCGGGCCAAGCGCAATGCATCGGGCCTGGGCTTCGACGTGCTCCTGGTCGTCGCGGTGGGCGCGCTCGTGATTTTCGGGTTGATGATGGTCTATTCGGCGACCTTCGACTGGTCGTACCTGGACTTCGACAACCCGGCCGAGATCTTCATCAAGCAGCTGTGGTGGGCGGGTCTGGGCATGGCCGTCATGTTCGGCATGTCGCGGGTCAATTACCACCACTTCCGCCGGTTTGCGGTGCCGATCATCGCCGTCACGACGATCGCGTTGTTGGCCGTGCTTGTGATGGGCTCTTTGCGGTTTGGCGCGGTGCGGGCGTTTATCGGCGGCTCGGTTCAGCCCTCAGAGCTCGCCAAGTTCGCCACGATCGTGTACCTGGCGGTCTGGCTCTCGTCGAAGTCCGACAAGATCCATCACGTCACCTACGGCCTGATCCCGTTCGGCGTGATCGTGGGCACCTTGGCGACGCTGATCCTGCTCCAGCCTGACCTGTCGGCCGCGATCACGGTCGTGTTGATCGCGCTGCTGCTGTTCTTTATCGCCGGCGCCGACGTGCTGCAACTCGGGGCCGTGATGGGGCTGGGCGGGGCGACCATGTGGGCGCTGCTGCAACTCCCGATCAGCCTGGCCGAGACCGGGCGCGAGCGGTTGGCCGACTACATGGCCGGCCTGCAGGATCTGACGCAGGCCTCTTGGCACATCCAGCAGGCGGCTGTGGCCTTCGTCAATGGCGGCCTGTTCGGGCGCGGGCTGGGCGAGAGCCATCAGAAGTTCGGGGCGCTGCCGACGCCGCACACCGACTCGATCTTCGCGATCGTCGGTGAGGAGTTGGGGTTGCTCGGGTGTCTGCTGGTCATCGCGCTCTTCGCCGTGGTGGTCTGGCGCGGGTTCCGGATCGCGCGTACGGCTGTGGATCCGCTCGGCTCGCTGCTGGCCTTTGGCATCACGGCCTGGATCGCGCTCGAGGCGACGATCAACGTCGCGGTCATGGTCGGCGCGATGCCGTTTGCGGGCAACCCGCTGCCGTTCATCAGCTACGGCGGCTCAAATCTTGTGATGACGCTGACCGCGGTCGGCGTGCTTCTCAACATCTCGCGGCGCACTGAAGCCGAGCCGCTGCAACGGAAGGTCCGTGCGAAGGTTACTGATTTCAGCTGGGGGAACCGGGGGCGGAGTGTATCCCGCCCTGGCCGTCGCGGCTGAGTGGATCGCGCGCGAGGGCGAACCCGGGACGAACGAAGCCCCGGGCTCGATCCTCTGGCTCGGAAGCCGGGGCGGCATGGAAGCCGACCTGGTCGGCCGGGCCGGTCTGCCGTTTCGGGCGATCTCGGCCTCTGGGCTGCATGGTGTAGGCTGGCGCATGCCGCTCAACGCGGTGTTGCTTGCCCGGGGCCTTGTGCAAACGCTGGCCGTGCTCGGGCGGTATCGGCCGAGCGCCATCCTGGTGACCGGTGGGTTTCTGGCGGCGCCGGCGTCCATGGCGGGCTGGTTGCGAGGTGTGCCTGTGGTGATGGCCGTGCCCGACATCGAGCCGGGCCTGGCCTTGAAGGCGATCGCGCCGCTGACGCGCAGGATCTGCGCGATTGCGGCTGAGACACGAACGTACGTCGATCGGAAGCTGGCGGAGCGGGTGGTGGTGACCGGGTACCCGACCCGTCGCGAGTTGCAGGTGCTGGAGAGAGGAGAGAGCCTCCGGCAGCTGGGTCTGGAACCCGGTCACCGCACAGTGCTGGTGACGGGCGGGAGTCGAGGGGCGCGCAGCATCAATCGCGCGGTCTTTGCGGCCTTGCCCGACTGGTTGAGCGACACTCAGGTGATCCACCTGACCGGACAACTGGATTTCGCCGAGGCCGAGGGTGTTGCCGCCGGCCTCCCGCCCGAACAACGGGCCAGATACGTTGTCAAACCGTATCTGCACGAGATGGCGTTGGCGCTTTCCGCGGCCGATCTGGTGGTCTCGCGGGCGGGCGCCTCGGTGATCGGCGAGTATCCGATGTTCGGGTTGCCGGCGGTGTTGGTTCCGTATCCGTATGCGTGGCGCTATCAGAAGATCAATGCCGACTATCTGACGGCGCGCGGCGCGGCGGTGCGGTTGGATGATGCGGCGCTGGGCGAGCGCCTGGCCGGGACCGTGCGCGGGCTGCTTTCAGACCGCGAGCGCCTGGCGGCGATGCGCGATGCGGCGCGGACGCATGCAACGCCTGACGCGGCAGAACGTATAGCCGATGTGCTGCGCGATGTGGCGCGTGGCTGAAGGTCTGGATCACGTTCAGACAAAGAAACGGATGGCAGGTCATTCGCCATGATGAGCATCACGGCTGTCTTTTGGATGCTGGTCGTCATCTTCGGCATCATCGGTGGTTTCCGGGGCTGGGCCAAGGAAGTGCTTGTGTTGTTCAGCCTGATCCTGGCGCTGTTCCTGATGCGGGTGCTGCAGCAGTACGTGCCGGGTGTGCAGGCCGCGCTCGATGCGCAAGGTCCGCAGCAGCAAGTGATCCTGCGCAGCGCGCTGATGATCATGCTCGCGTACTTCGGGTATCAGACGCCAAACATCCCGGCGTTTAGCGGGAAGCTGGCGCGTGACAAGTTGCAGGACTTCTTGCTTGGCAGCGTGATCGGCCTGCTCAACGGCTACTTCATCGTCGGAACGATCTGGTACTACCTGGATCAAACCGGCTACCCGTGGCCAGGGCTGGTCACCGCGCCGCCAGTCGAGACAGTCGCGAACATGATGCCGTACATGCCGCCGCGGGTGTTGGGCGAGCCGTACATCTTCTTCGCCATCGGCGCGGCGTTTGTGTTCGTGATCATCGTGTTCCTGTGACAGGTAAGGGGCCATCGCCCCTGCCGACGGGCGCACATGATTGAGGTGGTGGTGTGAAGCGGGTGCATATCGTCGGGATCGGTGGAAGTGGGATGTCGGCCATCGCCCGGGTGCTGCATGAGCAGGGCTGGGTGGTGTCGGGCTCCGATCAACAGGCCTCGCGGTTCACCGAGGCGCTGGCGGCTTTGGGTGTTGGGATATCGATCGGCCATCGGGCCGAAAACGTAGGTGAGGCGGAGGTGGTCGTGATGTCGTCGGCGATCGCGCCCGATAACGTGGAAGTGCAGGCGGCCCGCGGGCGCGGGTTGCCCGTCTTCAAACGCGCCGACTTTCTGGGCGAGTTGATGCTCGGTCGTGCCGGCGTGGCGATCGCGGGCACGCACGGCAAGACCACCACGACCGGCCTGATCGCGCATGTGCTCCAGCAGGCCGGGCTCGACCCGACCTACATCGTCGGCGGGACGCTGCTCGACTACGACACCAACGCGCGTGCCGGGGCCGGGCCTTTTGTGATCGAGGCCGACGAGTACGACCACATGTTCCTGGGCCTCAACCCGACGATCGCGGTCGTGACCAACGTCGAGCACGATCATCCCGATATCTACCCGACCCTGGCCGACACGCAGGCCGCCTTCCGCGCCTTCGTCGGTCGTCTGCCGGCCGATGGTTTGCTGATCGCCTGCGCGCAGGATCGCTTCGCACGCGAGCTGGCGCGCGAACGCCTGATCGGCGGCGGTCGCGCGGCGCTCTATGGCCTGCATCGCGACGACACCTATCGCGCCGACTCGATCACGCCGAACAACGCCGGAGGCAGCGATTTCTTGGCGTGCCGGAACGGCGAAACGATGGGGCTCGTGCGCATTCGACTGCCTGGCGAGCACAACGTGCTCAACACCCTGGCTGCGTTGGCGATCGCGCTCGAGCTCGGCGTCGACTTCAACGTCTTCCGCAACGCCGTGGCCGAGTTCCAGGGCGCCGGACGGCGGTTTGAAGTCCGGGGCGAGGTGCGCGGCGTGACCGTGGTCGACGATTACGCGCATCACCCGACCGAGATCAAGGCGACCCTGGCCGCGGCGCGCCGGCGCTTCGGCGGCCGCCCGGTATGGGCCATGTTCCAGCCGCACACGTATTCGCGGACGCGGACGCTTATGGCCGAATTCGCCGACAGCTTCGCCGAGGCCGATCACGTGATCGTGACCGAGATCTTCGCCTCGCGCGAAGCCCGCGACGGCTCGCTCTCAGGGGCAGACCTGGCGCGGCGGATGCAGCATCCTGACGTGCGTTTCATTGCCGATCTGGACGAGGTGATCGCCGTGCTTGTCGCGGCGCTCGAGCCCGGTGATGTGCTGATCACCCTGGGCGCCGGCGATGGCAATCGCGTGGGCGACGAGGTCTTGCGCCGCCTGGGCCTGGAGGGCAGATGACATGGCGCTGCGCTCACATGCATCCGGGTGGTTTATGACCGAACGCAACAAACTGCGCTCAGCTTTTGGCGCGAGCCTTCGCGAATACGAGCCGTTGGCCAAACACACGACGTCGCGGCTCGGGGGCCCGGCTGAGTTCCTGGTCGTGGCCGACAGCGCCGAGGTTCTGGCTGAGCAGGTGCGAACCGCGCGTCAGCTGGAGCTGCCCTTCTTCATCCTCGGCGCCGGCGCGAACGTGCTGATCAGCGACTCTGGGGTGCGCGGGCTGGTGATCGTCAACCGGGCGCGCGAGATGCGGATCGACGACAGCGGCGAGGCGCCAAGCGTGCGGGTCGAGTCTGGCGCGACGCTCAGCCTGCTGG
>DKKP01000392.1 GCA_002455335.1 Anaerolineales bacterium UBA6663 | reverse complement strand
TCGCCGACGGCCAGTGCGCGGCAGCCGTCGGGGTGCATATCTTTCACCTGATCCCCGATTGGCCGGCGGCGCTCGCGGAGGTCCGGCGCGTGTTGCGATCGGGCGGAGTACTTCTGGCCGGTCACGACTGGCGTCCCGATGATTCGCCGCATGCCCGCTTGATGGAGGCCTGGCGCGCGATCGCGCGCGGCGTCGGCGCCCGGCCCGATCACCCCGGCGCCGACGGGTTCTTCGTCGTGCAGCAGCATCTCGCCGAACACGGCGTGCAACAGACCGAGCACTTCGTGGGTTCGTGGACAGTGGCGCGCAGCGTCGGCCAGATGCTGGGCGGCTTCGAGCGGCGTAGCTGGTCGTCGACCTGGCACATCACCGATGACGCCTTCCCGGGCTGTCTGGCCGAGCTGCGCGCCTGGGCGCGCGCCAACCTGGGCGATGATGAAACCGTCATCGCCGTGACCCACCGCTTCCGCTGGCAGAGGTTTCAGATGTAAGGTGTCTTTGCCCTCGGCAGGCGCTCAGAAAAAACGCCAATGACGTAAGGCCAAGGCTCCGCCCCGGCCTTACGTCATTGGCGTTCTCTGACTGTCGCTCACTTAAGGCAGATAGGTTCGCCCGGTGCGCGTCTTCCAGAGGAAGTACGACTCGAACGCGATCTTGCCGGCGTGCATCAAGGTGCTCGGGAGCAGGATCTCGCGGCGGCGCTTTGCGCCGAAGACCTTATCGACGACCAGCATCATGCCCGAGTCGCCGGCATCGAGCAGACACATGGCCTGGATATCGAGCGGCGAGAGCGGTTTGAGGTCGTGGCCCTTGATATCGGCGGCGATATTGTGGGCGGCGGCGCGCCCCATCACCTCGCTCATGTAGCCGGTCTTTGGCACACCGGTCGGGATCGGCGTGGGCTGGGGCGGCGTCATCGCGACGGCCACACCGGCCGCGTAGATGTTGTTGTATGTGAGGTGCCGATAGTGGTCGTCGACCTCGACCCAGCCCTTCGCGTTGCCCACGCCCGGCGAGTTTCGGATCGCTTCGATCCCCATGAACGGCGGGATGATCATGGCGTACTTGTAGGGCAGGTCGCGCCCTGTCGAGAGGCGGATGGTGTCGGGCGTTATATGGTCGATGGCGACGTTCGGGATCGATTCGATGTTGTACCGGCTGAAGAAGCGCCCGACTTCTTTCTCCGAACCCTTGACTCCCCAGATCCCGAAGTGGCCGATGAACGGCTCGGAGGTCAGCCAGGTGACTGTTGCCTGATTGCGGATCCCAAGCCGGCGCAACGCGTATTCGATATTGAGCACGAACTCATAGCCGGCTCCGAAGCATGAGGCGCCCTGCGCCGCGCCGACCACGATCGGCCCCGGGTCTTTGAGATATTCGACCCAGGCCTGCTGGGCGGTCAGCGCGTGTGGCAGGTTGCAGACAGATTGGGTGTAGCCATCGTGCGGACCCATGCCCGGCACGGACGCAAAGTCGAGGTGCGGGCCGGTGGCGATGACCAGGTAGTCGTAAGGAACTTCGCCCTTGTGGGTGGTCAACACACAACGTTGGGGATCGATATGCGTGACGTTGGCGATGATCGTCTGGATCCCGTGGCGCGCCAGTGCGGGCTCAAGCCGGAAGGTGATGTCTTCGACCCGGCGCCAACCGGGGACGACCCAGATCAGCGACGGGATGAAAGTGAACAGCGGCTGGTTGGAGACTACGATGACGTCGGCGGCGTCCTTGAGCAGCCGCTTGGCGTCGAAGGCCGCCGTGAGCCCGGCGAAGCTTCCCCCGAGTACGACAACACGCTTCTTCATCGCTTCCCTCCGTATAGGCTGCGCCGGGCTGCCTTTCGGTTCCGTCCGGCACACGACGCGCATGAGATGCATTGTCCTCCCTCAGTCGAAAATAGCAAGCATTGCGCTAGAATCGCACAAACTCAGCCCCAGCGGGCTGGCTGGGCAGTTACGCTCGGGAGCCTGATCATGCGAGACATCCTGGTTGACCTCGAACGTTGGGTAGATGAACGGCAGGCCGTGGCCCTGGCGACTGTCGTGCAGACCTGGGGCTCGTCGCCGCGCGCCGCGGGCGCCAAGCTTGCGGCGACGCTGGCCGGCGCGATGACGGGCTCGGTCAGCGGCGGCTGCGTCGAGGGCGCAACGGTCGAGGTCGGTCAGGATGTCTTGCGCGCCGGCCGCGCCCGGCTTATCCACTACGGTGTCGCCGACGAGACAGCCTGGGAGGTCGGCCTGGCCTGCGGCGGCAGCGTCGACGTCTTCGTCCAGCCGCTCGACCCGGGGCACGTGCGATCCGTCGCCGCCCTGATCGGGGTCGGCGCCGTGTACGCGGTTGCCACGTTGATCAAAGGGCCGGCCGACGCACTCGGCGCAGCGTTGGTGCTCGACGAAGCCGGCGTTGTCGTATACGGCGCACTGCCGGGGGGCTGGGCGGAGGCCGGGCTCAAAGCCGCGCGTGCGGCGCTGGCCTCCGGGACAACGCAGCGGATCACGCTGGCAGAGGATGTGGAGTTATTCGTCGAGGTCGACTGGCCCGCGCCGACGCTCGTGGTGGTCGGCGGCGTGCATACAGCCATCGCGCTCACGCAGCTTGCCCGCGGCATCGGCTATCGCACCGTGGTGATCGATCCGCGTAAGGCGTTTGGCAATGCCGAGCGTTTTCCGCATGTCGATGCGCTCATCACCGAGTGGCCGGATGATGCGCTGAACGCGCTTGGCATCACGCGCGCGACGGCGCTGGCGATGCTGACCCACGACCCCAAACTCGACGACCCGGGTCTGCTGGTCGCGCTTCGCAGCCCGGCATTCTACGTCGGCGCGCTTGGAAGCAAGGGCACCCAGGAGAAGCGTCGGGCGCGGCTGCGCGAGGCCGGGATCGAGGACTCCCAGCTGGCGCGTCTGCGTGGCCCGATCGGGCTCGACCTCGGC
>DKKP01000275.1 GCA_002455335.1 Anaerolineales bacterium UBA6663 | reverse complement strand
GAGGGTGAGCCCGGCGGCGCCGGGCTCACCCTCGCGCTCGCACACTAGGTGTTCGCGTCTTGAACGCTGTCGCCGAGCAGGTTGAAGGCCAACGTCGAAAGGAAGATCGCCAACCCCGGGAAGGTCACGTACCACCAGCGATCCGGGAAGTACAGACGGCCGTTGCTGACCATCTGGCCCCAGTCGGCGGTCGGCGGCTGCACGCCAAGGCCCAGGAACGAGAGCGCCGCGCCGGTCAGGATCGCGGAGCCCAGATCGAGCGTGGCCTGCACGATCACGGGCGAGAGCGTGTTGGGCAGGATATGCCGGCCGATGATCACCAGGTCATTGACGCCCATCACGCGCGCGGCCTCGACAAACGGCCGGTCGCGCAGCGCCACCACCTGCGCGCGCACCAGACGCGTGTACCAAGGCCACCAGGTGAACGCGATCGCCAGCGCGGCATTGGTCAGGCTCGCGCCAAGCGCCGAGGCGATGAAGATCGCCAATAGCAGCGGCGGGAAAGCCAGAAAGACGTCGGTCAGGCGCATCAGCACTTCGTCGACCCACCCGCCGAAGTAACCGGCGATCGCACCCAGCGGCACGCCGACCGCGACCGCCACGGCCACGACCAGCAGCCCAAGCGTCAGCGCCGTGCGCCCACCGAACAGCACGCGGGCATACAGGTCACGGCCAAGCTGATCGGTTCCGAAAGGATGCTCGGCTGAGGGCGCCAGCAGCTTCTCGGGCGGATTGGGCTCGCCCTCGCCTTCGGCCGCGCGCGAGGTCAACAGCGGCGCGAACAACGCGCCCCCGATGAACAGCAGGATGATGAGACCACTGATCCAGGCCCAGACATCGCGGCGCAGCCGGCCCGGGATCGAGTCAGGCGCGAAACGTGACCCGAACCAGCGGGCGACGAGCGTCATCGCAGCACCACCCGCGGGTCGAGCCGCGCCTGGATCAGGTCGACCGCCAGGTTGATCAGCACATAGAAGACGGTCACGACCAGGGTCACCGACACGATCACGGGGAAATCGGCGTTGAGGATCGAGTCGGTCACATACTTGCCAAGCCCCGGCCACGAGAAGATCACCTCGACAAGAAACGAGCCGGTCAGCGAGAACGCAAACGACAAACCGAGCACATTGAGCGCCGGCACGATCGCGTTTTTCAGCGCGTAGCGAAAGAGCACGTCGCGCTCGGGCAGCCCTTGCGCCCGCGCTGCGACGATGTACTTCTCGCCCAACACCTCGACCATGGCCGCGCGCGTCATCCGCAGCGTCAGGCTGATCGGGTATGTCGCCAGCGTAAAAGCCGGCAAGATCAGGTGCAGCGCCGCATCGCCCCAGGCCTTCCAATTCCCAGTCACCGCGGCGTCGATCAGGTGAAAGCCCGTGATGGTCTCGATCGGGTACATGATGATTGCCGCGTTGGATGTACGCGACGACAACGGCAACCAACCCAGCGCGCCAAAGAAGATCAACTGCAAGATGAGCGCGAGCCAGAAGGCCGGGATCGATACCCCGGCGATCGACAACACGCGCGTCGTCTGGTCGAACCAGCCTCCGCGCCACGCGCCCGCAAGCACCCCGGCCGGGATACCCACCAGCAAGGCAAGCGCGATGCTGACCAGCACCAGCTCGAGCGTCGCCGGCAGGAAGTTCGCCAGATCGTTGACGATGGCGTGCTTGGTCTTGTACGAGATCCCAAGATCGCCGTTCAGGATGTCGCCCATGAACCGCGCATATTGGACGACGAGAGGCTGATCGAGCCCCAGCCGCTCGCGCGCAAGCGCGATCTGTTCCTCAGTCGGGCGCTGCCCGGCGTACAGCGCCGCCGGGTCCGACGGCACCACGCGCGAGATCAAGAACGTCAGCGCCGAGACGCTGAACAGCACAAGCGCTGCAAGAGCGAGCCGGCGGAGGAGGTAGAGGATCATAAGTGGCAGACCGCGGACGGCGGACCGCAGACCTCAAGGCTGAGTGGGTGGCCGGGCGCCGCTGCGCCCGATCACCCACCGCAATCCATGGTCTGCCACCCGCGGGTGCTTTGCTACCGGGTCAACTGATACACGAACACCACGTGCGGATACGCAGGATTATCCACGTAACCCTTGATGTCGTCACGGATGACGTGGATGTTGCTTTGATCGAAGAAGAACAGCGCCGCTGCGTCGTCGATCAGCATACTGTTGGCGTCCTTGAACATCTGCTCAGCCGCTGCCTTGTCGCCGCCGCTGACCACGTTGGCCTCGTCGATCAGGGCATCGAAGTCGGGGTCGCCGTAGTATCCGAGGTTGAACAGCGTCGATTCCTCGGTGTGGAACAGGTTGAAAAAGAAGTCGTAGGGCGTGACGTAGCTCGGCCACCAGTACATCACGAAGACGTCCTGCGCGTTGGCAGGATCACCCTTGCCCAGATCCCACTGAGCTTCCCAGGACATCGGCTGCAGGTTGAGCGTGATGCCCACCTTGGCCAGCTCGGCCTTCCACAACTCGCCGGCGGCCTGCTCGACTGTGTCACCGATGGCGTAGGTCATCGTCAGCTCGAGGCCCTCGCCGACGCCGGCTTCGGCCAGCAGGGCCCTGGCCTTCTCGAGGTCGTACGTGTACTGCGACGCGGCCGAATCATGACCGAACATGCCGGTCGGGATCAGCCCGCGCGATTGGGTCGCGTAGCCTTCCAGCGCCGTGTCGATGAAGACCTGGTACGGGAAGGTGTAGGAAAGCGCCTGGCGCACCCTGACGTCGTCGAGCGGTGCTTTCTTGACGTTGAACTGGCCGATCAGGTTTTGATAGGCCGGGTTCGTCACCAGCGTCACGCCCGGTTTCTCATCGAGCGCCGCGAGGTTTTCGGTCGGCAGCTGATACGTCCAATCGGCCTCGCCCGATTCGATCTTCTGTTGGCGCACTGTCGTGTCCTCAACGACCTCCATGACGACCTTGTCGATCTGGCCGTCCTTCCAGCCGCCCCAATAGTCGCCGAAACGCGTCAGCACGACGCGTGCGCCGGGCTCGTACGACTCGATCATGTAGGGCCCGGTGCCGCCGTCGTGGCCTTCATTGAACCAGGCGCCGTCCTTGTCGAGCACCGCCGGGCTGATCATCCAGGCTGCGTAACCCGACGAAGCCACAAGGTCGAGCGGTGTGGCATAGTCGAGCTTGAAGACGACCGTGTAATCGTCGGGGGTCTCGATGGCGTTGACCACGCCCCAGATCCACGACGCGCCGCCGGCCAGTTCCTTGGTGCGCTCGATCGACGATTTGACCGCGGCCGAGTTGAAGGCCGTGCCGTCGTGGAACGTGACGCCCTCACGCAACTTGAAGGTCCAGGTCAGGCTGTCTTCGGACGCCTCCCAGCTCGTCGCCAGGCCGGGCGTGAGCACGTCGGTGCCGCCAGGCGTGTACCAGACCAGCGGCTCATACACGTTCGACGTGACCGCGTTGTCGTTCGAGAACGACGTGCTCGGGTCAAGGTCAGGGAACGTGGTCGGGTACGAGATCGTCAAGATCTTCGGCGTTGGCGTCGCCTCGGGCCCCGCCGGCGTTGCGGGCCCGGCGCAGGCCGCGAGCGCCACGGCAGTTGCCGTCAACGCGCTCAGCATCACATGTCGTTTCGCGGTCATTGCTCTC
>DKKP01000294.1:310-6040 GCA_002455335.1 Anaerolineales bacterium UBA6663 | reverse complement strand
CACGGTTGCGGATCCGGCGTGCCGGATCCGCAACCGTGTCGCACCGTCTTCGATGTCGCGTAAAATGGAGGGAATCCGTTCGACGCGAGAGTGACCGTCCATGACCAACGCAACGCTCGGCTTTATCGGCCTCGGCATCATGGGCCAGGGTATGGCCCGTAACCTNNCAGTCGCGGCGGCCAGCGACATCGTCTTCACTTGCGTCAGCGACCCGCCCGATGTCGAGGCCGTGATCCTGGGCGAGGCCGGCGTGATCCATGGCGCCCGATCCGGCGCGCTGGTGGTCGATATGAGCACGATCAGCCCGGCTGCCACCCGCGCCATCGCGGCCCGGCTGGCCGAGAAGGGCGTCGCCATGCTCGATGCCCCGGTCAGCGGCGGCAGCGAGGGCGCAGCGCGCGGCACGCTGAGCATCATGGTCGGCGGCCCGGCCGAGCAACTCGAACGCGCGCGACCTTACTTCGAGGCGATGGGCAAGACCATCACGCATGTCGGAGGCACCGGCGATGGCCAGATGGTCAAGCTGGTCAACCAGATCCTGGTCGTGGGCAATGCGCTGGCGATGAGCGAGGCGCTTGAGTTCGCGCGCGCCGGCGGGCTCGATCTCGAGAAAACACTGGCCGCCGTGAGCGGGGGCGCGGCCGGCAGCTGGATGCTCAGCAACCGCGGCCCGCAAATCCTGGCCGACGACTGGCGGCCCGGATTCACCATCGATCTTCAGCAGAAAGACGTACGGCTTTGTCTGCGCGAAGGTGACGCGCTCGGCGTGCCGCTGCTCGCCACAAGCCTGGTCTTCAACCTGTACCGCACGCTCCAGGCCGACGGCCTTGGGCACGAAGGCAACCACGCGCTGATCAAGGCGCTGCGCAAGCTGGGCGCATAGTGCGCCGCTCAGCGAATGAGGGTCGGCAGATAGACCTTGCGCTCAGCAGGCGCAGGAAGCAAGACCGCTATGTCGGCCACGTAAAGCTCGATTTGGGTCGAGCCCGACCAGCGGTAGACCACCGAATGCCCGTCTGAAGAGAGTTTGAAGGCCAGCGCGGCCCCGGCTGTCGGCTGATGATCAATCCGCACAACGGCCGACTCCGGTCCGCCCGCCGGGACCACGCGGATCACCGTATCAGGCATCTCATCCAGGTAGATCAGAAGCGAGCCATCGGTTGTCAACGTCGCCCCCTGCCCGTTGACGTACGAGGGCGTTGAGTCAAGCACGATCGGGGGCTCGCCGGTCTCCAGGGTCGCGCTCACAAGCCGATACGCGGAGTCAACAAAGAAATAGCGTGGCGAGTGATCGAACCCGAAACGCACCGGATCACCGGCTGCCACAAGCGTGGTCGTAGCCGGCGTCGCGGGCGGGAGCGCGGCGGCCTTGACACCGCCGTCGTAGGGATCGATATTCCATTCCTTCCAAACAACAAAGGCGTCGCGATCGACGAACCGCATGTCGTGGACCGACTTGGCGTTCGAAGCGACCCACTGGCGCGAACCCGCCGGCCCGGAGACGGGCACGACGTAGATGCCGGGCGTGCCCGAGTAGGTCGAGTACACGACCGACAGACCATCACGCGACGAGGTCGAATAAGCGACGACATGGTCAGCCGGAAACAACTCGCGTGGCGCCTGCGAGCCATCAACCGGCACGACAAAAGTAACCCCCAGCGTCTCAGTGAGTAAGCGCGACCCAAACTGAATGGTGTGGCTCAANNTTCCAGGTCGATGTCCGATTGTCGCCTGTCGGATGGCTGAGTTTGATCGTCTCCGCGACCGTCCCGAGCAGCGGCAAACTATAGATCTCATAACGCTCGTCTGTGACGTCGTCGGCCGAGTACACGATCCGGGCCGGCGCGCCGACCAGCGCGAACTGCATGACGCGTCCATTGGAAACGAGTGGACGGTTGATTACTTCAGGAGCCTGGCCAACCCGGACTCGGTACAACTCGCGCGTCGCCGTGTTCTCGGCCTGATAGACAACCACCTGCCCATCCGCGCTGAGCTGATACGACGTGATTGTCGTCGCGTTGCCCTGCGGGAGCGTCGGAACAAGCACCTCGCTGGGGCCACCGCCCACAATGTCGTAGACGCCCAGACCGGTGACGCCCACCGTCGTGCCAGAGGCCGTCGAGATGCCAAACACGAGCGTTGACCCATCGGTCGAGAACCGCAGCGCCGGAGCGGCGGGAAGGTACTCGCCAGTGACATTGCCCTCAGCGACCTTGGTGTGCACGGCGCCGTCGATCGACGCGAGCCACAGTTCGGATTGGCCAACGCCCCCTTGCGTCGTATAGGCGATGTGCCGCCCATCCGGCGAGGGCGCGAAATCGATCACGTTGACGCCGGGCGCCAGGTCATGGCTCAGCCGAAACGCCTCAACGGCCTGCGCCGAGGCGGAGCCAGCTACACTCAAATCGGCCGTACAGGTCGGGCCGAGCACGAATATCAGCACTAGGCCGATCGCGGCCATTCGATGCGACATATATCCCCCAACCCAAAAAGGTATGCAACAATGCTTCATTCTAGCACCCGCGCAACTCAGCCCGAGAGTAGAATACGTTCATGAGTCCAAAACATCCGGGAAGTGAATCCGCTCATCCCCAGCGGATGGGAACCGGGCCAATCGAAATCGACTTCGACGGCCTGCGCGCGACCGAGTATGCGCGGCTCGACGCGGCCGGGCATGTATACCTCGATTACACAGGCGGGTGTCTGTACGCCGCCCGCCAGGTGCGCGAGCATCAGGCGCTCCTGGTGAACGGCGTTTTCGGCAACCCGCATTCGAGCAACCCGACCTCGCGGGCGGCGACCGAAGGCGTCGAACGCACCCGCGAAGCCGTGCTCCGGTTCTTCAACGCCGACCCGGCCGAGTACGCCGTGATCTTCACAGCCAACGCCAGCGGCGCGCTGAAACTCGTGGGCGAGTCGTACCCGTTCGGGCCTGGCGGCGCCTTCCTGCTGACCTTCGACAACCACAACTCGGTCAACGGCATCCGCGAGTTCGCGCGGGCCAAAGGCGCGACAGTCACCTACACGCCCGTCCGCCCGCCGGATCTGCGCATCGATGCCGAGGCTTTGCGCGCGAACCTGGGAACGCCGGCGACCGGGCCACGGCTGTTTGCCTACCCCGGCCAATCGAACTTCTCGGGCGTCCAGCACGATCTTGGTTGGATCGCCGAGGCGCATGCAGCCGGCTGGGATGTGTTGCTCGACGCGGCGGCCTTCGCGCCGACCAACGTGCTCGATCTCGGCCTGATCCAACCCGATTTCGTGGCGCTCTCGTTTTACAAGATGTTCGGCTACCCGACCGGCATCGGAGCCCTGCTCGCGCGGCGCACGGCGCTCGCACGGTTGCAACGACCCTGGTTCGCCGGCGGCACGATCACGGTCGCCTCGGTTCAAGGCGACAAGTACTACCTGCACGAAGGCGCCGAGGGCTTCGAAGACGGCACGCTCGACTATCTCAACCTGCCCGCGGTCGAGATCGGCCTCCGCTATCTCGCCGAGGTCGGCGTGGCGCGCCTGCATACCCGGCTCGAAGGGCTGACCGGCGCGCTACTCGCGCAACTCCTGGCGCTGCACCATGCCAACGGCTCACCCCTGGTCAAGGTCTACGGCCCCACGGCCACGAGCGGGCGCGGGGCGACGGTGACTTTCAATGTCTTCGATGCGTCCGGGCACTTCGTCGACCACCGCGAGGTCGAGGCGCGGGCCAACGCTGCCATGATCTCGCTACGCACCGGCTGCTTCTGCAATCCCGGCGACGGCGAACTCGCGCTCGGGATCTCGGCCGAGGAGCTCTCGAGCTGTTTTGTGGCCAGCCGCGCGCGGCTGACGCTCGACGACTTCCGCCGCTGCATCGACGACAAGAGCACGGGCGCCGTGCGTGTCTCGCTGGGCATCGCCAGCACGGCCGCCGACGTCGATCGATTGATCGCCTTCCTGCGCACCTTGCTGGCGTGATGTGATCGCAGCCAACGGACGATCGACCGCGGACTCGACTGCCGTGCGTTTCGTGACCACTCCCATGGAGGCGCCATGACGGTCTACCAGGAAACTCTTGCCGGCCGGACCTTCAGCTTCCCGGATCTGCGCACACTGCTGGCGAAAGCCAGCGCGCCGAAGTCGGGCGACGCCCTGGCCGGGCTCGCGGCCGAGAGCGCCGAGGAGCGCGTGGCCGCCCAGCGTGCCCTGGCTGAAGTTCAACTGACCCGCTTTCTCGAAGAGCCGGTCATCGCCTACGAGGCCGACGACGTCACGCGCCTGATCCTCGACAATCATGACAAGGCGGCCTTCGCGCCGATCAGCGCGCTGACGGTCGGCGCCTTTCGCGATTGGCTGCTCGGGTACGCCGCCGATGGGCCGACGCTCGAGGCGCTGAGCCCTGGGCTGACCCCCGAGATGGTCTCGGCCGTGGCCAAGCTGATGCGCAATCAGGATCTGGTGCTGGTCGCCCAAAAACGCCGGGTCGTGAGCCGGTTCCGCAACACGCTTGGCCTGCCGGGCCGGCTGGCGGCGCGGCTCCAGCCCAACCACCCGACCGATGATCCGGCCGGGATCGCGGCCGCCATCATCGACGGCCTGCTCTACGGCTGCGGCGACGCCGTCATCGGGATCAACCCGGCCAGCGACAGCCCGCAACGCGTCATCGATCTGCTCAAGATGCTCGACGACCTGATCGGGCGTTATCGCATCCCGACCCAGAGCTGCGTGCTCGCTCATGTCACCACTCAGATGCAGGCGATCGAACGCGGCGCGCCGGTCGATCTCGTCTTCCAATCCGTGGCCGGGACCGAAGCCGCGAACAAGAGCTTTGGGATCACGCTCGCGATGCTGACCGAGGCCCGCGCGATGGCGCTCGAGCTCAAGCGCGGGACGGTCGGAGACAACGTCATGTACTTCGAAACCGGCCAGGGCAGCGCGCTCTCGGCCGACGCCCACCACGGAGTCGACCAGCAGACCTGCGAGGCCAGGGCCTACGCGGTCGCCCGCCACTTCAAGCCTCTGCTTGTCAATACGGTCGTCGGCTTCATCGGCCCCGAGTATTTGTACGACGGGGCCCAGATCACGCGCGCCGGGCTCGAAGACCACTTCGCGGGCAAGCTGCTCGGCCTGCCCATGGGCTGCGACGTCTGCTACACCAACCACGCCGAGGCCGACCAGAACGACATGGACAACCTGCTGACGCTGCTCGGCGTCGCCGGCTGCAACTACTTCATGGGGGTGCCTGGCGCCGACGACATCATGCTCAGCTACCAGAGCACGTCGTTCCATGATGTGCTCTACCTGCGCCAGGTGCTGGGTCTGCGCCCGGCCCCCGAGTTCGAGGCCTGGCTCGCAGATTTCTCCATCCTGAAAGACGGCCGGGAGTTGCTGCCTGCCACGCCCAATCATCCGCTGCTTTCGGCCGGCCCATGGAGCGCCTGAGGAGGCACGATGGCTGACCTGACTACCTTCGACCCGTGGCGCAACCTGAGCCGTTTGACCACGGCGCGCATCGGCCTCGGACGCGCCGGCGCGAGCCTGCCGACCCGCGAGGTGCTCGACTTTCAGCTCGCGCACGCCCGCGCCCGCGACGCCGTCCATTTGCCGTTCGACTCAGCCGCACTCGAGGCCGAGCTGGCCGGGCGTGGCTGGGCCGTGCTGGGCGTGGCGAGCCAGGCGCCCGACCGCGCAACCTATCTGCAGAACCCGAACCGCGGCCGACGCCTGTCGTCCGAGAGCGCCCAACGGCTCGCC
>DKKP01000294.1:0-259 GCA_002455335.1 Anaerolineales bacterium UBA6663 | reverse complement strand
GACCGGGGCTCGGCTCGGCCGATAGCCTTGGCGTGTACGTCACCTATGCGCCACGGGTCGGTCGATCAGATGCCGAGCGCAACTGCATCTCGAACGTCCGTCTCGAGGGCCTGTCATACGCCGAAGCGGCGCGCAAGATCCAGTTCCTGGTGACCGGTGCGCGGCGGCTCAAGCTCAGCGGCGTCGGCCTCAAAGACGAGACGGACACGCCCGCTCTCGAATAGCCACACGTAACGCCGCAGGGTGGGTCTTGTGCGAT
>DKKP01000442.1 GCA_002455335.1 Anaerolineales bacterium UBA6663 | reverse complement strand
GGCGCCGTCGATCGCCGCGGCCTCGTAGTAATCGGCCGGGATGCCCTGCAAGCCGGCCAGGAACATCACCATCACGAAGCCGATGTCCTTCCACACGCTGGTCAGGATGATGGCCGGCATCGCCCAATTCGGATCGAACAGCCAGCCGGGGCCGNNAACTTCGGGTTGAAGATCCACTTCCACAACAGCGCCACGGCGACCCAAGCCGACACGACAGGAAGATAGAAGGCTGCGCGGTAGAGCATGATCCCGCGCAGCTTTTGGTTGAGGATCAACGCCAGCCCGAGCGCGAGCACAAGCACCAGCGGGATGTAGCCGGCAATGAAATACAGCGTGTGACCGAGCGCGGCCCAGAAGTCGTCTGAGGTGAAGAGCTCGCTGAAGTTGTCGAGCCCGATGAAACGCGGCGGGGTGAGCAGATCCCAATCAAAAAGAGTGAGGCCAAGTGAAGCCAGGATCGGCGTCAATGAAAACACCGCGAGCCCGCTCAGGCTTGGGAGCAAGAAGAGCAAGACCCAGCCGGTTTTGCGCCAACCACGCTCTCCGACCATGAACCCTTCCCTCTGTTCTGAGCACGCGGTTGAAGCGCGCGTGCATAGCCCGTTCTATCGATCGCTACCGGCCCGCTCTACGACAGGCTACTTGCGCACTGGCGGCTCGAACAACTCGCGCAGCACAAGGCTGGCTGCGCCGCGCGCCCAGGCGTCGTCGCCCCATGGCTCGACCCGGATCTCGGCGTCGGTCGAGATGCTCGGAAGCACATGCACGGCGATCGCGGCGCGCATCGGGCCAAAGAGCCAGTCGCCGGCGCGTACGCCCTCGCCGCCTACGATGATGCGTTGCGGATCGAGGATGTTGATCAGGTTGGCCAACCCGCGCCCGAGGATCTCGCCGGCATAGGCGAAGATGTGGCGCGCCACGGGGTCGCCGGAATCGGCCAGGCCGATCAACTCGGCCACCGAATGCGGCGCCCGTGCGAGTTCACCCCGATGGGCGGCCTGAGCGGCCAGGCTGAGCAAGCCCGGATCGCTGACGAACGCCTCGAGGCAGCCCCGCTTGCCGCAGGCGCAGATCGGGCCCTCGGGGTCGATCACGGTGTGGCCGAACTCGCCCGCTCCGCCGCCGGCGCCGCGGTAGAACTGCCCGTTCACCACGATCCCGAGGCCGACGCCGCGTCCGACGGTCACCGTCAGGAAGTGCTCGATCCCCTGCCCGGCGCCGAACCATTTCTCAGCCAGGG
This sequence comes from Anaerolineales bacterium UBA6663, assembly GCA_002455335.1. Lineage (GTDB taxonomy): Bacteria > Chloroflexota > Anaerolineae > Anaerolineales > UBA6663 > UBA6663. The sequence continues at coordinate 16,103 of DKKP01000442.1, read as the reverse complement.
TCAGGGTGTTGACGTCGTTGTCGACGTAGACCGGCACGCGGACCTTGTCGCGCAGCAGCTTGCCGATCGGAAGGTCGCGCCAGCCGAGGTACGGCGATTGGCGCAGCACCCCGTTCTCGGCATCGACGATCCCGGCCAGGCCGATGCCGACGCCCAGCAGGCGCTTCTTGGCGAAGCCGCTGGCCTTGACCAGGCGTTGCACAAGCAGCGCGAGCGAGTCGATCATCTTCTCGTGCGAGCGCCCGGAGAGCGGTCGCACATCCATGGCGATGACTGTGGCTTCGAGGTCGGTCAGCGCGCCGATCAATTGCGTTTCGGTGAGCTTGATGCCGACGACGCAGCCGCCCGTGGGGTTGATCGCCAGCAGGATCGGACGCCGGCCGCCCGAAGAGTCGCCGGCCTCTTTCTCGAAGACCAGGTCTTCGGCGATCAGGTCGGCCGTGATCCCGGTGACTGTGGCCGGGCTGAGCCCCGAACGACGAGCGACCTCGGTCCGCGCGATCGGGCCGTGCGTCTTGATGATGTTCAAGACGGTCGACCGGTTGAGCGCGCGCATCAGATCACGGTTGCCGAGGGCGGGTTGATGCATAACGGAAGTCGTCCGGGCTGTGAGCTTATTTTATTCAGTGAATGAAGTTTGTCAAGCATCGGACCCAACTCACCTGCCCCATGGGCCGTCCAGCGTGTGGAATGCGCGTCTCAATCGTTTCATGGGGGTGTGCATGGCCAATGCTCGGATACGGGCCGGGGGTCGGTAGCGATGGCGCGGCGAGCACGCCGGCGCGCAGAAGGTTAGAAAATCGACGCGTTATCGAAGAAGGTGTTTTCGGGAGCACCGTGTTTTCGAGCGAATCGCGATGGACCTGTCANNTGTCAGGTCCAAGGTTAGAATCCGCGCCCGGCGACGGCGCACACGGTCTAGAGGGTCTGGGCACCGACACAACAGGGGATCAAGACGACGGCCTGAACATACAGTGCACCGTGACCTTGTCGAGCGGAACTGCCCGCGTCACAAAAAAGCCAAAACGCTCATACAGCCCGACGTTCGCGGCGTTCTCGGTGTCGAGGCCGACCCCGAGCGTCGTGGTGTCGGCGTCGACTTCGGCCAACACCGCCTCGAGCAGCCGTCGGCCGACGCCCTGACCCCGGGCCGCGGCCTCGACGCCGATCAACGTCAGGTAGTACGTGCGCCCGCGCGGCAACACGGCGCGGGTGTGCCGCAGATATGGCGCGAGCAACCGCGCGTTCCGCCACGACAGCCCGATCGGCCCCGCGAGCGCTCGCGCGATCACGCGCGGCCAACCCGAGATGCGGACCTCGGGCCGATCGAGGATGGAGGCNNTCTGGCTCAAATCGAACAGGAAACTCAAGAACTCGGCGCGCCGGGGTTGCGCCCCTCTTCCGAAGAGCGCGACATACCAGGGATCGTACGCGAACGCGCCGTCCATCAACGCGACAAAGGCATCGCGATCAGGGCCGGCCAGCGGCGCAAGCGTCGGAGTGCCCATCGCTCCACCGTCTCATGGAAACGCAGCTTCAACCGCGAAGACGCGAAGGACGCAAAGCCTGATCGGGCTTCGCGTCCTTCGCGTCTTCGCGGTGATCGCAGCCGGGGATGAAGCCGGGATCAGAAGCTGCAGGACGACGACACACCGGTGAGCAGATCGCCGCAGAACCAACCGACGCCTGCCACGGCCGTGCAGCAGCAGCACAGCACCACGACGACGGCGACGACGATGATGATCGTGCGGTTGTTATTGCCAGACGAGGACATGATCGGGATCTCCTAAATAAGGCATTCAGCCGGCGAGCGGAAGCCCGGCCCAGGTGCCGAACAACCCATACCGCACGGCATCGACCACGGCGATTTGCACGATCGCCAGGGTCAGGCCCAATAATAGCGGCAATGCCGCCTGACGCCAACCGGTCAGCGTGGCGTCGCGGCGCGCGATCAACAGCACGCCGATGGTGTACAGCATCGTCAGCAGCACAAGGACCCCGAGCGCGCTGAGCAGCGCCAGCGGGTACAACACGGCGACTTCGTTGGTCAGCACAAGCGCGACGACGACGGCGTTTACGCCCAGCAACAGCGCCAGATCACGCCAGCGGCCGACCATCGGCTCGAGCGTCCAGCCACGCCAAAGGGTTTGATTGAAGACCGGATAGATCAAGCCGGCGACAGCGATCCCAGTGAGGGCCCCGGTGATCAAACGCAACTCATTGCTGGGTGTATAGAGCTGCGGAAGACGCCCCTGAAAGAGCCCCATGTAGGAGTTCACGCCATCGACACCCATGACGCCGATGAACGCGATTAGCACCACCATGAAGGGCGCTGTCGGCAGCCCGCCCGCCCTCCCCCGGCCGAGCATGGCCAGGGTGATCAACGACGCCAATGCTCCGAGATAGATCCCGGTGCAGCGAGCGCAGAGCGGCATCTGCCGATCGCCCAGGTGAAACGAGCGCAGGTCGATTCGGTGACAGATCGCGTAGCCGATCGCGTCGGCCTTGCCGAGCAGATCGGGCGGCGTATTGGCCAGCCACGTGCCGACGATCAGGGCAAAGACGCCAAGCGCCAGGACGCCTGCAGCGGGCGAGGTCAACCAGTGTGCGGGCTGCGTTTCAGATTGGCCGGTCATTGCCGGCCAGTGGCGCGGCGCGCGGCCAGACGTTCGATCGAAAGCACAAGCCCGACGCCGAGCCCGAGCAACCCAAGCGCGAACCCGATTTCGGCTGTGAAGACCGCCGGCAGGATGTTGATTTCGACGCTCAGGGCCTCGACGCCTTCGACAGCCTGCACATCCTTCCACGGCCAGACCTTGCGCAGCGACCCGAGCATAAAGCCCGAGAGGACGGCCACGGTCTGATCATGAAAGCGCCGCAACAGCCAACGCAGCAGCCGCACGAAGATCAGCAGGCCAACCGCACAGCCCGCTGCAACGATCGCAAGCGGAACCAGATCGCGCTGTACAACCGCGTCGAGCACGTACTGGTACTTGCCCAGAAGGACGAGGATGAACGCCCCGGAGATGCCGGGCAGGATCATGGCGCAGATCGCGATCGCACCGCTGAGAAACAGGAACCACGGCGTGTCGGGGGTCTGGGTCGGCGTCAGCCCGACCAACACATAAGCCCCGATAGCCGCAACGACAGCGAACGCGACAGTGGAAGCCGTCCAGCGTTTGACGTGCTTGCGCACGACAAAGACCGAGGCCAGCACCAGTCCAAAGAAGAAGGCCCAGACGAATTCGGGATGATGATGAAGCGCCCACTGTAAGCTCTCGGCCAGCGCCAGGATCGCGACTCCGATCCCGCTGCCGAGCGCGAGCAAGAAGCGCCACGGTATCCCGGCAAAGGCCTCGCGCCAGCGGAAGGACAGCAGGCGCCTGAAAAAAACTAGATTGAAAGACTGGATCGCCGAGAGCAGTTCGTCGTAGATCCCGAGGACGAAGGCCATCGTGCCGCCCGAAACGCCCGGCACCACGTCGGCGGCGCCCATGCAGAAACCGCGGGCGGCGACGCCGACGTAATCGATCAAGGATCGCGTGGGTGGATCAGGCAGCTGTGCACCCGATGAGGTCACTTCAGGCATCGTCGTTAATTTCCTCCAGGCGAGTATGCCGTTAAGTTAACACGCCCTGTCTGGTTTCACAAGCAAGCACCGACCGCCCCGGCCCGACACGGCTTCGATGTCCTTTGCATCGATGCGCAAACCTTGACAGCCTCCGGCCGGCCCGGTATACTTTTCAGGCTATTCCTCGATAGCTCAATCGGCAGAGCAACCGGCTGTTAACCGGTAGGTTCCTGGTTCAAATCCAGGTCGAGGAGCTCAGGCCCGCAAACGCGGGCCTTTTTTTGTAGAAGCGTTGCCCAAGGTTTTTCGGAGCCCGGATCCTCTCTTGGTACCGGATAACCGAATTTACACCGTTTTTATCCCGTGTCTTAACGCTTTTTACGCGACTTTCCGTAGACTCAAGCTCATGCTTTTTAAGACCCTGGCGGCCCTGGGCATTGCCTTGCCCCTCATCGGATTTGGGTTACTTGTGATCCAACCGTCGCTCAACATCAACGTTGCGATCCCCCTGCTGCGTTACTACTTCGTCACCTTAGCGGCGCTTGTCGGCTGTGTGATCTCGTTCTTCGTTGTGGCCGCACTGCGCGAGACGCGACGCATACGGCCCCTGCTCCTGGCGTTGATGTTCGGTTGGATGAGCCTCCTTTACGTGATCCACGGGGCCCTGACGGTGGGTGCTCTGATCGGCGTGCCGCATCCGGCAGCCTTGTGGAGCCCGTGGATCGCGCTTTGGGGTGGCGGGGCGCTGTTGTTGGCTGGGGCCTGGCTTCCAAATCAGCGCGACGGTCGGCTCGTCGCGCTTCTGGCGTCCGTCGGCGGACTTGCCCTCCTGGGCTTTCTGGGTCTCGCGGCTGTCGCGCCACAGGTGCTTGACGCGCTCAGTGGAGACACGGGCCGGATGGCCCAGGTATCGGGTGTCCTGGTGCTATGGGGCCTGGCGCTGTTCAGCCATCTGTGGCATTGGGCGCGCAAACCCGATGGTCTCGATGGCGTATTCGTTATCGACAGCCTGTGGGGCCTGATGGCGGTCGGCGCTCTGCACCTTTTCGCAGACGGGCAACTCGGCTGGTGGCTCCATATCGCAGTCCTGTTGCTGGCCTGGCTGACGACGATGACGCTGCTCTGGCGCACCGAGGAACGGGTGCGCGCCTTCCATCTGACGCGCACCTACGCGGTGGCGAGCGCCATCGTCACAGCCGCGCTGGCTCTCGCCTCGGGCGAGGTCTACAGCCGGATCGTGTTTGGCAATCTGGTCGACGAAGTGGTGACCGGCTCGGGCGCGATCAATCGCGGTCTCGCCGCAAACCTCGCTACCCATCTCGATCTGGAGTCGGCCGATCAACTTGCCGGCCTCCAGGCCGATGCCGATCTCGAAAGCTGGATGGCCGGTCAGTTGGCCAACTTCGACGTTCTTGCCTCGGGCGCGATCTACTCGTTGCAAGGGCTGCGGGTCTACCCCGCCGAGACACAGGCGCCGAGCCTGCCGGCGATCGTCAGCATCGGCGACGTTGGCTTCCTGCAAGCCAGTCGGGGTGAGACAGCCGATCGCCTGCTGGCGCCCGGCAGCGGCGCGACCTTTGACCCGACCGACGATCACTACTACGCCTTGCTGTACACCCCGGTGGCCTCGCCCGAGGGGTCCCCGGCGGGTGTCTTAATCACGCTCCGCGACATCCCGGGGCTGACCGAGGCCGAGATGAGCGCGCGGGCGCAAGGACTTGGCCTGGCGACGATCGGTCTTGGCGCGCTCTTCCTGGCCCTGCTCGGGATCGTGCGCCGCGCCGATCGCCTGATCGCCGAGCGCACCGGCGAGCTCGAACGCGCTTACGCCGACCTGGTGGCCGTGGAGAGTCAACGAAACGACCTGACGCACATGATCGTGCATGACCTGCGCAATCCGCTGACGGCGATCGCGGCCAACCTGGAGCTGATGGTTCGCGGCATCCGCCAGGAGGTCCGCGGCGGAAACACAAGCGACCATACCGCTGTGGCGCTTCAGGCGGCCGCGACCACTCAACTCGTGGGGCGCGCGCTTGGCGCGAGCCAGCGCATGATGGGCATGATCGACGACCTCGTCCACATCAACAAGTTCGAGGCCGGCGAGTTCCAGCTCGACCTAGAGCCACTGCCTCTGGCAGAGCTGATGCAGGAGCACAGTGACCGAATCCTGCCGTTGGCCGAGCGAGAAGCGAAAACGGTGAGCGTCGCTATCGCGCCCGACCTGCCGATGACATTGGCCGACAGCCAGCTCATCGGCCGAGTGCTCGAGAACCTGCTCTCGAACGCCGTCAAGTTTACGCCTCATGGCGGCTCGATCGGGCTGAGCGCTGAGCGACGCGGCGACGCAATCCTGGTCTGGGTTCGCGACAACGGCGATGGCGTGCCGCCCGACGATCGCGCACGGATATTCGAGAAGCACTTTCAACGCCGCGACGACAACGGCCGACCGATCCGCGCCGGAGCCGGGCTTGGCCTGACGTTCTGTCGACTGGCCGTGGAAGCCCACGGCGGACGGATCGGCGTCGAGTGCCCGCCCGAGGGCGGCAGCATCTTCTATTTCACCGTGCCGGTCACGGCGCAGATCGCGGCGCCCAGGGTTGAGCAGGTGCCGACCACCCGAGTGCGAATCCCGCAGTGATGGCCTTCGTGAAGGCCCTAACGCAAAACGGCCCGGGCGCTGCCCGGGCCGTTTTGCGTTAAGCACGACAGCCTAGATCACGAGCCTGCCGTTGCGATAGAACACCTCGCCGTCGGCTGCGATCTCCGAATCCTCGCGCATGTCGCAGACCATGTCCCAGTGCACGGAGGACTCGTTTTTGGCGCCAGTGCCGGGGTAGCTCGCCCCGAGCGCCAGATGGAGCGTGCCCCCGATCTTCTCATCGAACAGGATGTTACGTGTGAATCGGTCGACGCCGTAGTTCGTGCCGATCGCGAATTCACCAAGGTAACGCGCGCCAGCATCTGTGTCGAGCACGCTCTGCAGAAATTCGGGGTCTTTCCGTGCGTCGGCCTTCACCACCCGCCCCGACTCGAAGCGCAACTCGACGCCGTCAACCTCGCGACCGCTGAAGATCGCGGGATACGTGAAGCGGATCCAACCTTCGACCGACTCTTCGACAGGTCCGGTGAAGACCTCGCCGTCGGGCATATTGTTACGGCCGTCGGCGTTGATGAACACGCGCCCATCGATCGAGAGCTTCAAATCGACGTTCGCGCTCCGCACCGTGACTGTCTTGCGGCCCTTGAGCCAATCGCAGATCCGCTGTTGGCTTGCGCGGAACGACTGCCAGTACGCAACAGGGTCGTCGTCGCCGTCGACATGACAGGCGCGATAGACGAACTCTTCATAGGCCAGCGGACCCATGTCGGCGTCCTGTGCCTGGGCATCGGTCGGGAATTGCGCGATCACCCAACGCAGCTCGCCGCGGCTGCTTCGGTCCATGAAGGTCTTGACGATCGAGGCCTCTGCCGCGCGTGAGCGCTTCAAGCGCGCCGGATCCACGCTCGCCAGCTCGCGGGTGTGGCTCGTCGACCGGATCTGCACGATGCCGTCGATGGTCTCGTAAAGATGTTGAGCCAGGGGGTTCGGTCGATCGAGCACAGCCTCGTGGGCATGCCGGATATAGAGCTCGTTGAGGCCCGGCATAAAGATCTGCGGGAGCGGTTGCGCTCCGCGCTCGAGGATGCGCTGGTAGACCGCGCGTAACAACGGATCGGCCAGCGGCGAACCGGTCACGACGATCACCTGCCCCGGTTGAACGTCGAGACAATAGTCTGAGAGCACGTGCGCCAATCGCGTAATGCGTGGATCTGCCATCTTGGCCTCGCAGCGAAACGAATTGGGTCAATGTACCACAACGGCAGCGGGGCATGGAGCGTGGTCAGCAGGAGACTCTCAGCCGCGGATCCGCGGCCACAACGAGGCCGTCACGACCGGGGAGCGCGCCAGAGCAACTGGGGCATACGTTCGGGTCGATATTCCGGCTCAGAAAGGATCGACGCCAGCCTCAGGTCGTGCAGCGGATAGGGCGCGACGCGGCTCAGCAGCGAATCGAACAGCGGGCGGGCCGTTGCACTGCCGGATGCGGCCCAGACCGTCAGGGCGGCCACCAACTCTCGGTCGAGCCGCCCCCACAAGCCGAAGCCCTCGATCTCATGCTCCTCGTCCAGCGCCACTTGCGCGGAAGTCGGATCGCCGGCCGTCAGCCAAAGCGCCGCGCGGGTCGTGGCCAGGTTGAAACGCAGGTTGCGGTCGCCTGAGGTACCCGGCAACGCGTGTGCCCTGTCGAGCGTCGCGCCGGCCAGCGCCCACCGACCCGGGTCGGCGACCAGCTGCGCGAAGGCCAATCGGTTGAGGTTGTAGCCATGCGATCGTGACGAGTGATCGGCGTTGCCGCCGATGGACGGCCCCTCCAGCAATCGGAGCGCGGGTTCAACGTCGCCGCGCCAGAGCAGGAGGGCTGCGCGTCGCGCCTGCTGGTCGGCCTGGCCATGACCGTCGCCGATCTGCTCCATGAGCCGCTGCACGACGTCGAGTCGTTCGAGGCCGCGATCGATCGCGAGTCGGATGCGGTCATGATCGGTCAGATACATGTTCATGTACGCGACCGTGTAACTATCTCCCAGTTCTGTGGCCGAGTGCAGCGCCTCGTTGCGCAAGCGGTCGGCTTCATCGAGATCGCCGCGGTCGTAGCTGAGCCCGCCAAGAAAACCGCGCTTCGAAAGGGCCAACCGACGCAGCCCGCCCCGCTCCGCGGAGTCGATCGTCGCCCGCGCGTGCCGGATCGCGCCAACCGTATCCTGCCGGGCGCGCGAGATGCTGGCCATGGCGCTGTGCGCCGTCGCGCGTGTCTCGTGCAGGCTCTGCCACGACACGTTGCCAAATGAAGCCAACAGGGCGAGAGCCTGCTCACCGGCGCCGGCCGCCTCATCGATCTGCGAGAGGTCGTAATGCGCCCAGGCCGCCGCCGCCGCCAGGCGCGCGCGCAGGAACGTCTCAGAGGGCCCGAGGGCATCCCGGGATTCGGCGATGAGGGTCAGGGCCTCATCGTAAGCATTGCGCTCGAAGATGGAGTTGGCGATGCGGGCCACCAGATCGGCGCGCGTCGGCGCATCGGCGGTCAGTTCCAGCGCCCGTCGGAAGTCCGCCTCGGCCTCACGCGCCTGCAGACTGCCGACCAGCAGGATGCCGCGCGAGGTCAACAGGTCGCGCAAGATCCGGCGGCTGCGGTCGGGTCGTTTGCCGCGTTCGAGATTGCGGATGACCCGCGAGAGCAGGACCGCCGCCGCCGTCGCCTGACCGCGCGCCGCCACGGCCTCCTCCTGACCCTTGATCGTCTCCGCCGCGCGGGCGTACTGGCCGGCGTGGGCGGCGTGATAGATCGTCTCAAGGACGTCGGCGGTGTTTTGATCCTCCCACTCGGCCGCCAGCCGATGCAGCCGGCGTTTGCGTTGAGGATCCGTCGCCAGCTGCGTCAGCAGGTGCTCGCGCAACAGGGGATGCAATCCGGCCTGACGGACGTCGTCGATCAGGGTCTGCTCCTGCAGCGATTGGATGGCCGCGCCAAGCGCCAGCGACGGTTCTGCGCCTGCGATCAACTCGGCCAGAGACGGATCAAAAAGATCGAGCGGATGCCGGAAGAGGGCCACAAGCTTGAGCAACCAGAGCGCACCCGACGAGAGCCGTCGTAGCATACCGTTCATCAGGAACGCCGCGATCTGAGGTTGCGAGGCCAGGCGTTCGACGAAGCGCGTCGAGTCGGCGGTCTCGTGGCCCAGTTGCCCGAGCGCGAGGCGCAGCAACATCGGGTTGCCGTGAGTCCGCTCGATCAGAGCTTCGACCCAGGGCAGGCCCGGATCGTGCCCGTAGTCGACGATCACGGACCGTGCCTGGGGCACGTCGAGCCCGCCCACCGACAGCTGCGGCAGCGACAACGCCAGGCGCTCACGAGAGGTCAGCAGAAGCGTCGCCGACGTCGTCGCGACAAGGCTCTCGAGCAGGGCGCGCCCGGCCGGATCGTTCATGATCAGGTGAGCATCATCGACGCACAGCAACGCGGGGCGCGCGTTGAGGGCCGCGCGAAGCAGGTTGAGTTGCTGATCGAGGGGAAGAGATGCGCCGGCCCCTTCCGCCAGAATGGGTCGAACCTGGGTCCGGCCCTGCGTCAGGCAGAACAGGGCAAGCGCCCGGGTGATCGCAGCAGCGCCATCGCTGACGCCGACGGTGACCGTCAACCAAAAGACCGGGAGCGACGAATTGGCACGCGCGAGCTCGGCCGCCAGGACCGTCTTGCCTGCTCCGGCCATCCCCACCAGAGCGAGACGCCGCTCATGGCGCAACAGCATAGCCGCGCGGTCTATCAAATCCGGTCGGGCGACCCAATGTGGCGGGGTCGGTGGAACGTCCTCGAGGGCGCCAAGGTCTTCGACGATCTCGTGCTGGATCTCGATCTGGCGCAGACCGGTCCGCCGCACCGTGACCTTGTCGGCCGGGCGTCTGGAGCCGGCCTGCCCGGCCAACTGGAGCAGCAACTCAATCTGCTTCGGCTCATCGTCCAGCTCCAGGGCGGGGACGAACAGGGCGGCCACAGTCGAGACATCGGGGAGGCGTTCGTTCTTTTCGAGGCGACAGACGTGGGCCTCGGTATACCCGACGCGTTGGGCCAGCTCGCGCTGGGTCAGCCGCGCCTTGCGGCGCAGGTACTTCAAGAGTTCCCCAAACGTCTGGGCTGCGACAGTGACCGCCATGGTGGTCGATTGATCCCCCCGAGATTGAACGCTGGCGTGCCCGATTTTACGCGGATCCTGCTTTGACAAGAAAAGTCAACTTCGACGACCCGGGCTCCTCTAGAGTGTGGCCCGGAGGCCCACATGCCGCGCGTCATTCGTCGTCGCACCACAACGGTCCGGATCGCCTGGGTCGAGCAGACCGTGACCGAATCTGTCGAGGAAACTGTCGCGGCGGTTGAGACGATTGCCGTTCCTCCGGGTGAGCCGCCAGGCGAGCCACGCCCGCGCCCTCGACGCTCCACGCGGCAGCTCAAACCCGCGCGCAAACGCATGAAGGCGGGCGCCAGGGCCGCAGAAGCTCCACACGATACTGTCGCACAACGATAAAAGGTCAACGCCATGTCCAATCGGAACCGCCCCCATCACCTCACGCTTCTGGCCCTGCCGGTCGTCCTGATCGCGGCGCTGGTCGGCCGGATCCGGCCTCACTCCACAGCTCCGCGAACGCGCGCTGAACGACCCGCGAGCTCACTGCGAACCTTCAAAGTCGGCTCGCACCTGTTCGGCGCCAAAGCCAATGGCGTCGTGATCGCCGGCCTCGACCATGCCCTGCAGATCGGTTTCCGGGGCGCCAACGCCATCGAGCCGCAATCGACCAGCACTGACGGCGAAGGCGCCCGACCGCTCGAGGCCCTCACCTGGCCGAACCTGTGGGACGGGATCAGCCTGACCTATCGTGCTTCAGCAACCGGCATCGCCGAGAGCGTCTACACGCTCGCCCCGGGCGCCGACGTTGCCGACATCCAGCTGGCCTACGGCACACCCGTGTCGCTCAACGCGGATGGATCATTGAGCCTGCGCTACGACACGGGCCAGTTGACCGAGAGCGCGCCGATCGCCTGGCAGGTGATCGACGGTCAGCGCCGCGGGGTGGACGTACAGTTCAAGCTCCTCGACGGCTTCGCCATCGATGGTCAGGGCGCGACGGTCGGGTTCACGCTCGGCGCCCATGACCCGCGCGAAGCCGTCGTGATCGACCCGACGCTGACGTGGCATCGCTTCGTCGGCACTTCCGCCGACGAATACGTTGGCGACGTGGCAACGGACTCGGCGGGCAACCTCTATGTCGTCGGCACCGGCAATCTGTCATGGGGCACGCCCGTGCGGGCGTGGTCGGGCAACAACGACGCATTCGTCATCAAGATGACATCTAGCGGCGCTGTCGTGTGGTCAACGTTCCTGGGCGGAGCCTTCAACGACGTGGGGAATGACCTGTCGGTCGATCCGTCCGGCGCGGTGACCGTATTGGGCTACAGCGATGCGACCTGGGGTTCGCCGGCACGCGCCTTCACCAGCGGCTCCGTCGACCTCTTCGCCGCCCATCTGTCTGCAAGCGGTGGCCTGTTGTGGAACACCTTCCTGGGCGGGTCCGGTTACGAACAACCTGAAGCCATCGCCCAGGAAGGGTCTGGCGACGTGATCGTGACCGGATTCGGCTCGAGCACATGGGGTTCGCCCGCCGTTCCGCCTGCCGGTGGTTTCGATGTGATCGTCGCCCGATTGACCATCGGCTCCGGTGACCTGGTATGGAATACTTTTATCGGAGGTACGGCCGATGATTACGGCGGGGGTGTCGAGGTGGTCGGCGCGTCCGTGTATCTCACGGGAGCCAGCGGCTCTCAATGGGGATTGCCCATCGTCAGTCATTCTGGCACCATTGATGGCTTCCTGACGCGGCTCAGTCTGGCGTCCGGTGCGGTGCAGTGGAACACGTTCTTCGGTGGAACGGGACGTGATCGGGCAGAAGCCATCACCGTCGATGGGTCAGGCAACCTCTTTGTCGTCGGAGAGAGCAACGCATCGTGGGGCACTCCCGTACGGGCACACGTGGATTACGACGACATATTCGCGGCGCGTTTCACCTCGGGTGGAGTGTTGCAGTGGAACACCTTTCTGGGTGGAACCGCTTTTGATAGCGCCGACGGAGTGGCGCTTGGCGCCGGTGGCAGTCTTTACGTGTCAGGCAACAGCGGAACGTGGGGCACGCCGCTGTATGGCGACTACGGTCCAGGCGTCACGCGACTCAGTGCCGCCGACGGCAGTCTTCAGTGGCATACGTTCCTGGTCGACAGCACGACGGTCTCCCAGGTACCTTATACCAATGCTCTGACGACGGATCCAAGCGGGTTTGTGTACCTGGCGGGTGTGACCCAGGTCAGTTGGGGAGTCCCACTTAACTCGTTCGGAGGCGGTCGGGATGGTTTTGTCGTGAAGTTGAACGGAGCCGGGACGCCTCAGTGGCACACGTTTCTGGGCACGGGCGTCAACGATCAGATCGCGGCCGTGGCGCTGGATGCTGACAACAATATGTACATCGTCGGCACCAGCAACGCCGACTGGGGCACGCCGATCCGGCCGTACTACGGTTTGAGCGACGTGTTCGTCGCCAAATACAAGCCCAACGGCGCCCGGGTCTGGTCGACGTTCCTGGGCAGCAACGCCAACGACCTTGGACAAAGCCTCGTTCTCAGTGCCGCCGGCGACGTGATCGTCGGCGGATACAGCTCGGCGACGTGGGACACCCCTCTTCGGGCCTTCACCGGCGGCACCGATGCGTTCGTGGCGAAACTCTCGTCCGCTGGCGCGCTCCAATGGCACACGTTCCTGGGCGGCGTCAGTTCGGATAGCGCAACCGGGCTTGGCGTCACAGGCAACGGCATCCTGGCAACCGGGCCCAGCCTGGCCACGTGGGGAACGCCTGTGCGAGCCTTTTCGTCCGGGACCGATAGCTACGTCGCGAGTCTCGGCACCGACGGCACCCTCCAGTGGAACACCTTCCTCGGCGGCAGCGGAACGGACATCGCCAACCGGTTGAGTGTCGCGCCCGATGGCGGAGCCCACATCGCCGGTTACAGCGCCGCGACCTGGGGTGTGCCGGTTCAGGCGTTCACCAGCAGCTACGACGTCTTTGTCGCCAATGTCTCGCCGCAGGGCGCGTTGATCTGGAACACCTTCCTGGGCGGCGTTGGCAACGACTATGGCTTCGGCGTGGCGGAGGATGGCAGCGGACACGTCTTCGTCGTCGGCGGAAGCGCCAACTCGTGGGGCTCACCGCAATACCCGCACTCGATCGGCAACGATGCCTTTTTGGCCCGTTTGGACAGCGTGCTCGGAACCCTGCAGTGGAACACCTTCATGGGCTCGGCCAGCGTCACAGCGGCCAGCGACGTCGGGCTCGCCGCCGACGGCACCGTGGTCGTGACCGGCTACAGCGATGGCACATTTGGCACGGCCTGGCTTCCTTACACCAGCGGCACAGATGCCTTTCTGGCGGAGGTCAGCGCCACGGGCGCCCTCCAGCGCACGGCTTTCTTCGGTGGGCCCGGCCTCGATGTGGGCACCGCCATCGCCCTGCGGCCCACGACCGGCACCGTGCTCCTCGGCGGGTATAGCAGCGCCGTCTGGGGCGACACTGACGACGCCCTGGACTCGTACAGGGGCAGTCTGGATGGCTTCATCGCCTTCATCGAACTGGCCGACACTGCGCCACCGCTGCTGCTGCCGTTCATCATGAAGTGAGGGGCTTCTTCATCGCGCGCGTACAATGGGCGACAGGTTCACGGACTGATGTGAGCCTGTCGCCTTGACTCTGACTCCACGCCATGCCGCTCAGTTTTCATGCCGACTCGGCCCACAAGGCCGCCATTCTCGCGCAGCTCGATGCCCAGGCCGCCAAAGCGAAGCTGGCCAAGGTGGTCGTCGGCGATCGACTGATCTCGCTCGACACCATCGGCCGGATGCCCGAACCCGGCACCGCGCCGGCGCTGGGCCTGCCCGAAGCCGTGCTCGACGTCGGGTTCTTCCTCTACGACGGCTTCCCGGAGTCGGCCGACGATACGCGTGAGTTCATCCAGATCCGGCGCGAGTTGATCGAGGCCCTGCCGGTCGGCGTTGACTTCACCGACTTCGCCGGCCATTACTGCCGCGGCCTGCTGGAAGATCCCGAGCTGGAGTTTCGCAAGCTTGTACACAGCCACGAGGTGGGGCAACTCCGCTACGAGATCAGCGAAGCCCTCGAGGTCGATCCGAGTGGCGCCTTCCTCGACGACGACCTGCACCGGCGCGTCAACAGCCGCCTCGGCGACATCCTGGGTGTCATCCCCTATCAGTTTCAGACATCGGGCCAGGTCGATCGGGCCGTGCGTGAGACGCACAGGGCGCTCGAGATCCTCGAGGCGATCTGCCGACTGCCTCAAGACTCGATCGCGTCGGGCGACGCCGCCGACTTCATGCTCTATGCCCGCTTCGCCGACGTCGACGCCGAGCACACATTCGAAGAGGGCACCCGTCGTCAGCGCAAGCTCTACCTGCGCGTGTTGAGGCAATTGGCCCGGGGCCGATCGACCAAGGGAGCGCCTGGATGAACGCGAAGCACGCAGGCTTCCGTCGATCGCGGATGGTGAAGGACACGAACAAGAGGGCAGCATGAACATCCTGGACGCCGGCACGGCGCTGATCGTCATCGCCGTCGGGCTTGGCCTCGGCGCGGGCATCCTCATCTGGCGTTGCTGCCCGCTGCGCGTGATCGGCACGCCGGCCACCGGCACAGTCGAACGCGTCATCAAACGCACAGTGATGGTTCAGGACGTGCCGAAGGCGGTGCCACATCCCGAGACGGTGCGCGACCTCGTGATCGTCTTCACCACACGCACAGGAGACGTGATCCGATTCCAGGCGGGGGCGCACGGCAGCGGAGCGAAGGCGCCTGGCGACAGCGTGCCGATCCGGTATCGCGCGACGCGTCCGACCGAGGCCGAGGTCGAGGGGGCCTCGGCGCCGTTTCGGGCTGCCCTGTTCCTCTTCGGCCTCAGCGCAATGCTCGTCCTGGCGGCCGCAATCCTCCGGTCATGACTGCGACTGCCGAATGTGTGTGGCGCCTCCTTCCGAGAGCGCCATCGCAAACCGACGCCAGGCGGAATTAAAAACCGTTGGTATCTCCATCGGCAAGCCGTGGCCGGCATCGGCGAGCACCAGCCGGCGGGCAAGCGGGATCCCGGTCGCGAGCTCCTCGCTACAGGCCGGGGAGACCGTGCTATCGCGCCCGGCGATGACGACCAGCGTTGGCGCAGCCACCCGCCCTAGACGGCCGCGTTCATCGAAGCCGGCAACGGCCAGGAGCGTGCGCCACAGCACCCGGCGCGTATCCGGGCGCAGGTTGGCGTTGAGGCGCTCGATCGCTCCGTGGCGCAAAGCGGCCAGCTCCGGACCGGGGAACATGCCTTCAGCGATGAAGGCGTTGAGCGCCTGAAGGTCGCCTCGCGCAAGAAACCAGAGACGGCGCAGCGCGCGCTCACCCGACACGGAGCTGGCAGGGCGCCAACGGGCGAAGGTGTTGGCCAGCGTCAGGCTGCTGATGCGCTCGGGGTAGTTTAGAGCGAACGACAGTGCGACAGCACCGCCCAACGAATGTCCGATGACATGCGCCCGAGCAACGCCAAGATGCGCGAGGAGCGCCGCGGCGTCAGCGGCCAGATCGCCGATCGTGAAGGCGGCGCCAAGGTCCGACCGACCATGTCCGCGAAGGTCGAGACGGATGACCGTGTGATCGGGCTCGAGCGCCGGGAGTTGAAAATCCCACTCGCCGGCAGAGGCGCCGATACCGTGAAGAAGCAATGCCGCCGGACCTTTACCCGAGCACTCGTACCGCAGCCGCAGGCCGGCGTGTTTGAAACAGGCCATGGATCGATTCTACACGCGTCGTCGGGGCCAACGCGCCGTCGGCGGCGGGGGTGGCGTCGGGCAT
>DKKP01000204.1 GCA_002455335.1 Anaerolineales bacterium UBA6663 | reverse complement strand
CGTCGGCTCGTCGAGAAAGACCACCTCGGGATCGGTGATGAAGCCGCGGACGATGTTCATCTTCTGACGCAAACCGGTCGATAGGTCCGAGATCTTGGTGTTGGCGCGATCCGACAACCCGACGATCGCCAGCATCTCGTCGATCCGGGCGTGGGCGGTTCGCGTGTCGAGCCCGTAGAACTGCGCGAACATCCACAGGTTCTCGCGCANNCCGTTCGGGCCGAGCAGGCCGAAGAACTCGCCACGCGGCACCTCGAGGCTGATATCGCGAAGGGCGACGCGCTCGGTTGGTTCGCCACGCTTGGCGCCGCGGATCTTGTAGATGCGGCCGACGTGTTCGACAGCAATGGCCAGGTTCTCAGTCATAGCAATCCCCATTCGGGAGAAACAAAAAAGGACCGTGAGCACCCGCCCACGGTCCCGGAACGTCGGATCAAGACGTCGAGGCTAACAGGGGGAGGCGCAACGACACACCCGGCGGGCGGCAAACCCGGACCGCGCGGAATCAGACTTCTGGGACAGCCGACGCACCATGCTCAGTTGCGCTCCTTTCGGTGGTGTCACGTGGGTGAGACGTGCGGAGGACACCTTAACACAGGCGTCGGCCAAGAGTCAAGCGAGCGCTGTGGCGAGTAGGCGGGTCAAGGGTGGACGCTATACGGGAGGTCGGGATGCCGGTGGCGATTGCGATCGACATAATGCTCAGTGCCGTCCACGGGCATGGGCCATACGCCTGGGCGGTGGGCCAGCGGCAGGCGAGCGTGAGGCGAACGTTGGGGCGGCGTTGGGCATGCTTCAAGACCGTTTGGTATTCTCAACATCAAGAAGGGCACACGCTTCTTCTCCTCCTAAGTGACCAGAGCCCGGGTCGGCGTCCCGGGCTCTGGTCATTTAATTCGGGGATTTAGCCAGGCTTTATGCCGGCGTAGGGTAAGCGTAGGGTACACGTAGTCCGGGAGACCATCCCCAAAGATCGCTCTGAGATATCCTACCTGAAGAAGGGCATAACTCTTCTTCTCCTCCTTGAGAGAGCCTGGGTCGGCGTCCCAGGCTCTCGCCATTAACCGACCTCCCGCTAGAGCCTCCCCCCGTATAATCCAGCCGTGACCCCGACTCAACGTCAACTGACGCGCAATGCGGCCGTCGTCATGGCTGCCTTTGTCTTGAGCAATCTGATTGGGCTGCTCCGCCAGTTCTTGATCACCAACCAGTTCGGCACCGGTCCCGAGATCGATGCGTTCTACGCGGCGCAGCGTCTGCCCGAGATCCTGTTCACCCTGGCCGCGGGCGGCGCGCTGGCCTCGGCGTTTGTGCCGACCTTCACCGAAATCCTCAGCCGACCTGACTCCGCCGGCGCGTGGCGCCTGGCGAGCAGTACCCTGACCCTGGTGTCCCTTGTGCTGGCCGTGACCTCGGGGATCGCTGCGCTCGGCGCGCCGTGGGTGATGGATTTGATCGCGCCGGGTTTTGATCGGACGCCAGACCAGATGGCGCTGGCCGTCGAACTGCTTCAAATCCTGTTGCTGTCGCCCACGCTGTTTGGGATCAGCGGTTTGATGATGGGCATCCTTAACGCCCACGGCCGCTTCCTGGCGTCCGCGCTGGCCCCGACGTTTTACTGGCTGGGTATGATCGGGGGCCTTGTGTTCCTGACCCCGACATGGGGGATCCACGGGCTGGCGTGGGGCGCCGTGCTGGGCGCCGGGTTGCATCTGGGCATCCAGTTGCCAGCGTTTGTGCAACTCAAGCCTGCATTGAGTCTACGCGCGGAGATCCGCGACCCGTTGGTGCGTCAGGTTGTGGGTCTGATGGGGCCGCGCCTGGTCGGGGTCGGCGCGGTGCAGCTCAACAACCTCGTCAGCACCAGTCTGGCCAGCGTACTCGTCCCTGGTTCGATCACGGCGCTAGCGCTGGCCTGGCAGATCTTCACCATGCCCCAGGTTGTGCTGGCGCAGGCTCTGGGCATCGCCATCCTTCCGACTTTTTCGGCTCAGGCGGCCAGCGGCGACTTCGGCGGCATGCGCCGCAGCCTGCATGAGGCATTGCGGCTGCTGCTGGTGCTGGCGCTCCCGGCGACGACCGGCCTGATGGCCCTTGGCGGTCTTGTGGTGCAGTTGTTCGAAACCGGTCGCTTCGATGCGGCGTCGACCGCGCTGGTGACCGGGGCGCTTGTGGCCTATGCGCTTGGCCTGGTCAGCCACTCGGTGCTCGAGCTTGTCGTGCGGGGCTTCTACGCGCTCAAGGACACGTGGACGCCGGTGTGGGTCGGCGCGTTAGCGATGGCGCTCAATATCCTTCTGAGCCTGAGCCTGATCGGGTTGAACCCACAGATCGGTCCGGCCGGTCTGGCGCTGGCGAACACGCTTGCGACGACGATCGAGGTGGCTGTACTGGCCTGGATGTTGCGCGGACGGCTGGGCGGTCTGGCGTTACCGGCCCTGGCGCGGGTCATGGCACAGGCCGGCGGTGCGGCCGTTGCGATGGGGTTGGGTCTTTTGCCCTGGATGGCCGTGATGCGTGACCAACCGGCTTGGGCCACGCTTGTGGGCGGGGTCGTGCTCGGTGTGGGTGGTTACTGGGGCTTGATCTGGGTGCTCGGCGTGCCCGAGGCCAGACAATTGCCGGCAATGGCTTTGCAACGGCTGCGCCGAATCGGCCGACGACCTTAGCGCACGACCAGCGCGGCGATGGCGATGCCCAGCGCGATGCCGGCGAGGACCTGGCGAGGGGTATGGCCCAGGCGCTCTTGAAGCTCCTTCTCAGCCAACGGATGCCCGGTGAAGAGCTCATCGATCATGAGGTTGAGGATGCGCGCCTGGTCGCCAGCCTGTCGCCGAACGCCCGTTGCGTCGTAGATCACGATCATCGAAATCACCCAGGCGAGGGCGAAGATCGACGAACCGAAGCCGTTCAGGAGCCCAATGGCCGTGGTGCAACTCATGATCAGGGCCGAGTGCGACGAGGGCATGCCGCCGGCGCTCAACACGTAGCGCCATTGCCACTCCCGGTGCTGCACGTAGTGAATCGGCGGCTTGATGATCTGGGCCACAAACCAGGCCCAGAAACCGGCCCAAATCACCTGGTTCGAGATCAGCTGCGCAAAGAAATCGCTCATGGCCTTCGCGTCCCAACGCTGTTCAGGCGTTGTCGGTGTCTTCCGCGCCTGGGGTCAACTCGCGCAGCCGAAGCTCGGCTCGCTCGAGCAGGCGCCCGCAATGCGCGGCCAAGGCCTGCCCGCGCTCGTAGAGCTGCAAGGCCTCGTCAAGCGGAGCGCCGGCTTCGAGCCGGGCCACAAGCGCTTCGAGCTCGGTCAGCGCGGCCTCATAGGCCAACGACTCGACCTCGGCCGAGCTGGTTTCTTCATCGCGGATTCGTTTGGTTCGAGGGCTCATAGGGTTTTGGCGTCGAATTCGCCGTCGCGCACGCGAATGCGAAGCGGCAGGTCGGGCGAGACTTCAGTGGTCTGGGTGATCACGTGGCCGTCTGCGCGGCGTACGATGGCGTAACCGCGTTCGAGCACGCCAAGCGGGCTGAAGGCCTCGAGTGTAGCCAGGTCGCCGGTCAGACGGCCGCGCGCCAGGCTGAGTTGATGCGGAAGGGTGGTGTTGAGCCGCGCCGCTTGCTCGCGCAACCGTGCCCGGGCGAGCGCAAGCTGTCCAAACGGTGATGCGGCGCGGAGCGACACACGGGCCTGTTCGAGGCGAAGGCGGCCCATCTGTAATCGCTCGGTGAACAAGTCGGCAAGCTGCAGGCTGAGGTCGTCGATCTGGCGGCGCCGATCGTCGAGCGTGATCGGCGAGCACAACTCGGCCGCGGCTGAGGGCGTCGGCGCGCGGACGTCGGCCACGAAGTCTGCGATGGTGAAGTCGGTCTCGTGTCCGACGCCGCTGATGACGGGCACCGTCGTGCGCCGAAGGGCATCGATCGCGCGGGCGACACGCTCTGCGTTGAAGGCCCACAGGTCTTCGAGCGACCCACCGCCGCGAGCCACGATGATCACATCTGGCCGTTCGTCGATCGGCCCTGAGGCCAACCTGAGCAGGCGTTCGAGCCCGGCGACGATGCCGGGCACAGCCTCATCGCCCTGAACCGGGGTGGGCAGAAGCAAGACACTCGCCAGCGGATTGCGGCGCCTGAGGATGTTGAGCATATCCTGCAGCGCCGCGCCCGACGACGATGTGACGATCGCGATGCGCCGCGGGTCGGCCGGCAGAGGGCGCTTGCGGGCGGGGTTGAACAGCCCCTCGGCTTCGAGTTGCGCTTTCAGCCTGGCGAAATCCGCGAAAAGCGCGCCTTGACCGATCGGTTCGATGGCTGCGACATCGAACTGGTACTGGCCGCGTTGTTCGTAGAGCGTTACGCGCCCGACGGCTTCAACCTGATCGCCGTCGCGCGGTTGATACCGCTGCCGGGCGGCGCGCTGCTTCCAGAGCACGCACGCGATCTGGGCGCCGCCGTCTTTGAGCGTGAAGTACCAGTGGCCGGAGGGATAGGCCTTGAAGCCCGAGATCTCGCCGCGCACGCGCACATCCTGCAGACGGATGTCGGTTTCGAGCGCCTGACGCACGTAGCGATTCAGTTCGGTGATTGACCAGGTCTCGGGGGCCAGCGGCAGCGGCAAGGTGAACATGCGTCTGCGGATGGTATCCGACGGGCAGGGATTGCGCAAGGTTTCTTAGGGTTGTGCAAAACGGCTGGGGCGAGATGCCGGGCCCGGCATCTC
>DKKP01000068.1 GCA_002455335.1 Anaerolineales bacterium UBA6663 | reverse complement strand
AACCGGCTGAGGAACCGGCGCAAACGCCTGCCGGCCCGGCGCGCCGAGGACAAGCTGCACGATCTCGTCACGCACGGCGAGCGACGTCTCCGACTCGTCGCGGACGTAGATCTTGTTGTCGTCGATCGCGTACGGCGGATCATCGCCGCGCGGGACGAGGACGCGCACAACCGTCTTCCCCCGGCTCTCGAGCGTATCAAGCGCGCAGTCAAGATGCGGCGTGATCTGACGCTCGAGCACCTGAGCCAGCTCGGTCATGAGCTGCTGGGCGTTTGGCACGCCGACCGGCGCCTGCTTGGGATCGGGCCCGACGCCGATATAGATCGTGCCCCCGTTTGTGTTGGCAAAGGCGCACACGTCGGCGATCACGGCGTACTGCTTTCCGCCGCGCGCCTGAGCGCCCTCATGAAAGCTCTGGACGATATTCGCGCCCTCTTCGCGGGCCTGCTGGATGTAGTCGAATTCCTTCTCGGCGGCTGTGCTGTGTGGGCGCGTCCGGGCGAAGTCGTTGCTCGCGAAGAGCTCGGCGAGCGCCTCGAACGAAACCGCGTCAAGCAGCACCTCGGTGGCGCGGTCACCCACGCCCAGGTTCTTGACGTTGTTCGGATCGCGGCGCAATCGATGTGCATCCGACCCCTGGATGCAGTGCATGCGGCGCGGGTACTCGGGCTTCGAGCCGTTGAAGAAATTCGCCATGCTCCCGCGGCGGCCCTTCTGATCGAGGTCGGTGACTTCGAGCGCGGCCAGCGTCGGGTCCTGGGTATAGGCGATGCGCGTCTGCCCGCCAAAGCCCAGACCGCGCATGGCCACGCCGTTCGACGAGTTGGCGTGCGCGGCGATGGCGATGCCGCCCGCGTCCTTGATCAACCGATACGCGGTGAGCACATCCGACGTCGCGCCGACGTTGGCCGAGCCGAGATCGATCTGATCGTGCGGGACGTTGAGCATCAGAAGTAGATGCTCGAGTTCGCGCCCGGGGATATCCGGTGGGAAGATCCCGAGGATATGGAAACCCAATGTCGCCGTGAACTCGAATCCGGGCAGCACCAGGATCTTCTGGGTCAGCCTGCGGTATTCGTTGAGACGACGTTGCTCATCAGGCAGGATCCGCCCGAGCCGCTCGAGGAATTCGAGCTCGCGGATCTCGTCTTTCATGCGCCGGATGCCGCCCACGGTGTTGTGGTCGGTGAAGGCGATGATGTCGAGCCCGCGCGCCTCGGCCCGCTGCAGGATGTCGAGGAACGAGGCCTTCGGCTCTTGATAGTCGGCCGAGGCCGGCGTGTGCAGGTGGAGGTCGATGACGCGCCAGGTTCGGTTCGAAGCGCGTTTGCTTTGTCTGGCCATAGAGGTTTGCGCCCTGTTGCCGCGCGTGGCGGCGCAGCCCAGGAGTTCAGGTCTTCGGTAGATGCTTGTTGATCAGGTCGACGAGTTGATCGGGCGGGAACGGCTTGAGGATGAACGCGGATGCGCCGGCCGCCAGGCATTGATCCTCGACGTCCATCCCGGAAGCCATGATCACCGGCAGCGATTCCATCCCGTACGTCGCACGGATGTCGCGGAGCACCTCGAGGCCATGCCGATCATGCAGATGGACATCCATGACCACCGCATCGGGTTGTTGGGCCAAAATCTCGGTCACGACCTGGCTGCCTGCGTGAACCACCGACGGCGAGAAGCCGTCGAGCTCAAGCAGGGTTTTGATGAGGTTGGCCAGCGTACGGTCGTCATCGACCAACATGATTTTTGCGGGCAAGCTCGACTCCCCGATCAGGATGGCCGTAATTGTAGGCCACGGGCCGGATTCCGCAAGCGAAAGCGAGCCGCCGGTCAGGCGCCAGCCCGCCGCGATCGCGCTTGCTTCGCAAG
Organism: Anaerolineales bacterium UBA6663; assembly: GCA_002455335.1. Classification (GTDB taxonomy): domain Bacteria; phylum Chloroflexota; class Anaerolineae; order Anaerolineales; family UBA6663; genus UBA6663. The sequence continues at coordinate 4,872 of DKKP01000068.1, read as the reverse complement.
CGCCGCAACAAGCACATCTGGCACGGTGCGAGCGAGCACGAACTTGATCTGCTTGCGGATCTCGGCCGGCACGTCGTCGAGGTCTTTCTCGTTGCGGGCCGGCAAGATCACGGTGCGCAGACCGGCCCGATGCGCGGCGAGCACCTTCTCCTTGACCCCGCCGATCGGCAGCACCTGGCCGCGGAGCGTGATCTCGCCGGTCATCCCGACATCCTTACGCACCGGCCTGCCCGAAACCAGCGAGGTCAGCGCCGTGGCCAGCGTAACACCCGCGCTCGGGCCGTCCTTGGGCGTGGCGCCGGCTGGCACGTGCACGTGGATGTCGTGTGTGTCGAAATAGGCATCCGGCAGGCCGAGCGCCGCGGCGTTGGCGCGGACATAGCTGAAGGCCGCGCGGGCCGACTCCTGCATGACTTCGCCGAGCTGCCCGGTCAGCTGCAGACCCCGGTTGCCCGGCACAGCCGTCGCCTCGACGAAAAGCACGTCGCCGCCGACCGGTGTGTAGGCCAGGCCGGTCGCCACGCCCGGCAATGACGTGCGCTCCTCGACCTGCTCGGTGAAGTAATAGTCGGGCTTGCCGAGGAAGTCCGCGATTGTGGGGGCAGTCACCCGGATCGGCGCGGCAACGCCCGTGGCCAGTTGCGTCACGGCCTTGCGGCAGCAAGCCCCGATCTGGCGCTCGAGCCCGCGCACGCCTGCCTCGCGCGTGTAGTTGCGGATGATCGTCCGCAGCGCCGGGTCTTGGAAGCGGACTTCGCCTGGCGCCAGGCCATTCTCGCGTAACTGACGGCGGATCAGATACGATTTCGCGATGGCGAGCTTCTCGCCCTCGGTATAGCCCGAGAGCGTGATGATCTCCATGCGGTCGCGCAACGGCCCCGGGATGGTCTCGAGCGTGTTGGCCGTCGTGATGAACAGCGCCTGCGACAGATCGAAAGCCACGTCGATGTAATGGTCACGGAACTCGCGGTTCTGTTCCGGGTCGAGCAGTTCGAGCAACGCCGAGGCCGGGTCGCCGCGGTAGTCGGCGCCAAGCTTATCGACCTCGTCGAGCATAAAGACCGGGTTGCGGCTCTCGGCGCGGCGCAGGCTTTGAATGATGCGCCCGGGCATCGCGCCGATGTACGTGCGCCGGAAGCCGCGGATCTCGGCCTCATCGCGGACGCCCCCGAGCGCCAGCCGGATGAACTTGCGCCCCATGGCGCGCGCGATCGATAGACCGAGCGAGGTCTTGCCCACACCCGGCGGCCCGACGAAGCACAAAATCGCGCCCTCGCGCTCGCGCCGTACCGGGTCGGTGGTCACGGCCTCGGCCGGCGCGCGCTCGGCCTTGCGTTTACGCACAGCCAGGAACTCGAGGATGCGCTCCTTGATGTCCTGCAGTCCGTAGTGGTCCTCGTCGAGCACCGTGCGAGCGTGGACGATGTCGAGATTGTCGATCGTGCCCTTGCTCCACGGCAGGCTGGTCATCCAGTCGAGATAAGTACGAATCACACCGTATTCGGCCGCCGCGGTGGGCAGTTTGGCCAGCCGGCTGAGCTCGCGCTCGGCCTCCTTGCGCGCCTCTTCGGGCATGCCGGCGGTCTCGATCTTGGCCCTGAACTCCTCGGCCTCGACCTGCTGTTCGTCGCGCTCGCCCAGTTCGCGCTGGATCGCCTTGAGTTGTTCGCGCAGGAAGTACTCGCGCTGGACTTTCTCAATGTTCGACTGTGCCTCGCTCTGGATCTTTCGGCCGAGCGTGAGCACCTCGATCTCGTTGTTGAGCAGGCCCATCAAGCGCTTGAGTTTCTCGGCCACCGAATCGAGCTCGAGCAGGCGTTGCGCTTCGGCCAGATCCATGCGCTGGTAGGTCGCGATCGTGTAGATCAACTGGCGCGCATCGTCGATGTTCGCCACAGCTGAGCTGAGCTCGCCCGGCATCGACGGGACAAGATCGGCCACGGCCGCGAACTGGTCGCGAACGCTGCGCACCAGAGCCTCCATCTCGAGGCCCTCTTCGACCGTCTCGGGCGCAGGCTGCACCCGGGCCTTGAGATACGGCTCGCGCTCGGCGTAGCCCAACACGCGAAAACGCCCGATGCCCTGCACGAGCAGACGCACCGTGCCATCCGGCGCGCGGAACATGCGCAGCACGGCGGCCGCCGTCCCGATGCCGTACAACTCCTCGGGCGTCGGCTCTTCCTTGTCCGGGACCGTCGAGGCCACAAGGCCGATAACGCGCTGGCCGACCGAGGCATCGTCGATCAACTTGATCGAACGCGGTTGCCCGACCGTGAGCGGGACGGCCGTCAGCGGATACACGACCGTGCCGCGCAACGGCAAGATCGGCAGCACCTCGGGCAAGACGAACTCACCGCCCTCAGGTCCGAGTGTTGGCGTATCGCCCACATCGACGCGCGTGGTCGTGTTCTCCGGCGCGGGTTCCGGCTGCGCCGGCGGCGGTTCGGGCGGAGGCGCCGCGGGATCGTCAAGGCTCAGCGGTTCAAGGACCATATCGGGGATGCCGAGCAGCAAGAGCGCCTGCGCGCCCAGCTCGAAATGCTCGCGTGAGGCAGACAGGATCGACCGATGACCTGGGGTCGAGCGTTTGGGATTGGCCATAAGTGGAAAGGGCTGAAGCGTCAGCGAACGTCGATCCGGCGCGGGCGTCGTTTGGCGATGACGACTCGCAGGCTGCCCTCTTCGTACGTCGCCGTCGCCGCATCCGCATCGACCACATCCGGCAGATCGAAGGCAGCGCGGAATTCGCCCGTGCCGATCTCCATCTGATGATAGGCGCGAAGTTCGTCACGCGGTGCGCGGCGGACGCCGGAGATATGCACCCGGCGACCCTGCAACGCGATCCGAAAATCGGCACGCTGCATGCCTGAGACATCCATCTCGATCACGTAACTGTCTTCGGTTTCGTAAATGTCGGTCGGCGGGCGCCAGGCCTGGCGTTGCGGGGAGACGTGCCAGGTCGTGCCGGGCTCCAACCGGGTGAGGATCACACGGGTGCGCGGTTCGTCGTCCATAACCGTCATTTTAACACGCGCAAGCAACTGGCAACCTCCGGCCTCTCCCGCCTCCTGGGATCGATGCAGGCTTTGCAGATATAGCGGGCCGGGTTGCGTGTTATACAGATTCACCCAAACAGGGTACACTGAATGATCCAGTAACAGACATTCATCCTCAGGCAGACATGAACACCATCCCACGGTTACTGGAAACGGGTGCCGGATGAGTCGGCTCTCTCGCGGCGAACTCGAAGCCGTCCTGGCAAACGCCCTGCTCCGATTCGAGAAAGAGCAACTCGGCCGTGGCCCGGTCGAGATCAAGGCTTTTCTGATCGAGAATATCGTGCTCATCATGGCACATGGTGTGCTGACGGCCGAAGAGACGGCGCTGCTTGCCGTTCCACAGGGGCCGGCCCTGGTCCGGCAGATTCGCCACCAACTGCTCGAGGCCTCTCGCAGCCGTCTGGTCAGTATCGTGCAGGGCGCCACAGGCTGCCCGGTGCGCAGCGTGCTCTCCGATATCGATGTGCCCGCCAGTGATTGCGTCTTCGTCTTCATCCTCGATGAACGGCTCGACGAACGCTACGACTGGCGCTGAACAGTCAACTGCCCCTTTTGTGATTTTCTTCACTAGCCATTTGGGCCACCCGGAACGTACACTCTTGCTGGTGTTTCTTGTGCCGGTAGGCGCGCGTCAAGGTGGCGCGGCGGCTGGCCCACTCCACTGATCGGCGGACAAAGCGAAGCGTTGCTGCCAAAGCAACGAGTTGCCCTGTAGGCCGACACGTTCATCCGCACATGCGGCGGATGAATGTGTCGGCCTTTTCGTTTCTCGTTCTCGCATCAAGGAGGTCACCATGCTGGCTCGGCCCGTTCATCCTGAACCCCCAAATGACGATCTGCGTTGGAAGCCCGTGATCGCCACGATGCGGCGTTATGGTTTCGCGTCGCACGCCCTGATCGAGACCCTCCACACGGTGCAATCGACGTTCGGCTACCAAGACGAGGTGGCGATGCGTTTTGTGGCCGAGAGCCTCAGGGTGCCGCTCAGCCGGGTGTACGGTGTGGCGACGTTCTATCACTTCTTCCAGCTCAAGCCGCCGGGCGAGCACACCTGCGTGGTGTGCATGGGCACGGCGTGCTACATCAAGGGCGCGGCGCATCTGCTCGAGGCGATGGAGGATCGCTGGGGCATCAAGCCGGGCGAGACCACGGATGACGGCAAGGTCTCGCTACTCACCGCGCGTTGCCTCGGCTCGTGCGGCCTGGCGCCGGCAGCCGTGCTCGACGGCAACGTCGAGGCCAAGATGACGCCGCCCGGCTTCCTGGCCGCCGTCGAGCAGATGGCGCTCTCTCAACACCAGGTCAGGGTCGAAGAAGACCTGGAGGAAGCGGTGCCCGCATGACCCCAGAAGCCCTCCATCTCATTGCTGACAAAGAACGTGCCGACAAGGCGGCGAGCCAGAGCCTCCTGGTCTGCACGGCGGCCGGCTGCGCATCATCGGGCGCCGACGACGTGCTCAAGGCGCTCAAGGCCGAGGCCAAGGCGCACGGCAACGGCTGCCAGGTCAAAGGCGTCGGCTGCCTCGGCATGTGCCAGGCCGGCCCGTTGGTGGCGACGGCGCCCAGCGGCCACCTGCACAAGTTCGTCACCACCGCCGATGCGGGCGAACTGATCGCCAACGTCGGACGCCCGCCAAGCGAGCGATTGGCGCTCGACCCGGCGCAACCCTTCTTCAAGCGTCAGGTGAAGATCGTGCTCGAGAACTCGGGCTTGATCGACCCCGAGCGGATCGAGGAGTATGTGGCGGCCGGCGGTTACAAGGCGCTGGCCGAGGTGCTTTCCGACCTCAGCCCCTCAGTCGTGATCAAGCGC
>DKKP01000187.1 GCA_002455335.1 Anaerolineales bacterium UBA6663 | reverse complement strand
CGATCGACGAGACGGCCAGCAACGCCGCAGTGAGCAGCGCACGCCAACCGCCGAGCGCGCCGCGCGCCAGCGCGGGGAGCAACACAAGGGCCGCGCCGAACAGCGCCGGCGCGAGCCGGGCGACGAAGTCGTGATCGCCAAAGGTCAGCAACCCGAGCGCGGTCAGAGTCAGGTAGGCCGGGCTATCGGGCAACGTCGTGCCGCCGAGGCCCTGGCTGAAGCGCCAGGCCGTCAGCGCTTCGCTGGCCTCGACGTCGTTGAGCGGATGCGCCGCGATGTTCGCCAGGCGCAGGGCCAGCGCCAGCGCGAAGAGCAACAGATAGGCCAGCGCCTCGAGCGAGGGCGCGGCGCGGGGCTGGGGCGTTNNCGTGTTTGTGTCGATGGTCATGGCGTCGTCGGGCTTTCGACCCGCATGTAGATCGTGGTCAGGCCGCTCTGAAAGACCGGCTGCATGAACTGTTCGAATTTGCGCACCTGCGGCGCGCTGCCGCTTCGGGCGAACTCATATTGGGCATACTCATCGCTGCCGACGATGACGTACTGGATATCGTACGCGCGCAGGATCTCGAGCGCCTCGGTCGCATCGCGCGTGGTGTACAGCCGCCGCAGATCGTCGCGCCGGCCGCTGACGCGGGCGAAGTAACTGCCGCGCCATTGCTCCTCGTGCCCGACCCAGCCGAGCACGGTCGGCAGGCCCGTGCCCATCGACATCCGCGAGGTCGACACCTGGTACGGCACGCCTGGCGCCTCGGCGATCACGGGCTGGCCAGTCACGTTCGCGCGCAGCCACTGGATCGCGGCGTAATCATCGGGGAGGATGGTCCCCAAGAACGCCGCGCCGTCGAGGCTGAGCGGCCGCGCCGATGGCGAGCCGATGCCGTAATAGGCGATCATCATCCCCGAGGTGAAGAGCAGGCTGGCCGCCGTGCCAAGCGCCACGCCGCCGCTCAGGATCGTGGCGAAGACGCCGCGCGCCTGGCGCACGACCCACCACAACCCGAAGACCCCGGCCACGCCCCACAACACCCAGGCCTGGTAGTAGAACTTGAAGATCGTGTTCATGCGCGAGCCGAAGTAATCGCGCAGGTACAGCCACTCGGGCACAAGCACCAGGCCGGCGCCGGCCAACGCCAGAAGCAACACGAAGGGCACGACGGTCGGGCGAAGCGCCTCAGGGAGCTCGACAGCCGGGGTGTCAGGATCACGCCTCCGCCACAGCCCCACGATCAGGCCGCCGGCGAGCGCGACGATCAAGGCCGGCAAGATCGAGGCGAAGCTATCCACAGCGCGCCGCAGAAGCAGCAGCCGCGACGCCTGCTCGAGCGTGTACGGCGCGACGCTGCGCGTGACAAAGGCATTGATCTCGGGGTTGAGGAAGGCCGCGCCGCTCAGGCCGAGCGCGAACAGCACTAGCAGCCCGAGCGGGCCAAGCCCGGCCCAGAGCGCGGCCCGGCGGTCGATCACGGCGCGGCCCTGCCAGGCCAGCCAGCCGAGCGCCGGCACAAGCGCCAGCAACACGTGAGCGAAGAGCACGGCGTGCTGCTGGAAACGCGTCGGGTAGATCAGGTTCGGCAGCAACCCACCGGCCTGGTTCTGAAACGTGAAATAGAACGGCAGATAGGCGAGCACGCTGAGCGTGCCGAGCGCCACGGCGAAGAGAGCCAGCCGACTCCGCAGCGCCCACAGGCCGAGCAGGCCATGCCGCAGCCCGAGGCCGATCACGAGCGCGCCGATCACGACGAAGGCGTAGATCGGGAAGTCCCAGGTGTTCATGAACGACAGCCCGCCCAGCACGATTGCGGTCAGGGCGAAGTGGGCCAGGTCAGCCGGCCCGCCACGCGCGAAAGTCGCGGCGAACCAGGCCTCGGGCTGGCCCTCGAGCCCGGCCAGCAGCCAGGTCAGGCCAAGCGCGATCGCAAGGAGCACGAAGGGCAGGTTGAGCAGATGCGGATGCAGGTCGCCGAGCAGGAACGAGAACGCCGGCACCTCGGTGATGGCCTCGACCTCGTTGCCCATCAGGTCGCGGTCGTGCACCACGCGCGCGCCGAAGAACCAGTTGCCGAGCGCCCAGGTCGTCCCCCCGGTCTGCACGGGCTTCTGGTTGATCTGCTTGAGATCGAGCCAGGCATAGAGATCGACAAGGCCGGCCTTGATGCCCGGCTCGCGGGCGACGATTGCCGGGTTATTCGCGTCTGCGATCTGCCCGAAATCGTAGTACACGGCCGGCACCTGCACATCGCCCAGCGCGCCGTTCGCGTGCGCGATCGCCAGCGGGCCGTACCAGTTCCCGGCGATCACGATCAGAAGCGGCGCGAGGAGGGCGGATAGCGTAGTGCGTGGAGTGTGCTGCGTTTCGCGCCACGCTCCACGCTCTCCGCTCTCTGCCAGCGTCATCAGGTTCAGCATCACGCCATAGACCGCCGTGCAGGCCAGGGCGAATACCAGTGCGATCATCAGGTTGAAGGCCACGCTGCTGAGCGTGCCCGTGACATGGATCAAGGCCACGGTCAGCACGTAGCCGAAGTAGTAGTAGCTGATCGCGTGCCCCGAAAGCCAGGCGTCGTTCGGCGGGAACGTCGGGCTGCGCAGGATCGCGTTGATGAACATGTACTCCATCGGCTTCTCAGTGCCGTGGATATCGGGGTTGTGCGCGCGGACCCAGGCCAATGCCGCGAAGGCGATCAGGAAGAGCGCCTCGCTGACCAGCACCAGACGCAGATTGGCGCGCAGCCAGCCCCACAGTTCCTGCAGGCCGGCGCGACGCTGCCAGAGGGTCCCGGCGGCCAGCACGATCAAGGTCGCGGCCGCCACGCCGCCGGCGTTGTTCAGCACAAAGCCGAGCGAGCCCAGCAACCAGAACAACCAGCCGACGAGCAGCAGGCCGAGCGGCCGCGCCAGCGTGTAGCCGCGGTCGGGCAGCCGGGCGAACAGCCGCGCGCCGA
>DKKP01000443.1 GCA_002455335.1 Anaerolineales bacterium UBA6663 | reverse complement strand
CGAAGCCTCGGCCCACGGCGGGCACGGTTTTCGCGAGATCCTCTCGAACATACTTGACGCAAATGAACATTCGTTCTACGATCGATCCATCATCCGTGCGATCACTCGAGGAGGCCCGAACGATGTCCCTGAGCGCGTTTGCGACCCAATCCGCCACCACAACCCCGGGCGCGCTGGCCGCCCACTATACCGGTCTGCCGACTGGCGTCGCGGCGCTCCGCGACGTCGTGCAGGGGTTGATGGTTCACGTCTTCTGGGCGCAGGCTTACGGGCTGACGCTCAGCCCAGAACGTCAAGGGGAGGTGCAGTTGCGTTGGGTCGAGCGCCAGTTGGAGCGCATCCTTGAGCTCGATCCGCGTCCGCTCACGGATGCCCGGCCGGGCGAGCGCAAGCTGGTCGGCAACTGCCGCGACTACTCCACCCTGCTCGCCTCGTTCCTGCGCCATCAAGGCGTGCCTGCCCGCGCGCGGTGCGGCTTCGGCGCCTACTTCGAGCCAGGTCGGTACGAAGACCACTGGGTCTGCGAATACTGGAATGCCGAACAGCGTCGTTGGGTCCTGGTCGATGCCCAGCTCGATGCGCTGCAGCGCGAGAAGCTCGCCATCGCGTTCGATCCGCTTGATGTGCCACGCGACGCCTTCATCGTCGGCGGCGATGCCTGGCGGATGTGCCGCGAGGGGCGCGCCGACCCGGAGGCATTTGGGATCTTCGACATGAAGGGCCTGTGGTTCGTGCGCGGCGACTTCGTCCGCGATGTGGCCGCGCTCAACAAAGTCGAGACCCTGCCCTGGGATGGCTGGGGCCTGGTCGATACACGCGATGACGAGCTCACGCCCGATGATCTCGCCCTGCTCGATCGTCTGGCTGTATTGACAGCAGGCCAGGTGCCCGAGTACGCTGCGGTACGCGCGCTCTACGCCAACGATGACCGGCTCCGTGTGCCGCGGGCCGTCAACAGCTATGTCGATAACGAGGTCCGCATAATCGAGCTTGCGAGTTGAGTAGGCTCCGGGAGTTTCGCGATGTCTCCCGCGATGGCACAGCCCGGCTCCGCCGAAGACAGGAACAGGGGTCTGCGATGAAACCTGAGACGATCGACGCTTATATCGCCGGTTTTCCGGAGGCCGTGCAGCTCATCCTGCAGAAGATCCGGGCGACTGTGCAGGCCGCCGCGCCCAAAGCCACCGAGGCGATCAAGTACGACATGCCCACCTTTGTCCTCGAAGATAACCTGGTGCACTTCGCAGCCTTCAAGAAGCACATCGGTTTCTTTGGCGGCTCGACCGACGGCGGCAGGCTCTCGGCCGAGACGGCGCCGTACGAGGGGCCGAAAGGTTCGCTGCGCTTTCCGTACGACCAGCGCGTCCCTTACGGCCTGATCCGCAAGATCACGCAGGCCAAAGCCAGGGAACAACGCGCCCGGGCCGCCGCCAAACGCAAGCAGAGGTCTTCGGCCTCATAGTCGTCAAGGGGGCAGGATGCAGGCCATCATCGATTGGCTCCTCGAAGGCGATCCGGCCATTCGCTGGCAGACGCAGCGCGATCTGCTTGACGCTTCGCCGCGCCGCTGGCGCGCTGAGCAGAGCCGAACCGCCACGAGCGGGTGGTGTGCGCAATACCTTGCCAAACAGGACCACTCGGGCGGCTGGGGCGGCGGGCTGTATTCACCAAAGTGGACGTCGGCGACCTACACGCTGCTCGAACTGCACCACCTGGGCCTCCCGCGCGACAATGCCGCGGCACGGCGCGGCGTCAGTCTGCTCATCGCGGGTATGCTCGGCGGCGATGACGAGGCCGCCTTCGCCAGGGCTCTGAAGCGCGAGGACCTGTGCATCGTCGGCATGGAGCTCGAACTGGCCGCTTACTTCGGGCAGATGCCGCGACGATCGAACAGCACTATCGACCGCCGTGTCGATCCGCTTGTCGGCCGCCTGCTCGAAACCCAGATGCCCGACGGCGGTTGGAACTGCAGGCTCGGGCGCGACAAACACGTGGTGCACAGCTCGCTGCACACAACGCTCAACGTGCTCGAAGGATTGCGAACCGCAGTCGAATGCGGCCTCAGACGCCAACGTGCCGAGGTCGAGGCCGCCGAGGCCCGCGCGCGGGAGTTCCTGCTGGCACATCGCTTCTATCGCTCGCACCGCACAGGCGAGATCATCAACCCGGTCTTCACCCGGCTCTCTTACCCGCACCGCTGGCACTACGACGTGCTGCGCGGGCTCGACTACTTTCAACGCGCCGACGCCGAGCGCGATCCGCGCGCCCAGGACGCGATCACGTTGCTCGAATCAAAGCGCCTTGCGGACGGCACCTGGCCGGTGCAACAGCGCCATTCAGGCCTCCGCTACTTCGACATGGAGAAGATCGGCAAGCCGAGCCGCTGGAACACGCTCCGCGCCCTGCGCGTGCTGCGCTGGTGGGGTCGGGGCGCTTGATGTCTGCGGGGCCAGCCAACGACTGAAGGAGGATCAAGATGACCCATTGGTCGGAATTCGCCGAACAGGCGCCCGAGCTGGCGGCTTTTGGGCAATTGCGTTTCAAGAGCGGCGTCGCTTACCTCGCCACGCTGCGCGAGGACGGCGGTCCACGCGTCCATCCGGTCACGCCGATCGTGGGCGAGCGTCTTTTCCTGTTCATGGAACCCACGTCGCCGAAAGGGCGGGCGCTCAGACAGGATGGGCGGTATGCCCTGCACTGTGCGGTCGAAAACTCCGAAGGCGGCGGCGGCGAGTTCTGGGTGCGTGGCCGCGCGACGTTTACCGACGACCCGGCGGACCGTGCCGAGGCCAGCGCCTCATCGCCCTACGAACCGGCCGCGCGTTACATCCTCTTTGTGTTGAGCGTCCAGGAAGCGTTTATGAAGCAGTACGGCCCTGTGTCAGCCGTCGTCAAGCGCTGGTCGGACAGTGGATCCCGGCACTTGCCAGATTGACGCACGGAGAGTGCGGGCACGACTACCGGGGATTCTTGCCACGGATTTCACGAATTACGACGATGGAAACGAAACAACGGGATTTTCGTCGCCCGTACACACCAGGATGCGCGTCCACATCGAACCAGTACACGCCCGTATAATCGCCGGGTGACTTCCAAACCCATCCCCGAACCGGAAGCCCTGCTCACCGAGCTCCGCGCCATCCAGGCCCGCATCCGCGACACGGTCGTTGCCGCCTGCGAGCGCACGGCAGTCGACCTGATGGCGGCGCCGGTCGGCGAAGAAGCCGGCGATACCATCTTTGCAATCGATCGAGTCTCGGAGGCCGCGCTGCTGGCCGAGTTCGAGATCCTGGCCGAGCGCTGGCCGATGGTGCTGATCGCCGAGGGCCTCGGCGAGACCGGACGTGTGGTGCTCGCACCGGGCGGCGACCCGGCTGCCGCAATCGTGCGCGTGATCGTCGATCCGATCGACGGCACGCGTGGGCTGATGTACCAGAAGCGCCCGGGCTGGATCCTGACCGGCGTTGCCCCAAACCTGGGCGACGCCACGACCCTGGCCGACATCACGCTCGCGCTCCAGACCGAGATCCCGCTGATCAAGCAGCATCTCAGCGACAGCCTGTGGGCGCGCGCTCTGCCCGAGGGCGGCTACGCCACGGGCAGTGAGCGCTTCAACCGACTTGACGGCGCGTCGCACCCCCTGCCCGTGCACCCGACCGGCGCGGAGACCATCGCCCAGGGCTTCGGCAACATCAGCCGGTTCTTTCCGGGCACACGCGGCGTGTTGGCGACGATCGATGACGAGATCGTGGCCGAGCTGCTCGGCCCGCCGCCGCCCAATCGCGTCCACGCCTTCGAAGACCAGTACATCTGCACAGGCGGTCAGCTCTACGAGCTCATGGTCGGCCATGACCGCTGGGCCGCTGACCTGCGGCCGCTGGTCTGGGCGAGCCTTGGCACGCGCGGGCTGTGCTGCCACCCCTACGACCTGTGCAGCGAGCTGATCGCCCGCGCGCACGGCGTGGCCGTCACGGATCCGTACGGCAGGCCGCTGAGCGCCCCGCTCGACGTCGACGCCGACATCGCCTGGATCGGGTACGCCAATGGCGCATTGCGGCGCTCGGTCGAGCCGGCGTTGACCGGCGCCCTGCGTCGGCACGGGCTGCTGGCTCAGTCGTCGGGCCCGACGGAAGGTTAGAATCTGAGACTGATTTCGTTCAACGCCCTTTTTCCAACACCTGCGATTCGTGGGAATCGCGGATGGACCTGTCAGGTCCAAGGTTAGAATCGACACCGTGGTGAGGTATTGCTGATGCCCTGGTCTTTCTCCCGGCTCCCGGAGGCCCACCCGGCCGACCTCGAGCCCTTTCTCGCACATCTGAATACGCAGACCGATCTCTTCGACCCAACCCAGCCCATCACGGTTGCACGCGCCCCGGGCCGGCTCGACCTGATGGGCGGCATCGCCGACTACTCAGGTTCGCTCGTATTGCAGATGCCGCTGGCCGTGGCGGCTTATGCGGCGTTGCAGCGCACGGACAATCCGGTCATTCAGGTGTCCAGCACGCTGGCCTCGACGATCGGCGACACACCGGTCGCCCGGTTCGATCTGGCCGAACTGGCTCCAACGTCAGGTCCTTTGCCTTACGCCGACGCACGTGCCCTTTTCGCACGCGACGCGCACGAGCACTGGGCCGCGTACGTCGCCGGCGCCGTGGTCGTGCTTCATCATCGACTGGGCTGGCGGCCCGAGCGAGGCTTCACGCTCTGGCTCGACTCGCAGGTGCCCGCAGGCAAGGGTGTCAGCTCCTCGGCCGCGATCGAGGTCGCGGGCATGCGCGCGATCGTGGGCGCCTTTGACCTGCAGGTGAGCACACGCGACCTGGCGCTGTGGTGCCAGGAGGTCGAGAACCTTGTGGTCGGGGCGCCGTGCGGGGTCATGGATCAGATGAGCGCCGCGGCGGGTCAGGCCGGCACGCTACTGGCGCTGCGCTGCCAGCCGGCCGAGCTCGAAGCGCCTGTGACGCTCCCCGACGATCTCGAGATTTGGGGGATCGACTCGGGCATCCGGCATGCTGTCAGCGGCAGCGACTACGGCGCCGTGCGCGTCGGCGCCTTCATGGGCTATCGCATCCTCGCCGATCTGGCCGGGCTCCCGTCCACCCCGAATGGGCCCGGGCGCGTCTCGATCCTCGACCCGTACTGGCAGGGCTACCTGGCCAACATCCGCCCCGAGACCTGGGCGGCGCAGTATCGCGATCGCCTGCCGGTGGCCTACTCGGGCGCAGAGTTCCTGGCGCGCTATGGCGGCTTCACCGACAAGGTCACGGCCATCCGGCCCGAGGCGCGCTATGCGATTCGGGTGCCGACCGAACACCCGATCCTTGAACATGCCCGCGTGCAGTGCTTCCGCCAATTGCTTCTGTCACGCTTTAGCGAAGCCGTCGGCCAGGAGCTGGGCGCGCTGATGTTCGCCTCACACGCCAGCTACAGCGCCTGCGGCCTGGGCAGCGACGGCACCGATCGCCTTGTCGCGTTGGTGCGCGCCGAGGCAGCGGCCGGGTTGTACGGCGCCAAGATCACGGGCGGCGGCAGCGGTGGGACCGTGGCTGTGCTCGGCCGTCGGGGTGCCCGCGCCGCAGTGGCGCGCGTGGCCGACCGCTACGCCGCTGAGACCGGGCGCGAGCCGATCATCCTGCAAGGGACCTCGGTCGGCGCGGCGGCTTTCGGGCACGGCACGCTGATGTATGCTTAAGTGTCAAGCCTTTCGATGAGGGAGAACCCATGGCCAACATCCTGGTGACCGGCGGCGCCGGCTATATCGGCGCGCACACCGTGCGCGCGTTGCTCGCCCGCGGCGATCATGCGATCGTGTACGACAATCTGGCGACCAGCAAGCTCGAGACGATCGACAAGCTCAAGGGCGAAGGCGCCGTGACGTTCGTGCAGGGCGATATCAACGACACAGCCGGGCTCGACCAGGTCTTCGCCGCGCATCCGATCGACGCCGTGATCCATTTCGCGGCTTGGAAGAACGCGGGCGAGTCGATGCTCAAGCCGGCCAAATACTTCGAGAACAACGTCGCCGGCACCAACCGCCTGCTCGACGCCAATCAGCGCGCGGGCGTGCGCCGGATCGTTTTCTCGGGCTCGTGCTCGGTGTACGGCACGCCTGCACGTCTGCCCGTCGACGAGAGCTTCCCGCTCAACCCTGAGTCGGTCTACGCGCACACCAAGCTGATGTGCGAGCAGATGATGGATTGGTTCGACAAACGGCACAGCGTGCGCTACGTCAGCCTACGGTATTTCAACGCAGCCGGCGCCTCGGCCGATGGCCTGATCGGCGAAGAGCCGGCGCAGTCGGCCAACCTGATCCCGGTCGTCATGGAGGCCACACTTGGCCGCCGGCCCAGGATCCAGGTCTTCGGCGACGACTACCCAACGCCCGACGGCACATGTATCCGCGACTACATCCACGTCAGCGACCTGGCCGATGCCCACGTGCGCGCGCTCGACTACATGGCGCGCGAAGATCGCTCCGACATCTTCAACATCGGCACAGGCGAGGGCACGTCGGTCAAGCAGATCATCGATGCCACCGAACGCGCCAGCGAGCGCACGGTGCCCGCCGAGACAGTCGGGCGACGCGCCGGCGACCCTGTGGCGATCTACGCCGACAACACCAAGGCGCGCACCCTACTTGGCTGGGCGCCGCAATACGGGCTCGAGGCGATCATCAGCCATGCCTGGAACTGGCACAAGGGCATTGGTGCTTGATGATTGCTGACAGTTGATCGCTGACCGCTCACCTCGGTTATGATCAGGCCATGAAAGAGACGCCCTACTGGTGGGAGACCGTGTCGTTCCCGGCGGGGGAGGCGGAGCCGCCGGCGGGCAGCGTGGATGTCGCCGTGATCGGCTCGGGCATCACGGGGCTGAGCGCGGCGCTGGATCTCGCGCGCCGCGGGCTGCGCGTGTCAGTGTTCGAGGCTCGCAGCCTCGGCTGGGGCGCGAGTTCGCGTAATGGCGGCCAGGTACTGACCGGCCTGCATCTCGGGCCGGATGTGCTCCTCAGACGCTACGGCCCTGACCTGGCGCGGCGGCTGTTCGCGGCCTCGCTCACGGCCATCGACCTGGTCGAGGGCCTCATCGAGAACGAGGCGATCGCGTGCGACTTCGAGCGCGCCGGCCACCTGGAGGTCGCGGCGCGCTCGAGCCATTTTCCGGGCTTCATCGAGGCCGCGGCCGATATCGAGCGGGTCGTCGGGCACCGCGTCCGTCTGCTCACCCGCGACCAACTCGGCGCCGAAGTCGGCACAAACGCCTACTTCGGCGGGATGCTCGATGAGCTCAGCGCGACGATCAACCCGGCGCGCTACACGGCCGGGCTGGCCGAAGCTGCCCGCCGACATGGCGGTCGGCTGTATGACCAGGCCGGGGTCGAACGGCTGACTCGCGAGGGCGCGCGCTGGCGTGTGATCACGCGTCGCGGGGCGATGTTGGCCGATCAGGTCATCGTCGCGACAAGCGGCTATACCGGACCGGCGACGCCGGAACTGCAGCGACGTCTGGTGCCGATCGGGTCGTACATGATCGCGACCGAACCGCTGGCGGGCGAACTGGCGCACAACCTGATCCCCAATCGTCGCGCGATTTTCGACTCGAACAAATTCCTGCATTACTACAGGCTGAGCGCCGATGGGCGATTGCTCTTCGGCGGCCGCGCCGGGTTCATCCCAGAGACTCCGCGCAGCGTGAGCGAGAGCGCCGAGATCCTGAAGCGCGATCTCGTCCGGCTCTTCCCGCAACTTGCTGAGGCCGTTGTGACGCATGTGTGGGGCGGCACGCTGGACTTCGCCTTCGACGAAATGGCGCATGTCGGCCAACTCGACGGCCTGCACTTCGCGCTCGGCTATGCCGGGCATGGTGTGGCGCTGGCGACCTTCCTGGGCTCGCGCCTGGCCGCGCAGCTGGCCGGTGACACGGTCGAAAACCCGTTTACCGAGATCCCGCTCCCCAGGGCGCCGCTCGGCGCACTCTACACCGGCCGACCGTGGTTCCTGCCGGTGTTGTCGACGTACTTCAAGTTGCTCGATCGGGTCGGCTGAGCAAAAGGCATTTAACAGTTGAAGGGGTCAGGGATGGGCTCTGCCCGTCTCTGACCCCTTCAACGATGCCCGAGGCTAGAAGTCAGCCCGAACGAGCGAGACCTTGCAAGCGCCAGCCAGGTCAGGCAGGCGGGGCCAAAGCGTCGCACCCGGACAGACCGTCGCACCGGGCTGATAATCGCGGTGGCCACCAAGCCGCGCGATCCAGTAATCGTGGCAGAGGGCCGTCGAAAGACGCCAGAGCGAGTCAAGTTGGGCCACCGTGGGCTCGGTCAGCTCGAAGTTGCCAAACAGACTGACGCCGATCGCGCCTGTATTGCGCCCGCCGGTATGCGCGCCGCGCGCCTCGATCGCCCGACCTTCATACACCGTGCCATCGGCGCCGATCAAGTAGTGATACCCCACATCGGCGTAGCCCCGATCCTGCATGTGCAAACGTTGAACATCAACCGGCGTTGCGTCGAAGCTCGTGGCTGTGTGATGAACGATCAGGTCTTTTAGGGCGACGGTCAAGGGGCGATCGTAGACGAGATAGCCTTCGGGGTTGACGGCCGGGTCATACAGGCCCTCGATCGAACCGGCCGGGTTCGCAGGGAGCGCGCCCCACGCCTCACGGGTGACGATGGCTACAGTCGGCAGCCGCGGCTCACGCTGGAAGAGCCAACTGGCCAGCCCGATCGCGCCGGCGCCGGCCGCGCCGAGGCCCGCGACGCCGATGAGGAAGGCGCGCCGCGATCGCTCAGCGGCTTCAGCGGCTTTGGCTTTGCGAGACGGCATGGATTCATTATCGCATGCAGCGTCGGCGCGGGCTTCACCAATCGGTACGATCCCAGTAGTGTTCCTGTTGGGCCGACCAGAGCCGGGCCGGGTCGACGATCACGATCGGCGCCGGGGCCGGGCGCGCGACGCGGCTGAGCGCGGCGAGAAGCATCTGACCGAGATTGGCGATGGCGTCGAGAAAAAGCGTAGACATGCCGTAACGGTAGCGCAGAGATGGGCGCTCAACCGAACGGTTTGGTTGGGGTTGGTGATCGGTTAGCGGCGCAAGACCGCCAGCGGGAACTCGATCACGGCGGCCGCGATTCGTCTGGCGCGCCAGGGTTGACGCACAAAGCGGTAGAGCCATTCGAGCCCAAGCTGCTGGACCCAGCGCGGCGCGCGACTGGCCTGACCGGCGATGAAGTCGAGCGTGCCGCCGACGCCGATGGCCACAGGCACGCCGAGTCGCGCACGATGCGCCGCGATCCACTTATCCTGCGCCGGGGCCCCATAGGCCACAAAGAGCACATCAGGCCGGGCCGCCACGATCGGGCCGATCAGGCGCTCGGCGTCTTCAGCGCGCGGGCTGCCGCTTTCGGTGCCGACGACGAGCAGCCCAGGATGCGCCGCCCGCAAGACGTCGGCGGCTCGTTCGGCGACGCCGGGCGCCGCCCCCAACAGGTACAGGCGCCATCCCTCACGCGCGGCACGGGCCGCGATCGCGACAACGAGGTCGGAGCCCGCCACGCGCTCGGGGAGACGATCGCCCAGCCTGCGCGCCGCCCAGAGCAAGCCGATGCCGTCAGGGATGTTGAGATCGCTGTCGTTCAACACCCCACGAAACGCCGCATCGCGCTGCGCGGTCACCAGGAATTCGGGGTTTGTGGTGCAGATCTGACGCGGGGCCCGTTTGGCAATCGCAGCTGCCACCCAGTCGAGGGTCTCGGACATCGTGACCGCGTGGATCGGGATGCCCAGGATCGTGACGCTGCGCATGTCAGCCCTGCCCCGCCACTGCCTCGAGCACAGTTCGTGCCTGCGCGGCCGCTTCAGCCCACGAAAACCGCAGGACGTTGGCCGCGCCGGCTTCGGTCAGACGCGCGCGCACCTCAGGCCGGCCGAGCACATCCTCGATCGCGGCCGCTAAGGCCGGAGTGTCTTGCGGATCGATGAGCAGCGCGCCCTCGCCCGCGACCTCCGACAGCGAAGAGGTCTGGCTGCAGATCACGGGGGTGCCACAGGCCTGGGCCTCGAGCACCGGGAACCCAAAGCCCTCGTACAACGACGGGAAGACAAAGGCCTCGGCCCCAGAGTACAACCCGGGCAGATCAGATCCGGCGACGGCGCCGAGCACGCGCACGCCAGCGGTCCGCGCCGCCTGCAGGATCGGATCCGACAACCAGCCCGGTGCGCCGGCCAGCACGAGCTCGAGCTCCGGCCGCCTGACGCGCGCGCGGGCGTGGGCCTCGATCAGGCGCACCAGATTCTTGCGCGGCTGCACCGTGCCGACGTGGAGCAGATAGGGTCGGGTCAGTCCATGCCGGGCCCGCACCTCGGCCGGGTCAACACGTTGCAGGGTTTCGTCGCGACCGGGATAGACCACCTCGATCCGTCCGGGCGGGACTCGATACGCCCGTTCGAGGTCGCGCAGGGTCGCCTGCGAGTCGGCCAGGATGCGGCGGGCGATGCCGGCCGAGTGCCGTGTGCTCCACTCGAGATAGCGCCGTTGGCGCGCGGGATGCGCCTGCGGGAAGAATCGATAGCCGATGTCGTGGATGGTGACGACGCCCGGCGTCGGGCAGATCAAAGGCAGTGTGTGCGCCGGCACCCAGATCACGTCGGGTCGATCCTGTGCCAGTGCGCGGGCCAGGCCGACGTGCGTCCACAGGCGCGGCATCCCGACGATCCGCACGCGCAGGCGATTGGCGGGGTGCGGGATGCCGAACAGGCCGGCTGGCGGCGTGTCACGCATGTAGAGCGTATAGGTGTGCCCGGCTTCCTGGGCCAGCAACGCGCGGATCATGCTCAGAGCGTAGCGCTCGGTGCCGGTCCTTTGGGCCACTGTCGTGCGACTGGCATCGATGGCGATGTGCATGGCGTGCTCGCCGTACGAAGCGAAGCTCAGAGAAGCGGCGCCTGGAGCGCGAACCGTTCGATCGCAACGGCCGCGCCGTCCTCGTGCACGGTCGGCGCAATCCATTTCGCGACGGCGCGCGCGCGGGCCGAGGCATTGCCCATGGCCACGCCCATTCCGGCCCAGCCGAGCATCTCGACGTCGTTATCGTTGTCGCCGATCGTCAGTACATCGGCCGCGTCGATGCCGAGTTGGTCGACAAGCCAGGCGAGGCCGACCGACTTGTTGATGCCCTGGGCCAGGCCCTCGACCAGATACGCGGCCGAGGCGACCACATCGACCGCAAAGCCGGCGGTCGCGATCGACTCGCGCAGATCGCGCATCACGCCTTCGGCCTCGGCCGGGTCGCGCAGCGCGACGAGAAACTTATGCGGGTGGTCGGGCATATCGTGCATGAAGCTCTCGATGCTCCGCCGGTTCGAGAGCCGATAGATCTCCTTGACCGGGTCGACCGATTCGAAGTCGTTTGTGTGATAGACGTACTCGCGCGACTCGAAATACAGATCCCAATCGCGTTCGACGGCCAGCGCCACGACCCACTCCTTCACGCCCTCGGGCAGAAAGGTCTCGTGCAGCACAGTACGCTCGCGATAGTCGTAGATCTGGGCGCCCTGCATGCACACAAGCGGCGCTGTCAGTCCGAGCTCGGCCGCGAACTGATCGGTCGGCACGGCGCCGCGGCCTGTGGCGAGCGTGACCACGATGCCACGCTCCTGCGCGGCCTGCACGGCCGCCCGCACGCGCGGCGAGATCGTCAGATCAGGCCTGACCAGCGTGCCGTCGATATCCAGGGCAATCAGTTTAATCATGCGCTCTTCTCGTCCTACCTGTAGTGACTCTCGAGTGTATCAGACGCCGCGGTCGAGCACGACAACGCGATCGAGGTCGGCGAAATCACGCAGGACGCGCACGGCAGCTCGCGGGAAAGCGTCACGGCACAGCGCCGACACAGCCGGGCCCTGACGGGCCTCGATCTCGAGCACGAGCCGCCCAACCGGGGTCAACACCGTGCCGGCCTGGGCGATCAGGCGCCGGATCAGGTCGAGTCCGTCAGGGCCGCCGTCGAGCGCCAGCTTTGGCTCATGCCGGCTGACGGCCAGCGTCGCGACATCGGCTGAGGGGATGTACGGCAGGTTCGCGCAGATCAGGTCGGCGGGGGGCGGGGACGGGTCGAGCAGATCCTGCTCGAGAAAGCGCATCCGTTCATCCACGCCATGGCGCTCAGCGTTGCGCCGGGCAATGGCCAGGGCCACCGCCGAGCGGTCGATGGCAGTCACACGGATCGCCTGACGTTTAACCGCGAGCGTCACGCCAATGATCCCCGAGCCCGTCCCGACATCGATGACATGCGCTGGCCCTGTCGCCAGGCCCTCGAGCGCGACTTCGACAAGCAACTCGGTCTCGGGCCGGGGCACAAGCACCGATTCGTCAACGTCAAACTCGAGCCCGAAGAATTCGCGCCGGCCAGTCAGATACGCCAGCGGGGTATCGGCGGCCGCGCGCGCCACGAGCGCCCAGTAAGATGCTGCGTCCGGCCCGGCAAGAGGCTGTTCGAGCCGCGCCAGCAGCTGAGCGCGTCCAAGGCCAAGCACATGGGCCAGCAGGACCTCGGCCGTCAGACGCGGCGAGTCGACGCCGCCGGCCCGGATCTGGTCCGTAGCTGCGCGCAGGGCGGCGCCGATCGTTTGAGCGCTCACGTTTGGGGATTCCGGCTCAGTCTTCGCTCTCGACAGCGGTCGGGAGGGCTTCCCCCAGCAGCCTGGCGGCCTGTTCGCGAGCGGACAGCTCGTCGATGAAGACGTCGAGATCGCCGTCGAGCACGACAGGCAGGTTGTAGTTCGAGACCCCGATGCGATGGTCGGTCACACGCGACTGCGGGAAGTTGTATGTACGGATCTTTTCGCTGCGCTCGCCGGTGCCGACCTGCGACTTGCGCTCAGCGGCCTCAGCGCGCTGACGCTTGTCCATCTCCTGGTCATAAAGACGCGAACGCAGCACGGTCATCGCGCGCATCCGGTTCTGCGACAGCGAGCGCTCGTCTTCGCAGGTCACCACGAGGCCGGTCGGCTTGTGCGTGATGCGGATCGCCGTGGCGTTTTTCTGTACGTTCTGGCCGCCGGCCGAGGAGGCGCGATAGGTCTGGATCTCGATGTCGCGATCAGGGACGTCGATCTCGACCTCCTCCATCTCGGCCAGCACGGCGACAGTGGCGGTCGATGTATGGATGCGCCCGGCCGATTCAGTCGCGGGCACGCGCTGCACGCGATGCACACCCGACTCGAACTTGAGCCGCGAGTATGCGCCCTTGCCGCGCACCTCGAAGGTCACTTCCTTGTAGCCGCCGACGCCCGTGGCATTGGCGTAAACGATCTCGGTCCGCCAGCCACGCCCCTCGGCGTAGCGGGTGTACATGCGGAACAAATCGGCTGCGAAGATGCCCGCCTCGTCGCCGCCGGCACCGGCGCGGATCTCGAAGATCACGTTTTTGTCGTCGCGCGGGTCTTTGGGGACGAGCAGTTGCCTGAGCTCGACCTCGAGCTCGGCCTGACGCGCTTCGAGCGCCCGGATCTCGTCGGCGGCCATGTCGCGCATGGCCGGGTCGTCGAGCAACTGGCGCGCGCCCTCGAGGTCGCTGAGCACACCGCGGTAGACGCGGTACGCGTTGACGATCGGCTCGCTCTCCGCGCGTTCGCGCGCGTATTCGGTGATCCTGGCGTAGTCGCCGACCGCGCCCTGCGCCATCAGGTGGTTGAGTTCTTCGAACCGGGCTTCGAGCCCGGCAAGCTTATCGAGCATAACATTTGATTATAGCGTGTGGCAGCGCTTACTCGGGGGGCGTGTGTTGCGCGGGTGTGCACGGGCATCCGGTTGCTGCAAGCAACCGGCGTTGTCAGCCACGGATTCAGGCCGCGAATGACGCGAATAGAGACCCTCACAGCCGGCGCGCCGTTGTTTAGCCCAATTCGCGCAATTCGTGAAATTCGCGGCAAAACGACGCTGACAACGCGTGCTTGCACACGCAGTGCGTCTGAGGATCGAAACGAGGACCCGGCCCCCAAGCGCACCTCTTTGAGCACGAACTAGATCAATTGTTTTGGAGCCCGTCGAGGCGGTAGCCGTAGCCACGCACGGTGCAGATCAGCGCCGGACGGGTTGGATCCTCCTCGAGCTTTTGGCGCAGCAGCCAGACGTAACGCCTGACACCGCCGGTCTCGGCCGTTTTGTAATCGCCCCATACCTCGCGCGTCAACTCGGCTTCAGACACGGCCTGTCCGGCACGGGCCAGGAGAGTCTCGAGCAATCGGAATTCGGTGGCGGTCAGGGCTACAGGTTGGCCGGCGCGCTGAACGACCCGCCGATCGCGATCCACCTCGACGGCGCCGAGGCGATGCACACGCGCCTCGGTCGGCGTTGCGGGCCGCGCACGCGCCAGGATCGCGCGGATCCGCGCGGTCAGCTCGGCGAAGCTGAAGGGCTTGGTCACGTAATCATCGACGCCGACGCGGAAGCCGCGCAGCTTATCGGCCTCGTCATTTTTTGCGGTGAGCAGGATGATCGGCACATCGGTCAGTTCGCGCAGCCGAGCGCTGGCCTCGAAGCCGTCCATGCCGGGCATCATGACATCCATGACCACCAGGGCCGGGCGTTGTTGATACGCCTGGCGCAGGGCTTCCTGTCCGCTCGCGGCCTGATCGACGACAAACGATTCGGCCCGCAGGTAGTCGCCCAGCAGCCGACGCAACGTTGGGTCGTCATCGACAAGCAGGATGGTTTCAGTCATCGCAGACCTCCGCGATCGGCAGCTCGAACTCGAAGGCTGCCCCGGCCTCTTCCGGAGCCAGCGCGATGTCGCTGCCCTGCGCCCTCAACAGTTGACGCACCATGTACAAACCGAGCCCGTGGCCATACACGACCCTGTCGTCCGCGTTATGCAGTCGCTGGAAGCGCTCGAACGCCGTTGCTCGTTGCTCGTGCGGGATGCCCGGACCTTCATCGCGAACGATGACCCGCACCCGGCCCGACGCGTGCAGTGCAGCGCTCACCGTGATCGCGCCAGTCGGCGCGTACTTCTGCGCGTTGTCGATCAAATGAAAGAACACGCTGGCCAGGGCACGGTCGTCGGCCAGCACAGCCGGCAGCCCGGGGTCGAGCGCAAGCCGGAGTCGGTCGGCTGCCGGCTGCCCGGCGAAAGCATGGCGAACGCGCGCTGCCACATCCGCGAGGTCAAGCGGCGCCGGGTTGAGGCGCAGCCTACCGGCCTCGAGCGCCGAGAGATCGAGGATGGTCTCGACAAAGCCGGTCAGCCGGCGGACCTCGGCCTGAACCAGCGCCAGATGATCGCGTGTCGTCGGCGCCAGTTGGCCGCGTGCCAGAACGAGTTCAAGCCCGCCGTTGAGGTTGGTCAACGGCGCGCGCAGTTCGTGTGAGACAAGCGAGACGAAATCGGACTTCAACTCGTCGAGTTTCTGCAGCTGTGCGTTCTGGGCCGCAAGTTGATCGAGCGCCTCGCTCAACACCCGGGTCTTCTCGACAACCCGTCGCTCGAGATCGCGGTTGAGCGCCGCCAGCTCGGCCTGGGCCGTGGCAGCGCGGGTTACGGCCGATTGAAGCTCGGCCTGCTGCCGCTTCTGCGGCGCAAGGTCGTGCGCCGTGCCGGCCAACAACGGCGGATCGGCGTCGATCGGTCGCAGAATCAATGAGAAGTCGCTAGTCGCTTCGTCGCCTGGGCGTTCAACGCGCCGCTGTAGCCTGACTTCGCCGCTCCAACCGGCCTCGAGCACAAGGGGCGTAAAGCCGCCGATCGGCCGGGCCAACGTCAGCGGGCGGCCGGCGCGTTGGATCCAGTCGAACAGCGAACTACCGACCACGTGCTGCAGATCGTGCAGCCCAAGCGCGCGCATCAGCGCCGGGTTCGCGAGTCGGATCCGTCCGTTCAGGTCGCAGATAAACGCCGGGTCGCCGGCGCCTTCCACAAGCTGGGCATAGCCTCGCAGATCGTGCTCACCGGCTGCAACGCCCTGGCGTGCAACGAAGACGAGCGCCAGGGCGCAGGCGACTGTCACGCTTGCGAGATCGGGTTGGCCGCTGGCACGCCAGGCGACGATCACAAAGCCCAGAAGCGTCAGCACAGCCACAAGCGGCGCATAGCGACGGACGAGGGCGACGATCGTCCGCCGCACCGTGACAGGCAGCACAAGGCCACGGAGCGGCGCGAACGTCGAATGTAATGCCTCGAGCACAAAGAACGCGGCTGAGCCCCAGCGTAGCAGCGCCAGGTCGGCGGCTGCGATGGGGGCACGCTGATCGACCACGGTCAGTCCGAGATCGGCGATTGCCAACAGGAGAAGCGCGGGGGCCGCCCAGCCCAGCGCCCGGGGCCGGCCGGCCTGGAGGACGCCGGCGACAAGCAGGCTGACCAGCAAGGTCAGGGCCAGTGTGGCCGTGGCCACAAGCCAGAGCGTCAGCCCCGGAGCCGTAGCAAGGCCAACCCACAAGGGAGCCAGCAGCGCCCGCCACCCCAACGTCACACCGACACCCGCCAGCACCACCACATCCAGGATCGTGCGGAGGCGGCCAAAGCGCTCACCCGGCCCCCAGCTTTGCCGGATCAGGCCGCCCTCGGCCAGGAGCACGGCGCTCAATGCCAGCACATCGGCCAGAGTCACAGCTGGGCTTTGAGCCATGGGTTGGATGAGCCAGAGCAATTCAGCCACGGCCGCCGAAAGGGCCGCGGCCGCCCACATCCTGCGGCCGGAGGAGGACAGTCCGGTCGAAGGGGCACGCAGGAGCAGATAGGCAGCCAGGGCGAACGCCAGGGTTGTGCCGGGAAAGATGAGGAGACGACCGAACCCGGCCGTACCGAGCCCGACCATCGATCCGGTTGCCACGAGCGCCCACAGGGGCCAGGTGTTCGAGCGGATGCCGTGGGCGAGTTGTGCGCTCAGTGTGCGCATGTCGAAAACGGCCCGAGCCCGACCTGGCGTTCAGGTCGGGCTCGGGAGGTGTGAGAGCTACGGCGACGGCGTGTTCAGATAGCCGCCGGTGCAGTACAGGGTGGCGGCCGGCGAGCCATCCGGGTACGGGCAGATCTGCGGCGTCACGGTCGGCGTGCGTGACGGCGTGGCCGTCCGCGTCGGCGTGTTTGTGATGTTCTGCGTCGCTGTTGGCGTCCGCGTCACTGTCCGAGTCGGCGTGAACGTCGAGGTCGGGGTGACCGTGCGCGTCGGCGTGCGCGACGGCGTGAACGTGATCGTCGGCGTACGCGAAGGCGTGAACGTCGCAGTCGCCGTGAAAGTGCGCGTCGGCGTCGGCGTGATCGTGCGCGTGGGCGTGTTTGACGGCGTCAACGTGATCGTGCGCGTCGGCGTCACGGTGCGGGTCGCCGTGCGGGTCGGCGTGTTCGTGATCGTCGGCGTCAGCGTGCGCGTGGGCGTGCGCGATGGCGTCGGCGTGATCGTGCGCGTGGGTGTCAGCGACGGCGTGAGCGTGATGGTCGGTGTGCGCGTGATCGTCGGGGTCCGCGTGATCGTTGGCGTGTTGGTCGGCGTGCGCGTCCACGTCGGCGTGCGCGTCGGGGTCGCCGTGGCCGTCGGCGTGGCGGTCGGGAAGCCGTTGATCAGGTACAGGTAGGTCTGCGGGATCACGGCGCTCGGGTACGAGAAGCTCTCCGAGGGCATGCGCCAGCCCAACGAGAGGTTATCGTCGCCCGTGCCCTCCTTGTAGAGCGCTTCGATGTAGTAATACCCGGCCTGCAGGGTCAGCGCCGAGGATTGCTGTGAGCCGTACTTGTTCCACTCGTTGACGTTTGTATAGCCAGAGACCGAGGCGTACTCGCTCAGGCTCAGCGCGCTCACATAGGCGTTCGAGCGGATGCTGGCCAGGTCTGTCCCAAGGTAACTCGACATCCGGAACGAGCTACTGTCGTCAGACGCGATCCAGAAGGTGTGCTGGCCGGGCATCGGCACGCACAGGATCGCGCGCAGCCGACCGCCGAAGTTGTCGTCGCGGTTAGTCGGGGCTGCGGCCGACGAGAAGCTGGTCCGCAGCACGGGCGAGTTCGGGAACGAGGCGTGACTCGTCAGGTTCGTGACCGAGGTGCCGCTGATCGCGGCGCCGAAGGCCGTGCCGCCAAAGGCCTCATAGATCACGCCATCGCCCGCGCACGGGAACGGCGTCGGGGTCGGCGTGATGGTCGGCGTGTGGCTGGGCGTTGGCGTCAGGGTCTCCGTCGCGGTCTCGGTCGGCGTCGGCGTCGAGGTCTTGGTCGAAGTCGGCGGGACAAAGACGCAGTTCGGGCAGGCGTTCGGGCCGCCGGGCAGCACCACCTCACGCGACTTGCGGAACGACTCGACCACGCCCTCGCGGCGCGCGGTCAGCCGGATCTTGGGCCAGACGGCGTTGAGGAACGGCGTGATGATCGGGTGTTGATACGTCACCTCGACCACGACCGATTGGCCCGGGTCGCCCGGGTGATCCATGTACACGGCTGTGCCGGCCGTGGTGCGGTGCAGACAGCGGCGGGGATACGCATCCGGCCCATCGCCCGGGGTTTGATCCGACGGCGGGTAGACAAGGGTCTCGTCGTACTCGCTGGCCGAATTGCAGATCGTGATGTCGAGATAGCCTGGCGAAGACGGGTCGCCGTACAGGCCGGGCTGCACGGTGTAAGTGCCCACGGCAGGCGAACTCAGCGATGCCCGATAGTCTTTGCTGACGTTGATGTCGGCGTTGACCAGCGCGCCGGCCAGGCCAGTGACGAGCGTGCCCGAGATGGTGTCGGTCAGCTGGGTCTGGGTGACAAGCGCACCGGCCAGCGTCTCATCATAGATCGAGCGCAGGCGGGCGTAGTTCTGCAGCGCCGAGGTCTTGTCCTCGCCATCCGTGACGGCCCGCGGGATCTCGCAGTCGTAGGCCTCGTCATTGGCGCCGATCACGGCGTTGTAGGCGGTGTCTTCGCTGGCATTGGGCACAAGGCCTGTACCCGGCCCGATGGCATCGGCGTCGTGGCTCAGATAGAACTGAAGCGCCTCATAGCAGTAATCGCGGTTGGCCTGGACATTATCGTCGCGGAAGCCGCCCGTGATGGCATAACGCACGCCATAGCGGGCCGCGTTTTGAACAGCCAGCCAGGCCGCGAAGATTCGCGAGAATTCGATGATGCCGAAGATCAGCGCCAGCAACAGCGGCGTGATCAGGGCGAACTCGAGCAGGCCCTGGCCCTTGATCTTGGCGTCGCGCAATCGGTGGAATGACATCGGTGGTGCCTTTCTCTGCCTAGCGCGTCAGGCGCGTGTACAGCTTCGACGCAATATCCTCGAACACAGGTCCGAGTGAACCGGCGTCGGGGGCGTAATAGTAGTTGCCGCAACTGCTCAGCGGCGCAGCCGCCTGATCGCGGCAGGCGTCGGTGTTGCGATCGCCGTCGTCGCCCACGGCCGCCATATAGCGCAGCACGTTCTCGCCGATGCGTGGTGGGATGCCGACGGCCTCACCAAAGCCGATGGCGTAGATGACGATGTTGCCGCCGATCTGGCGCTCGGAATTGTTGTATTCGTTTGCCGCGTTCCACGGCCACGTGCCGCCTGCGGCGCAGGCGCCCTGGCCGGGGTTGCACGCGATCGTCAGAGCGGCGAAATCGATCATGTCTTTGGCGTAGTCGACGGCGTCGTACGCGTACACGGCCGTGCCTGTGCCGTCGTTGATGGTCAGCGACTTGGGCGCCGGCGATACCGAGGCCGCTGTCGCGATGCCGCTATCCCCGACCCACAACGCGCCGGGGGGGCAAAGGCTTTGTCCACCATCCGCTGCCGTGTGGTAGGGGCCACAGAGCCGCAGATCCGGGTTACGGACCTCCCACTCGCGGGGCGTGAACGCGCCGTCGGTGTAGGTGTCGGTGTAGTCACCGTCGTTGTTTTGATCGTAGCCAGGCATCTGGCACTCGGGTTTGTTCCACATACCTGAGCCAAGATTGCCCGGGCAAAAGCCGTTTTGGAAGCTCACGTTGAGGCCCGAGGCCGCCAGACCCGTCGCGCCGGTGTAGATATCCGGGACGTCCGAGTTCTTGACCACGCCGTCCGAGAGGAAGACGATCACCCACAGCGCCTCTGGGCGGCCGCTTGCCTTGAGGATGTTCGCGGCCACCCGGATGCCGCAACCGATGCACTGGCCCGAGGTCGAGTAGGCCGGGTTCGGCGCCGTCGACGGGCAGCCCGCCGGGATCATGGGGTTTGTGCTGTTGCTGTTGCACAAGACGTTCAGCGGGTTGAACTTGAACGCCGGGTTGCCGAGCAACGAGCCCGAGGCGCTGTCGAGCAGCGTCAGCGAGTCGATCGTGCCGTAGACACCCGTCGAGTCGGTCGAGGCCGTGGCGCGCTGGCCAAGGTTGGCTGTCAGGCCGGAGTGGATCGTGGCCTGGAAGTCGTAACCGACCACGGCGACGCGATCGTAGCCGTTGTACATCGTGTCGACCAGGCGTTTGGCGGCCTGCTTGGCGTCCCAGAGCGGCCGGCACTTGCCCGTGCTGTCTTCGGGGCTCTTCCCGGCTTCAGGCCCCGCCGTGGCGTTGCAGCCGTTGTATGTGGAGCCGCTGACCGGGTCGGTGTGCGTCCCGGCGTCGGGATCGAAGGCCGCGTTGTAGCAGCGGTCGTTTCCCGTGAACGGATCGATGCCGCAGCCAAGGTCGGTCGTCTGGGCGAAGAGCTCGTTGGTGTTGAAGACCAGCACCAGGTCGATCGAGGCCGCCTCGGAAACCGCGTTGGTCTTGAGCTCGGTGCTCTGAAAGCCGATGATCGGCATGAAGAAGAAGCGCACGGTCAGCGTGCCTTCGACCCGGAGCTGCTTGCGCGGGATCATGTCGTTGCCGGCGCAAAGGTTGGACGAGATCGCGTCATTGGCCGTGGTCGCCGGACCGTCGATGGTCGAGGTCGCCGTGTGTTCGAAAATGAAGCGATTGGTCGTGGTGGCGCTGCCGGGCTGGCATTGGTCGACCTGCACGCGCTCGACGAGGCTGAGATCTTTGTCGAGGTTGAAGCGGATGTAGTCGACGGCGAACCGCCCCACCTTCTCGAAATCCTGCCCTTCGCGGATCTGGGTGGCTGCGGCGATCGCGGCCGAGTCGACAGCGCGCCGCAGATAGGCCTGGTTGATGATCAGCACGCCGAAGTCGATCATCAACCCCATGAGGAGGATGAGGACGAACGACGCGCCGGCCATGATCACGACAGCCTGACCCTGTTGACGGCCGTCATGCGAGATCCGACGCCACAGCTGATCGATCGAGCTGCCGGGTACGAACGGGGAACCTGTACGGTGTGCCATCGATACGATCCTCTCGGCTATGGCGTCACGGAGACCGACGCGGCTGTGCAGGCGCCGCCGCCGGCGCCGTTATCCCAGACGGTCTGAACGGTATACGTGCCCGTGCCTGCCACGTTGAAGTTGAAGCGCAGCTGCATCGGCTGGATCGTGCCCGGCGCGATGTTTCGATACGTGCCGGTCCAATCCGCCAACCCCAGGCTGAGCGGGCTCGACGGCGACGTCGCCGACCAGATGATGTTGGCCGAGTTGCGCAGGCTGATGGTCTGCATCAACCGCGTGCCGTTCGCCGGCCAGGTCACGATCAGGTCGCGCAGGTAGCGCTCGATCGCCGGCTGCGGCGCGCTCTGCGACACGTCGGGCGGGTTCGAGAACAGGAACTGGACGCTCTGCGGGTTTGTGGCGATATCGGCGAAGCCCGAGACGCACACGAACTGGGCCTTGGGCGTCGTGGTCGTGATCGCCACGGGCACCGGGTTCGACGGGCTCAGGATCGTGGTCGCGGTCAGATCGATGTTCGAGCCAAGCGACGTCGAGCGCACCGTGAACTCGTAGACACCCGCGGCGACCTCGCCGCTGTAGGCGATCGTGTCGGTTGCGCCGCGTGACGAAGCCAGCGTGACCGAGCGGCCGCTGAGCGTCTGGTTGGCGCAATTGCGCAGCGTCACCTGCACGACAAGGGTGTCTGTGTCGTCGGACCAGGCCGTGTACTGGTTGTCGACGAACGTGATCGTCGAGGCCAGCACGCTGACTGCCTGCGGGTTGCAGACGTCGGTCGGCGTGGCCGAGGGCGTCAAGGTCGTCGTCGCGGTCGGCGTCGCGCTCGGGCCGCCCGGCGGCACAGGCGTGTTGGTGTTCGTCGGCGTCGGCGTCGGGGTCGGCG